>NZ_CP155075.1:0-363740 GCF_039621805.1 Paraburkholderia sp. PREW-6R | reverse complement strand
GTGGCACATGTTTCGGGTTGGGCATCGCAGTGGCCAGAAAACGGTATTGAATGACTTTTATACCGGAGCCGCGCCGATTGTGCACGCCTAGACTGGGGCATCACTACCCATGGAGAATCCGATGCGATCCGACCAGTTACTACCCGACCACATGAATGCTTGCGATTTCAATGGTGTCACCGTTCGCAAAGGCACTGTCGGCGCTTTTCTAATCAACGCACGCGTGTGGGCCGACCGGAACGCTGACGATGCGGCGCGTGCAGACGCCGCATTCGATATCGTCGCCGCGGTGCCCGCACTGCGCGCACTCGGGCTCTTCGACGTGTTCGAGATCCGCGATCCTGCGCTGCGCGCGTTGATGGACGAGCACCTGGCCAACGAGGTGCGCGCATGAAAGCGGCTGTCATAACCACCAAGGGCAATGCGCCCGTGTATGCGTCTTTCGACGAGCCTGCACCGCGCGCAGGACATACGTTAGTCGACGTCGACGCATCGGCACTGAGTCACGTGACTCGTTCGCGCGCCTCTGGCACGCATTATTCGTCCTCGGGCGCATTTCCATTCGTGGCAGGTGTGGATGGAGCGGGACGACGGGCGGACGGTTCGCCCGTCTATTTCTTCGCGCCGACAGCACCGTTCGGCGGCCTGGCTGAACGCACTCTCGTCCCCGACGCGCACTGCGTGGCGCTGCCCGAAGCGCTGGAGCCACACGTGGCGGCCGCGCTTGCCATTCCGGGGATGTCGTCATGGGCGGCGCTGAAGGAGCGCGCCCGTTTCATCGCCGGCGAGACGGTGTTGATCAATGGCGCGACCGGCGTGTCGGGCAGTCTTGCCGTGCAGATCGCGAAGCACCTCGGCGCGGCGAAGGTGATCGCAACCGGTAGACATCGACCGACGCTCGCCGCGCTGCAGGCGCTTGGTGCCGACAGCGTCATCCCGCTTGAGGACGACGAACGTGCGTTGAGTGACGCGCTCGAGCCGCATTTCCGTGCAGGCGTCGACGTGGTGCTCGACTATTTGTGGGGATCGAGCGCGCGCGCTTTGCTCATTGGCGCAGCGAAAACATTGCCCGACGGGTATCCGCTTCGCTTCGTGCAGATAGGATCGATCGGCGGCGACGCATTCGAGTTGCCGGGCGCCGCCTTGCGCGCGACGGCGATTACGCTGATGGGCAGCGGGATGGGCAGCGTGCCGCTCACACGGCTATTGCACGCCGTCGAAGAGGTGTTGGAAGCCGCCATACCCGCGCACTGGCAGATCGCGACGCGTACGGCGCCGCTTGCCGAGGTCGCTTTGCAGTGGGCAAACGTTGAAGACCGTGCGCGCGTGGTGCTGATGCCGTAAGGTCCTCTGTGCATGGGATGGCACGACACGTCGTGGGCGGCGACACACGGAATGAACGCCGCAACCACTGGATGCGAGAGCATGACCTCAAATGGTTTCGGAACGCGTGTGTCGCTCGGGGCCGGGCGGCCACATGGTGGGCAATCGCATCGAACCGGTCCTGACTTTACGCAGAGAAATTGGAAGCGCTGACTCCCGCCGGTCTCCGTTTGGCTTTAACCGATCCAGGGGCCGTACAGAAAGGAAGATCTCTATTTAAAAGCGCTCCGGGTTCCTCGCGTCGATTCAATTCCAAAATGTCGACCATGCAGAGCCAGTACAAACTCAAACGATCAATGAAAGCTTTCGATTCAAGCCGTTGATGATCGGCGCCATCCCCAATCGGAATCGCTCCGACGAACATTGAATGTTCCGGATGGTTGAACATGGGTCTGATGCTCTTCGGGGAAATAGACGAACCTTGCGAGAAGGACGAGAAGACCGACACCCGTCCTCATTGTGATCGCAACCAGTTCGGTCTGAACAGCCGAAAGATCTCGCCGCTCCGGCCGACGTACACGAACGCCACGAAGCGCGTGTCTTCCTGCTTGCCATTATCGTGCGATCGTCTATCCGGATTCTCCAGAAGATAACCCATTCATTCGGATAGCTAACGGCGTGCAGACCGTTTGATCGAACTCATTGGCTGCCTGCGAGAAGGAACGGAAGATATCGAGCTATTCGCGGGCTTGTGTCTTTCATTTTCAAGACGCCGGCTTGATCGTTGTGAAAAATTACAGATCGCTTGTTGATTATGACAATGCGTCAGGCCTTCATTTGCCTTGCCCCGGCATTTATCATGCGCCATCGCGGCTCAGCTTCACGAGAGAAGCGCACAATAGGATCGCGCGCGAGTGACAGTGACTCTGCCATGCGCCGGGAGACGGCGTCACCACGCGAGCAGTGGCAAAACCCTGCGGAGGCAAGCAAAACGTGAAGATGAACATTCCTAAAATATCGCCGGATCTGCAGATGTGGACCGAGCGACTCGATTCACATATCGACACGGTCGTCGATCGTGTCTATGCGGTGTTGATGAATATCCCACCCTACGCCGATCTCGACTCTCCGGCGAAGCTCGACACCCGAAACTCGATCGCTTGGGCTGCGAAGCTCTGGTTCGATACGCTGTTGTCCGGTAACTCTCCATCGGCGCAAAATTTCGAAGTCTTCAAGGACTTCGGGCGTCGCCGCGTGCATCAGGGCGTGCCCCTTGATGTGCTGTTGAGGGCGTTCCGACTCGGGTCTCGTGAGCTATGGTGCTGCTATACGGACACCGATGATAAAAGCGACCTTTTGCGCGATGAACTGTTATTTCGGATTTCTCCGTTCCTGATGGAGTTCTTCGACATTCTGGCGCAGATCATTTCCCAGGCTTATCTGGATGAACAATATAAGCAGGCTCGGTGGCGGGACTCATTACGCTATCAGCTGCAGAGCATCATATTCTATTACCCCGAGGACACCGAGGGTTTTGCCAAGACGGCAGCCGCTCTACGACTTGATGCAGCGGCCCCTCGAATAGCACTCGCTATCGAAATCGACTCGATCGACAGCAGTTCGCCCACATTCAAAAGCGAACTGGACCGGATTGTGGTTGCTACCGGCGGACGGCTTAAATTGCCTCTCGATGATCTAGTGGACATCTGGTACCGAGGTCAACTACTCGTCTGGATACCTTCGCGGATCGGGGACTTGATGAGCGCAAGCGATCGTCAGGTCGGCAAGCAGATCACGTCGCTCATGGTCACCATGCCGGAAATCAAGGCGATCGGTATCGGCCTCACCGGCGAGGGTGCGGCTGGGTGGGCCATGTCCGCAGAGGAAGCAATCCGCGCGCTCAGCTTTGGCCGTGGCAACGCCCACGCAGAGCGCGTGCGGCTGTACTCGGAAATCATTGTCGAAGAGAGCGTCCGTGGTGCGAAGAATGCCCTGCGCTATCTCGTCTCTCTGGTCGAACAGCTCGCTAGCGAACCCGAACTGCTTGAGACACTCGAGACCTACTTTCATCAGTTGCAGCGAAGAAAAGTCACCGCGGGCGTTCTGGGCATTCACCCGAATACCCTCAACCACCGGCTGGAAAGAATCGAGAAAATTCTCGGAGCCCGCCTCGATGACGCGAGTTGGGTATCAAAGCTCAATATCGCAATCAAACTTCGTGGTTCACAGCGATGAGACCTTCGCCTGTCGGTTTTGCGATGCCTGCAAAGACACCACCAGTCGGTTGCGGCGACATGGTACCGGCATTGTAAAGATAGCTAGTCGCGTTGTGAGTTATCACATAGGCGGCATGGCGCTGAAGACTTAAGATCAGCATGAATCGCTGAGGTCGGTCTGGACAATGCGCACAGCGTAAGGTGAAGTCAAACGGGAATCGCCTCGCGGAGTTGGCCGACTTGGGCATCCACGGAAAAAACTGATTCGCGAACAGCGACTGATGCGCGAATTATCCGTAATTCAAGCGCTTCCGCGACAGTCCTCGCATTTGTCACGTGCGGGTCAGCGTTTAATCGTCATACCGCGAATTCGAATACCGGGATTAAAAATGCGCCGGCGATCAGGTCGTTTGTCCTGATCCCGCCCGGCAATGCGCATGTTGTCGTCAGTGTCACGGCCATGACCTTCAACCGTCTAACCACTAGCAGTGACTTACGTTGACCCGGCAGTGCCAAGTTTCGCAAATAGCAAAGACGAGTGGCGGCGCTGCGGTGTAACCGTTGCGCATGAAGCAGCAGCCCCGTCTGCCCCATGAATGCGGGAGACAAGATCTGATGTCGCAAAATTTACCTCACCCCGGCTTCAGCACTATTCTCTATGAAAAGCGAAATGCAACAGCGTATGTGACGCTCAACCGTCCCGACGTGATGAATGCGCTGAACCAGCAGGCGATCATGGAATTGCGCACGGCATTCGAAGATGCCCGAGCCGATCCGCAGATTCGCGGCGTCGTCATAACTGGCGCAGGCAAGCGTGCATTCATTGCGGGTGCCGATATCAGCGAGCTCAGCAAGGCCACGCCGATTGAAGCCGAAAGTCAGACTCGCGCGGGCCAGGCGTTGCTTGACCAGATCGAAAATCTCGGCAAGCCAGTCATTGCGGCGGTGAACGGCCTTGCACTCGGTGGCGGATGTGAAATCGCGCTTGCCAGTACGATCAGGCTCGCCGCTCAGGGCGCGAAGTTCGGCCAGCCCGAAATCAGATTGGGGCTCATCCCTGGCTTTGGGGGTACGCAACGGCTCCCTCGACTGGTCGGAAAAGGGGTAGCAATGCGACTCATCCTGACTGGCGAAATGGTATCGGCAGAAGAAGCATTCCGTGTCGGACTCGTGGATGAAATGGTAGAGGCCGACGGTCTTATCGCTCGCGCCGAGGCGATTCTGGAGCAGATTGCTGCCAACGCACCGCTTGCCGTCGCTTATGCGATGGATGCAGTCAACCAGGGACTCAATGCACCCCTGCCGGTAGGACTCGCTCTGGAGGGAAAGCTTTTCGCACTATGCGCCGCGACCGAAGATAAAAAAGAAGGCACCACCGCCTTTCTCGAGAAGCGTGCGCCCAGGTTCAAGGGTCGGTAATACCTGATCCTTTCACTGTTCCGCCCCGCGACCGTGACCTTACCGGGTCTGGATCGAGTCAATATCTGAACCCAAATCGAGAACACTTCCATGATTGACGGACAACACGTTTTTTCAGGTCTCAAGGTGCTCGATCTGGCGAGCTATATTGCCGGTCCAGCCGCCACGACGATATTGGCCGACTTCGGTGCGGACGTAGTCAAGATCGAGCCGCCCGGTACGGGCGACATCTACCGCTTCTTCTCCAGCATGCCACCAAACCCGGTAGCCGATACCAACTACGCGTGGCAGTTGACGAACCGGAATAAGCGCAGCATCGCCGTCGACCTGAAGTCCGGCGGTGCCAAAGAGGTACTCACGCGACTCGTCCAATGGGCCGATGTGGTGGTCGTCAATTTCCCGCCACGTGTAAAGGCGTCTTTGGGGGTAACGTACGAGGCTCTTTCTTCTCTTAATCCAAAGCTGATTTACGCCGATATTACCGGCTACGGTTCCGAAGGGCCCGAAGCCGATACTCCCGGCTTCGATGTCACAGCCTACTGGGCCCGATCCGGCCTCATGGAGGTCACCCACGATGCCGGGAGCCCGCCGACGCTACCCATTCCGGGGATTGGCGATCATGCCACGGCAACCACCCTCTACGCCGCGATTGTGACGGCGTTGTATGTGCGTGCCACGACCGGCAAAGGCGGTCATGTGTCGACGTCACTGATCGCCAACGGCATCTGGGCAGCGGCGGCGTGGGTTGAAGGTGGTCTCAACGGCGGAAAGTTCTTCGCCCAGCACGACCGGAAAAACCCACCCAACGCGCTGCTCAATCCTTATCAGACGGCCGACGGTCGCTGGATTTTGCTGGTGGCGGCTCAACGCAAGGACTGGCCAGCTTTCGCTCGCGCGGTAGGGGTCGCCGACCTGCTCGACGATCCGCGCTTCACCGACGATCGGCGCACCGATAACGCGGCCGCGCTCGTCGAGATTCTCGACCCGTTGTTCGCCAGTCAGCCGCTCAGTTTCTGGAAACAAACGCTCAGCGCAGCCCGCGTCATTTTCGGTGTTGTGCAAATCGCTGAAGAGATCATCAACGATCCGCAGTTGGCGGCCAATGGAATCGTGGTTCCGCTCGACGTGCCAGGTCGGCCCGCTACGCGCACGATCAGCAATCCCATCCACATAGGCGGAGAGGAGAAGGTCAAACCCCGCCTCGCGCCACAACTCGGCGAGCACGGAGCGGAAATCCTCAGGGAATTAGGCTTTAACGACACCGAAATTTCACGCCTCAACGATGCCGGCGTGGTTGCGCGCTTCGAGGGCGCCGCATGACTGCCACTACCTGAAAATTCTGGAAGCAACACCTCTGTTGGCAACGCGTCGGACGGCTACCGGCCGGCGCACTCTGGAGCTTTTCCATGACTGAGAACGAAGTCCGCGATTGCGCTTACGCGATGCCGATCAGCAGCCCCGCTTATCCACGGTTTCCTTTCCGCTTCGTGGATCGGGAAACCATCATCATCACGTATCGTACCGATCCCGACGCTCTTGCCCGCATCGTGCCAGCGCCGCTGCGTCCGGCCGCCCCGCTTGTTAAATACGAATTCATTGGCATGCCGGATTCCAGTGGTCTTGGGTCCTACACCGAGACCGGTCAGGTCATCCCGGTGGAACATAACGGCGAGTCCGGCGGCTTCACTCATGCCATGTATCTCGATAATGAAGCGGGCATTGCCTCCGGTCGGGAACTGCTCGGCTTTCCAAAAGTCCTTGCCCAACCGAAGCTCGAAATTCGCAACGACGCTCTGGTCGGGACCCTCGACTACAACGGCGTGCGCGTTGCGACTGCAACGATGGCCTATAAATACGCGCCGCTGGATCACGGCACCGTGAAGGATACGCTCGCGGCGCCAGGCTTCCTGCTCAAGATTCTGCCGCACGTCGACGGCTCAGCCAGAGTCTGCGAACTGGTGAAATATTACGTGACTGACGTCACGGTCAAAGGGGCCTGGACTGGACCCGGTTCTCTCGAACTGCATCCTCATTGTTTCGCCCCTGTCGCAAAGCTGCCCGTACTCGAGGTCATATCGGCAATCCATATGGTGGTCGATCTGACAATTGGTGGTGGGGAAGTTATTCATGACTATTTGCGCATCCCTTCGAACGCATCCTGATCCTGATGACGGAATTTCCAATGAATGCCAGCTCAAAACCAGACCGCCCGCCTCCGGCCCCCGACAGCGATTTCTATCTGATTCATGAGCTCCTGAGCGAGCCCGAGAGAACGCTGCTAAAGCAGGTACGTTCGTTCATGGAAAGCCGGGTCGCTCCAGTCATCAACAAGTACTGGGCTGAGGATGCGTTCCCGTTCGAACTGATTCCCGGCATCCGGGAACTCGGTATCGTCGGCATCGGCATTGAGGGCTACGGTTGTCCGGGCGGCAGTACGCTACTGGACGGCTTTATCGCCATGGAGCTGGCTCGCGTGGATTCGTCGATTGCCACCTTTTACGGCGTTCACAGTGGCCTCGCGATGGGCTCGATTTATCTCGGCGGATCCGAAGCGCAAAAGCAGAAGTGGTTGCCACCGATGGCACGGCTGGAGAAAGTCGGATGCTTTGGATTGACCGAGCCGCTGGTCGGATCGGGCGCCGGAGGAGGCTTGCTGACAACTGCCAGTCGAGAAGGCGATACCTGGGTTCTCAATGGTCAGAAGCGATGGATCGGCAATTCGCCGTGGTGCGACTTGTCGATCATATGGGCACGCGATGTTGGAGACAATCAGGTCAAGGGTTTCATTGTCGAAAACAAAGCCACGCCGGGCTTCTCGGTCGAAAAAATCGAGAACAAGATTGCGCTGCGAGTGGTGCAGAACGGCGTCATCACGCTTGACAACTGCAGGGTTCCTGAAGAGAACCGGCTTCAGGGAGATCTGTCCTTCCGCGACACGGCAAGAGTGTTGCGGTTGACCCGTCAGTATGTCGCGTGGGAATCGGTCGGATGCAGTATGGGCGCTTATGAACATGCGCTGCGCTACGCGCAGACTCGCGAGCAGTTCGGCAAACCCATCGCGTCCTTCCAGATGGTGCAGGACCTGCTCGCCAAGATGCTCGGCAATATCACCGCTTCGCAATGCATGGTCGTACGGCTGGCGCAACTGCAGGACCAGGGCAAGCTGCTGGACCAGCATGCGTCACTCGCCAAGGCATTTTGCACGACCCGCATGCGCGAGACTGTTGCCTGGGCGCGTGAAATCTTCGGCGGCAATGGCATTGTGCTCGACTACCACGTCGCACGCTTCTTTGCGGACGCCGAAGCGCTCTATTCCTACGAAGGCACGCGCGAGATGAACTCGCTAATTGTTGGCAAGGCGGTAAGCGGTTTCAGCGCTTTTGCCTGATCGCACTCAACTCGAAGGATGTTAGCCATGAGCAACGACATTAAACGCGTCGCCATTATCGGCACGGGTGTTATAGGGGCAAGCTGGGCCGCCCTCTTCCTTGCCAGGGGTCTGGATGTCATCGCAACGGACATCGCACCGGATGCCGGGCCGAAGCTCGATGCATTCATCGAGGCGGCGTGGCCCGCGCTGGAAGAATTGGGACTGGCACCAGGCGCCTCGCGCTCCAGACTGACTTTCACGGCGAATCTCGATGAAGCGGTGACCGCCAGCGATTTTGTTCAGGAGAACGGGCCCGAGCGGCTCGACTTCAAAAAAGAGCTTTATCGACATCTCGACAACATCCTTCCACCCAGAACCATCATCGCGTCGAGCTCCTCAGGCCTGACGATGAGCGAGATCCAGTCAGCTTGCGAGCACCATCCCGAGCGGTGCGTGATCGGGCATCCGTTCAATCCGCCGCATCTGATGCCGCTCGTCGAAATTGTCGGCGGGACCAGAACGTCGGAGGACACAATCGAACGCGTCTCGGCCTTCTATAGCAGTCTTGGCAAGCGCACTGTGCGGTTGCGCAAGGAAGTGCCCGGACACGTCGCGAATCGACTGCAAGCCGCGCTGTATCGTGAGATGGTGTATCTGATATCGGAAGGCGTGGTCAGTGTCGCCGACGCGGATACCGCTGTTTGCTGGGGACCGGGTCTGCGCTGGGGGGGTATGGGGCCGAGCCTTCTTTTTCACCTGGGCGGAGGCGACGGCGGCATCGAGCACTTCTTCGAGCAATTTACCGGACCGCTGAATGCATGGTGGCATGTACTCGGCTCGCCCGAGTTGACTCCCGAAATTCGGGAGACCATTGTCCGCGGTGTGCATGAACAGACGAAATCCCGATCCGTCCAGGAACTTGCTGCGCATCGGGATGAAATCCTGCTCGGCCTCCTGTCCCTTCGAAGCAAAGAGCGCTAACTGCGGCGACCCTTCGAAGAATGCCTGACCATGTCGCGTCGATGGGCTGCCCAGTACCGCGCATTGGGATCGGCGGCGACCGGCGAATCTGTTCTCGAACTCTGAATGAAAGGACGGTTGTGAGGCAACGGCCCGCGCTCTACCTGGTTCTAGCCTTGAGTACGTTGAACGGGTGCGCCACGCGAGGCGCGCCCTCGTTCGCGCTTTTCGGCGCATTCTTCCCCGCCTGGATGGTTTGTGCAGCGCTCGGCGTGTTTGCCGCGATCGCTGCCCGCGCCATCTTCATCTTCTGCGGATCGGCTAATGTCCTGCCCTTTCCGCTTTTTGTCTGTACGGCAATCGGCGTCTGCCTGGCACTGCTCGTCTGGGTACTCTGGTTTGGGCACGGACCATGAGAGCTGAGGGCGACCGCGGCCATCCGCTCTGGGCCAGGCTGATCTCGTTTGCAATCGTTGCCGTGGCCATGCTCTTCAGCCTCTATGTCCTGCACAGGAGTTCTGTCATGCCGTCCACGGATGACGCCACCATCGACGCCGATGTCGTACACGTGGCATCGGTCGTCGGCGGACGGATCGTGGACATTGCCGTCACCGAGAACGTGCACGTCACGAAGGGCGATCTGCTTTTTCAGATTGATCCGGTTCCGTACCGGCTGACCGTAGCGCAGACCGAGGCGGACCTGAGCGTGGCAAGAGCGGCTCTGGACACCCAGCGGCGCGTGCTGTCGACCCAGCGATCGACAGCAACTGTCTCGGCGGATCAGGTACAACGCGCTAGCGCCAATCTCGCCCTCGCGCAACGCACGGTGCAGCGGCTTCAGCCTCTGGCGGCCAAGGGTTATGTCTCCGAACAGCAGCTCGATCAGGCGCAAACGGCCCAGCATGATGCGATGACTTCGCTTCAGCAGGCCCACGTCCAGCAGACGGCCGCCGTCGCGGCGATCGATACGGTAGCGGGCGCCGAGGCAACAGTGCGTGCGCGCCAGGCGGCGCTCGACATCGCGCGACATGCACTGGCCGACACGACCGTTCGTGCGATGCACGATGGCCGCGTCGTTGGACTTAACGTCCTGTCCGGAGAAATCGTCGCACCGGCGCAGCCTCTGTTCACACTCGTCAACGACGACGAATGGTTCGTCGTCGCAAACTTCCGGGAGATTGACCTGCCTGCCATTGCGGTCGGCGACTGCGTGACAGCCTTCTCGATGATCGATCGACGTCGCCCCATCAAAGGAACCGTCCAAGGCATCGGCGCAGGGGTACTCGATACCGACCGGATCAACCTTCCGCGCTCGGTGCCGTACGTCGAACGGTCGCTCAACTGGGTTAGAGTGGCGCAGCGCTTTCCAGTGCGTATCCGGCTCGAGCATCCCCCTCAGGCGCTCGTGAGGCTGGGCGCCACAGCCGTTGTCGAGATCAAGCATGGCGACGCCTGCAGGTAAGCAGCCGCACCCGGCCATGGAACGGCTTCGGGCTGTTCTCGAACCGTTTCCCGGACGCTTCGAGTTTGCGGTCCGACTGGCTATCCTGTGTGCGCTGACGACGCTCGTCGCTGAGATCTATCAGACGCCCGAGCCGGCACTCACCACGTATGTCGCCTTTTTCGTCATCAAGCCTGACCGGGCGACGAGCGTGGTGGTAAGCGCTGTCATGCTCGTGCTGATCACGCTGGTCGTCGGCATTGCGTTACTGATCACCGTGCATGTGATCGACGACCCGCTCTGGCGTCTTGTTGCCATGACGCTGATATCGTTCTGCATGCTGTTTGCGGCGTCTGCGAGCAAGCTCAAGCCGGTCGGCGGCATTATCGCGTTGATCGTGGCTTACGCGCTGGATCTCCTTGGTAGCATTCAGATCGGCGAAATCGCAACCCGGGCGCTTCTCTATGCATGGCTTTTCGTCGGCATTCCCGCAAGCGTGTCGATCGTGGTCAACTTCGTCATCGGGCCGCCGCCCAGACGACTCGCCGAACGAGAGTTGGCGCAGCGCCTGCGTACCGCCGCGAAGGTGCTCCGTTTGAAGGATGCAGGCGCCCGGAACCATCTCAACGCCTATCTGCAACGGGGACTTGGCGACATTCCGGGCTGGCTGAAACTGGCCGGGGCCGAGAAAACTTCCCGCCCGCACGAGCTCGCCGCACTGAAGCAAGCGAGTCAATCCACTGTAGCGATCCTTTCGACGGTGGACATTATTGCGCGCGAGCCTGGCGTGCCACCGACCGTTCTTCTTCGCGAGCACATTGCACAAACACTCGATGAGATGGCGGCCATACTCCGAAAGGGCCGTTATCCGGTCGATATCTCGTTCGAAAGTAGCGAAGGCAAGTCGGCGTTGTCGCCGCTCGCGGCGGCGGCACTGGCGGAACTGCGCGTTGCGCTGGCTGGCTTCGCCGAACCGCCGCCGACGCCATTACCCGCTCATCCACCGGCAAAAAGCGCGACCGGCTTTTTCGCCCCGGACGCGTTCACCAATCCGGCCCACACCCGGTACGCGTTGAAAACGACCGCTGCGGCGATGTTCTGCTACGTGGTCTACTCGCTGCTTGACTGGCCCGGAATCCATACCTGTTTGATCACCTGCTACATCGTCTCGCTCGGCACCACCGCCGAAACAGTCGAAAAGCTGACGTTGCGGATCATCGGCTGCCTGATCGGTGCCGCAGCCGGCATCGCAGCCATCGTCTTTCTGATGCCGAGTGTCACCTCGATCGGTGCGCTGATGGCTATCGTTTTTGTTGCCACGCTCCTCTCGGGCTGGATCGCCGCCGGCAGTCCGCGCATTTCCTATATCGGCTTCCAGATCGCATTTGCCTTTTTTCTTTGTGTCATTCAGGGTGCGTCGCCTGCGTTCGACATGACCACCGCTCGTGACCGGGTGATTGGCATACTGTTCGGCAACCTGGTCGTCGCGCTGACGTTCACTCAGATCTGGCCGGTAAGCGTGTCTCAACGAGTCGATCCCGCCATTGCCGCCCTGCTTCGCAGGCTCGCCGCGCTGGCCGGCATGCAGCAGCATCCTGAGCGCTGGACGCGCGCCGCCGACGCTCAGGCGGCGCTGGGCGCCATCCGCGAGGACCTGGATCTGTTTCGCTATGAGCCGTCGTCCGGTCGTGCTTCGCCAGGCTGGCTTGAGCGCCGAAGGCGTGTCGCCGATGCCATCGCTGGTCTCCAGGGGCCGCTTCTGATCGGCACCGGGCGCGAACCTCTGGTGGCCGGGGTAGTTGCGAGCCGGCTTGATCGTCTGGCCGATACGTTCAGCGCTGAAACGAAGGGGTCAAGCCGTTCTTTGCCGCCAGAAACGCCCTCCTTGCCGGCGCACGACGAGGACGTCATCAGCCCCTCAAGTATGTCTCAGGCAATCGTCGACCCCTTTCTCGCAGAGCTGGAAAACGCAATCACGCAACCGGTCGGCGACGACGAGACGAGGGCCGGCTATGCGAGGGTGTGAGGGTTCGATCGTCGCCGTTCTGTCCGTCTTGCTGCTACTCGGCTGCGCGACATCGGCTCTCGAGATGGCGCCGGATCGCCCGGACCGGCCCTGGTCACCTGCGACCGCACCCAGTGGCCAGATCATTCCAGGCAAACGGAACACGGCAGCGCCAGCGAACGGGTACGTGCTCCCAGCGAATCCGGCGCTAGCCAACATCGCGCCCTCTGCCGCCGTGGATGCCAGCCGGGTCTATTCCCTGCCCGACCTGATCGACCTCGCGGAATCGAACAATACGACAACGCGCATTGCCTGGAATGACGCGCGACGCGTAGCACTTGCCGCCGGCATTGCCGAGAGCAACTACTTGCCGAGAATGACCGCCACCGCAATCGGCGGCTACCAGGGCAACAGTGGCAACGACAGCACGCAGGGCGTGAGCTTCAACAATAGCGGTTCTGCGAACGGCACCGTCTCAGCGGTTTCGCTCCAATGGCTTTTGTTCGACTTCGGGCAACGTGCTGCAGTCGTCGAGGCCGCCAAAGAGGCGTCGGTTGTCGCGAACATTGCTTTTAACGCCGCCCATCAGCAGGTCATCTACAACGTGACGCTTGCCTTCTATGCACACGCGGCGGCTCGGGCGCGAGTCGCGACGGCCACCCAGTCTTTGAGTAACGCGCAAGCCGTGCAAAGCGCCGCGGAAGCCCGCTATAAGCACAGCGCGGGCACTGTCATCGAGGTTGCGCAGGCGCGCCTGGGGACCGCACAGACGAAGCTGGCGCTCGTGCGGGCCAGCGGCGACGAGAAAGACGCCTACCTATCCTTGTTGACGGCAATGGGGATCTCGCCGCTCACCCGTATCCTGATCGCCGATGTAGCGTCCCGCGATCTGTCGCCCTCATTGGAGACTTCCGTGGAAGCGATCGTCGCCAGTTCCATTGCGCGGCGGCCCGACGTGCTCGGGGCGGACGCGGCACGAAGCGCAAGCCTTGCGAGCATTCGCTCAGCACAGGCCGAGTTCATGCCGAAGATTTTCCTCTCGGCAGTCGGCGCATACAACGAGGGAGGCCTGGGCTTGACAGCGCTGCCGTCGGCCGGGCAGCAACCGCCGACCGTGAACATCAATGGACATCATTTCAACGGCGGTGTCTTTATTGGCGTGTCGATACCGCTTTATGACGGTGGCACCCGCTCGGCGTTGCTGTCCCAGGCTCGGGCCGAAGCGGACAGCGCCGATGCCAGACTGACGCATGTACGTGACGAAGCCGTGCGCGAGATCGTGCTTGCCGACAACAGCCTGCGCACCAGCCTTTCGGCGTACCAGGCATCGAAGTCGCTCGCCAGCGCTGCCCAGACTACCTTCGATGCGGCGCTCGCCGCCTATCAGCACGGTGTCGGCTCCATCACGGATCTGACGTTGGCCGATACCCAGCTTTTGCAGGCGAAAAACGCGACGACCGATGCATACAGCGCGGCCTTGTCAGCGGCCGCAACCCTGGCGCTAGCGACCGGCGTGCTGGGCGCAGCGCCGCAATAGCACCAGACGAGGACTACGTGAACCTGACGCTTCTCTCGGCTGCCATGCTGGTCGCCATTACTTTCGCGGGCGTGCTCGGACTTCGCCGCTTTTCCGACAGGATCCGCCTCACCTTCGACGTTAGCTGTTTTATCGCCATCAGCTTTTACTTCCACCGACAGCACGTTTTCTTTCCCGTGTTTCCGCCATTGCAGGCGCACGCCGACAGCGGAGCCGTCTGGCTGCGTGCAATCGGCGGCGCGTGGTGGCTGCTGGGTTCGCGCATTGTCGTGGCGACCCTATGGTTCGCGCTTCATCGCGACCGGCGCTCGCGCGGCGCCAGACTTTTCTCTGACCTCGCGGCCGCTGCAATCTATATCGCTACTGCAGCGATCGTTCTGAACTCGGTGTTCGCGCTGCCGGTCACCGGCGTGGTCGCCACGTCTGGCGTCGTCGCGATCGTGCTCGGTCTGGCTTTGCAAAATACGCTAGCCGATGTGTTTTCCGGCATTGCTGTTGGCATTGAGGCACCGTTCAGCGTCGGAGACCGCATCCAGATCGCGGACAAGATCGAGGGGGTCGTCGTGCAGATCAACTGGCGTTCGATCCGGATCAACACGGACGGCGACGACATGGCCATCATTCCCAACAGCCTGATCGCCAAGGCGGAGATTATTAACCGCAGCATTCCAAGTCCGCGCCGCATCGCTTCGGTGGACATATCCTGTTCGGAGCATGCCCTTCCTGATCGTGTCATCGAAATCCTGCTGCACGCTACTTTGCTATGCCCGGACATTCTGCAAGCGCCACCGCCAAGCGCCGTTCTGGCGCAGCTGGGTGCGCGGCGAAACACCTACAAAATCGCTTTTAACGTTGCGAATACCAGCCATCTCGGACCCACCCGGGATCTCTTGCTACGAAGCGTGCGTCGTCAGTTGCACTATGCCGGTTTTTCCGACCTGAGCCACCACGATCAGCTGACGAAGTCCGAGCTCCCCGACGAGGCGCTGCTTGCGCGCCGTCTGCTGCGTGACGTCATACTCTTCGAGTGCCTCGACGAGCAGCAACTCGACGGCCTTTCTGCGCTGCTGGAATTGTTGCGACTCGAACCGGGGGACGCGCTTTTTTCGGAGGGTTCGGTCGATCCCGCGCTGTATATCGTCGCGTGGGGCATTCTGGAGCTTACGCGGCAATCGGCATCAGCAACCGAGACGATCGGCTGCATTGGCGCGGGCGAGTACGTCGGCGAGATTGGCATGCTCACCGCGGCGCCTCACGCGGCTACCGGGGTCGCACGCACTTACTGCAGGATTTACAGACTTCCGCGCAAAGTGCTCGAACCACTTCTGGCCAAACATTCAGAGTTTGCCGCCGAACTCGACAAGTCCGCACGTCGCGGAATGGAAGCCCTTCATCGCAAGGTCGCCGTTCTCGCGTCGCCCGACATCGGCCCGACGGGCCAGTTTCTGAAAAGAATTCGAAGTCTTTTCAATTTTGGAAACGCTTGAAAGACCAATAAGTGCGGAGTGCTTGAATGCAGAGGCATGGCGTTTTTGCTGCCGGATGGTGTCACTGGCTACAAGCTGGCCGTCATTCCCGACCCAAGTTTGGGCCTACATGACGGATGAACCAGAAAGCCGGCAAGCTTTTTGTAGGACGAAAGATTAGAACGCGGACAGGAGCTACCGTTAGCGCGCGGCACTCGGTCAGCCAAGGCGGTGCCGAATCTCCACGCCGCAGCAAACCATAAAAACTTCAGAGGAACCCTTCAACCCGGCGCACGCCAATTAAGCGTCCGCTCGCGACGGGATGACGCACTAAACCGACGGAAAAAGCCGATATAGTGCGTTGCACAAGCCCCAAGAAGCAGCCGATGCGACATCATAGTTGTGTTATACTGCACTGCACAATAACCGTTGCGATCGGCAAAATGCGATCCGACCACCGCGTCCGGCGTTGCCGGTTGCGCACCAGAATGCCGCTGAAGTTGAGTCGACACGTCTGGAACCTACGTTCAATTTCTGTCTACATCATCAAGAAGAGGTCCCTGTGAAATACCTTACCCGCATCGCCGCATCTGGAGCACTCCTCGTCGTCGCTCTCGGTATCGTTACCTTCGCCCAGATCAAGTTTGCGCCGCAATCTGCAGACAGTAACCCGGTTGCACGGATCGTCCTGAACGTCGAATCGCAACTGAACGGTTGAGCGACTTCATCGCCGTATGTAGTTCGCGCCCCGCAATCAAAAAAAACCCGCCAGCTCAGAAGAGAACTGGCGGGTTTTTGCTATTTATTTCACATCGCTTACGACGCGACGGCAACCGAGCGGACGCCTGATCAGGCGCTTCCGGCGAGCAGCCGGTCTCCATCCCCCCGGCATCCAACACTCTGACAGGTCACTCATCGTCATTCGAGGCGCTTCATCGTGTCGGCGCGATTATTCGATCGGTATTTTGGATAACCAAGTACAAACGCAAGCCTGTACAGAATGCAGCGACGAGGCTTGAGCACCGGTCAGATCAGGGAGATTGACGGAGGGTGATGCGCCGTCCATCACCCTCCGCTACCAGACAAATCAGCCAATCAGTCAACCCGCGAAACGCCCCGCATACAAGCATCAGGCGCTGCGCGCGGGTTAGCACGTCATCACTTCTTCAGTTTGTCTTTGACGGCGTCAGCCGCCTTGCCCACATTTTCCTGTACCTTGCCGGCTGTTTTCTCGGCGACGCCTTCCGCCTGAGTGGCACGATCTCCCGTTACCTTGCCGATCGCTTCCTTGATCGTTCCCTTCACCTGCTTGGCAGCGCCATCGATACGGTTCTTATCCATGATTACCTCCAGGTTAAAGATTGGTCATTTGCTTCCGTCGCGCACTGCGCTCCGGAACGACATCAGTATCACCGGATGACGGACAGTGAGCCAGAAGCGAATGCATCAGCTTATCCAGTACATTTGCCTTGCCGGGGCCATCATTACTTCAGTGTCCTATCTATCAATGCCTGTTCAGCGGCCTCACGATCTTCAAACGCATCGCCCATCTTCCTATCTCTCATCTTTTTCACGCGCCGCTGTGCTCACATGGCGGAGGTCGGCCAACACGCATTGACGTCACCTTCATCGCACTGCAAGGCCTGTTTTCCCGAGACATTCGCACCAGGAGTCGGGGTGCGGATGCATCATCCACCCGGTCCTGGCCCCGCCTACACTGTGCATCTTTTCCGGTGTCACTCGCGCATCGCTTCCGTTTCAATCTGAATCGAATAAGGGAGATGAAGATGTTCAGATCAGGCAGACGACACTTCGTTGCAGTTGCTGGTGCCGCTATTGGCTCGCTCTGCATCGGTGCCTGCACCACGACCAGACCGTCGACCACAAACACGGCCGGGTCAATCGACGACCATGATCGCGCAATCAACGCCGAGGTCAGTGCGACACTCGAACGGCTGTATGCGACGGTCAAAGGTTCGCATGAGCTCATCGGCAAAGCATATGGCGTGCTCGTGTTTCCGTCCGTGCTCTCAGCGGGCTTTATCGTGGGTGCACAGTACGGCGAGGGCGCATTGCGCGTTGGCGGACGCACGGAGGGCTACTACAGCAGCGCAGGCGGGTCCTTCGGCCCACAGATCGGTGCGCAATCAAAGGCGCTCATATTCGTTTTCCTGACCGAGGACTCGCTCGTTCGGTTCCGGCGTCTGGACGGCTGGGCCGCCGGTGCGGATGCCACCGTCGCACTGCTCAAGGTCGGCGCAAACGGCGACATCGACACGTCGAGCGCAACCAGCCCAATCGAAGTCCTCGTGCTGACAAACGCCGGATTGATGGCCGGCATCTCACTCGAAGGTACGAAGATCACTCGCCTGAAACGCTAGCCGAACAAGCCGAAGCCATAGTCCCACACGCCTAATCAAGGAGCTTCCTGATGAACCCGTCTGATTCAATCCGCCAACCCGCCCGTTTGATTCCGGCACGCCTGTCATGGGGCGCGGTGTTCGTCGGCTTTGTCATTGCGATGACTACCTATCTGTTTCTCGCCGTGCTCGGTACAGCGATCGGCGCGACTGCCTTCGACCCACTCGGCAATCGTAACCCCTTCAGCGGATTCGGCACGGCCGCCAGTATCTGGGTCGCCGTCTCGACGCTGCTTGCACTGGTCGCAGGCGGCTTCTTCGCCGGCCGCTGCGCGCCGGGCAAGGGTGCGCTGCACGGCTTTCTGTGCTGGTCTCTGACCACGCTCAGCACCGCTTATCTGGTGTCGAGCCTGGCCGGTGGAGCGATTGGCGCCGTATCCGGCGTCGCGGGTCAGGGCCTGTCGCTGGCGGGCCAAGGCATCGCCGCCGTGGCGCCGACGGTTGCGTCGGGTGCCAAGGCAGCGCTGCAAAAGAGTGGCATTTCGCCCAATATCGACGATGTCGAGTCGAACCTCGAAACGCTGCTGAGCCAATCGGGCAAAGCCGCACTCGCCCCCTCACAACTCGCTTCGGCCGCCAGCTCCGCAGCAGCAGATGCCGCCTCGACCGCGAGCGACGCAGCGGTCAATCCGCAATCGTCCGGTTCCGATCTGAAGGACTTCTTCACGCGGCTGAAGGAAAAAGGCCAGCCGGCAATGAATGCCACTGACCGTGACGCGCTTGTGAACATCATCGTCGCTCGCACGGGTAAATCCCGGCAGGAAGCCGCCCAGATTGCAGATAACTATGAGCGGACATACAACCAGGCGCTTCAGCAGTTGCGCGACCTGAAGCAGACAGGCGAACAGAAGGCCCGCGAAGCCGGCGATGCGGCATCGGCTGGCGTAAGTGACGTTGCATGGACTGCGGTAATCGTGCTGCTGCTCGGAGCGATTGTTGCCGCCGTGGCAGGACTGATCGGGCAACGCACGAATCGTGCGGTAGCTGCGCTGAGCGTCGAGCAATCGTTGCACTGACCGATATTTGAAGTCCGGGACAAAATGTTATCGATCGAAGAGGACGATCAATGAAAACAGCTAAAGCAATTTGCGCACTGCTCTTCGCTATTGCGGCGCTCACCGTGACGTCCGCCGCGTACAGCAAAGGATGCCTGAAGGGCGCCGCTTTAGGTGGCGTAGCGGGCCACGTCGCCGGGCACCATGGCGTTGCCGGTGCTGCCTTGGGCTGTGCGGTCGGCCATCACGAAGCGGCGAAAAAGGACAAGGCCGCCGCCGTTGCCGCGCAGAACAACGCTAATGGGCAGCCGCCGCATTGAAAGGTCAGATTCCTGCCTGTGGGTCCCGAAGCCTGAGCCTGCTGGCACTCTGGGCCTGACGAGCCTTGTCCATCAGGATGAAACCGGTACATCCCGGTTTCCTGACTGACTCTTCGACACTTGCGCAAGCGCTGCTGCGGTAAGAGGCTTTCACTGGCCTTGTCTGACAAAGCTGGCGACTACGACTACGACATTTTCGCGTAGCGATCGCGCGACAACGAACGCGTGCATCGCGTGAGTCAGCGGAAGAAGCGACCCACGGCTCTTTAACGGCAGCTTTGTGACTTCAAGGCGCAAGCCATTACGCGCCTCGCCAGGGAGCCCAAAACGTAGATCTCTTTCTCAACGTCAGGAGACCAGGGCCGGCCATAGTTGAGGCGGATGTGGCGACCAAATTCGCGGCCGCATGAAAAGATCGGACCGGGTGCTATCGCAATTTCGTGCGCTTTCGCCATTTCAAACAACTCAACCGCTTCTACCCCTTCCGGTAGCTGCACCCACAGGAAGAATCCGCCCGGCGGCCTGAATACAACCGTCCCCTTGGGAAAGTATCTATCGACTGCGGCCACCATCAAGCTCTGAAGGGACGCGAGTTGGCGACGCAGTTTGCGCAGGAGCCGGTCGTAGTCTGCGTGCTCAAGGTACTCAGCAATTGCGCATTGCACGGGCACGGACGCAGGGGTCATGGTCAGCCAGCGTTCATGCTCAATTCTCGCGGCGTAGCGGCCGGCCGCTACCCAACCCAGCCGCAGACCCGGCGCAAGGCTCGTTGAGAACGAACCGCAGTGCAGCACCGAACCGGTCGAATCGAAGCGCTTCGCCGGATACGCTGGCGTCAAACCGAAATGCAGTTCGCGGAATACATCGTCCTCGATGAGCGGCACCCCATGTTCCGCCAGCAACCTGACAAGCGCCTCTTTCCGTTCATCGGAGAGCGTCGCGCCTGTCGGCTGGTGGAGCGTAGTCGTGAACCAGCAAGCCCGTATCGGATGCTGCCGCAACGCCGCCGCCAGGACCCCGAGGTCGAGTCCACGATAGGGATCGACAGGGATTTCCACCACTTTAAGACGCAAGCGCTTGATCGCCTCTTGCGCAGCATGGAAAGCGGGCCGTTCGATTGCGATGGTGTCGCCAGGACGCGTTAGAACCTGCAGACAAACGATCAGTGCATCGAGCGCGCCGCTCGTCACGACAATTTCCTCGGGTAAAACCGTAACGCCTGTGACCAGATAGCGCAGCACGATCTGGCGACGCAGAGCTGCTTCCGCCGTTTCCGCCGACAAGGTGTTCTGCGAACTGACCATCCTCCGGGTTGCCGCAGTCAAAAACCGCGAAATACGGTCAAGCGGGAAAAGCCGAGGACTGGGCTCCAGGGCGCCCAGTCCCGGAAGCGCACAACTACGTTGAGCCTTCATGAAGCGGATGGTCAGGCTATCACTGTTAGTTTCGTCAGTACGACGATCTGGAATAATCGCCAGTGTGCTGGTTAATGAAGGACGACTTGCGACGAAATAGCCCGACCGGGGTCTTGCGACAATCAGCGCCCGTCTTTCAAGGGTGTAATAAGCGTGGAAGACGGTTGAAGGACTCACACGGTATGAACAGCTTGCCTGGCGCACCGACGGGAGCCGCACACCGGGTTCAAGCGTTCCGTCAAGAATCAGGCTTTCGAATTCTGCTGCCAGTTGGAGATAGCGTTTCATTATTTTGTTTTGCTAATTGGATGAAACCATCTTTTGAACGGCCAGCCGTCAACCTGGGCTACGACTGAGACACGCATTGGCCAGAGGACACCGCCCAATACGCCCCATACCGCGGTAAGTTGCTTAGTTCTTCTGATCGGGGCGAGAGCGTCGGCACCGATGGAGCGCGAGTGGACTCGTGTTTCACAGCTCCTGTGCGCCAGACAGTCGGCGATAAAACTCGCCGTTTGTTGCAACCACTGCTCTGCCGCGTCGGCCCACGGTGTGCTATCAGCCAATGCATCACAAGCTGGAAGCCCGTTTCGTTCGGCAGGATGCTGGCAGGTAACTCGCCACC
Organism: Paraburkholderia sp. PREW-6R; assembly: GCF_039621805.1. Classification (NCBI taxonomy): domain Bacteria; kingdom Pseudomonadati; phylum Pseudomonadota; class Betaproteobacteria; order Burkholderiales; family Burkholderiaceae; genus Paraburkholderia; species Paraburkholderia sp. PREW-6R. Next base: position 342,228 of record NZ_CP155075.1, on the reverse strand, counting down.
GCAATCCCTTGTGCGGCGAAACAGCATTCAACCCCAGAGCGGCCTTCGCTTTGGCAGTTCCGGTGGGAACATCAGGCAGCGCCTGCAGCGGACGGCTAGCGGGCATTCCGGCGGGCAAGGGGCGAGCAATCAGTCCGGCAAGGGCGGCAGGAACAGCGGGCAACTCAGTAATGGACATGCAATCCGAGCCAAAATGGAACTGGGGCGTGGTGAACCGGCAAGCCGGTCCGTCAATTGTTGCCAGATGCCGCGCGAAACATCGCAAGAAGTAAAACCGGTCTGCGCCGCACTTTGCCAGCGAGTAAGCGTCCGCAATAGCAGCAGATGCCGAAAGAAACGCCGTATCAGATTGAGAGGTGGCTATCTTTGAAGGCTGGCGGGTAAGGTGCGGGCGCGATGCCATACCTGTCATGGCGGTATCCGCCAACGAGCGCAAGTTGAAACGGTGCAGGCGGTTCAAGGACGGCCGCTGGGGCGCGAAGATGGTCGAAATGCGTTGCACCCAAAAAATCGTATCGGCTGGGCGGCAGCCGGAAGAGTTCGCGGGCTACGGATACCCGTCACCGCCGCAGTTCGACGGAGCGGTCTCGACGCTGGGCGCCCTGTGCGCTGACGAATCGCGCGGCAGGCGCCCGGTTGGGCGGTCCTGCACCGCATGGCGCGGCGTCGATCTAGCCGGCCGGTGAGTCGTTAAGCTCGTGCACGACAATACGTGCTTTGCCCGCCACTTTCGCACGATACATGGCGGCGTCGGCCGCGCGTAGCAGGGCTTCACCACCCAAAGACGCCGGCTGCCCACGCAGAAGCATGCCGATACTGGCCGATAACCGCACGACCTTGTCCCCGACGTGGATGGGCTGGCTCAGTGTCATCAGGATTGCCCGTGCAATTCTCTCCAGAGCAGCACGATCGACTGCGCGACCGGTCAGCAGCACGGTAAACTCATCCCCGGCATGTCGCGCAACCAGATCTCCGTCACGCACGCAGCGGCTGATCCGACGCGCGGTCTCAACCAGCACCTCGTCGCCACACTGATGCCCGTACGTATCGTTCACAGCCTTGAAGCCGTCCAGGTCAATGAACATGATGGCAGCCAGACCGTCGCCGCCTGATGCACACGCCTCATCCAGCCTCTCGAGGAAGGATCGTCTGTTCGGCAGCCCGGTGAGCGCGTCATGGAACGCCTGATGCCGCAGGCGATCGAGCAGCGTCGTTCGTTCCGTCACATCGTGCACCAGCAGGTAGTAACCGTCAGCCGACCGATCGTGAACGCGACGCGGCACCAGCACACCACGCAGGACGCGTTGGCTCCCATTGAGCGTCGCGCCCACCTCGTACTCGACCCGTTCGCCGTTGAGCGCACGTTGGATATACGGCTCGATGGCCGCAAAATAGCCAGCCTCGAGAACCTCATGGGCCAGCCGTCCCACGGTCTGCTCCGGGTCCAACCCAAACCACTCACGATAGGTTGCGTTGGCGAACTGATATCGTCGTTCACCGTCGACATACCCGACCAGCACCGGAAGATTGTCGGCAATAGCGCGCAAGTCGATACGCGAGGCTCCTAATTGCCGTTCAGTGCTTGTCAGTTGCTCACGCGCCCGGCGCAGAACTTCCGAGGTCTCGAGTGCTCCCCGATGCAACGTGGCCTCTCGCGCGTCGCGCGCGGCTTTTTCCTGATGCTCCGCCCCGGTATCGTGAATGACGAAGAGCCAGCCTCCGTCGCGCGCCGACGTGGTCTGCTTCAGTGCCACCTGCACTCTCGCTGGCTTGATTTGCCTGTTGCGCAGCCGGAACGTTACGTCCAGCGTCTGCACTTCGCCACTTCGACCACGATTGAGTGCCTGCACCGCTTGTTCGAGCCGGGTCCGGTCGTTCGCATCAAGCAGATCGAGTATGTTCGTTTTCGTCAGCGAAGCGCGAGAGCGCGCGAAAAAATTTGCACAGGCATCATTCATGTGCCGCCACGCCCAGTCCTTTCCGATATGCGCGATAGCGACCGGAGTCCGATGGAACGTGTCGACGTAAAGCGCACTCTGGGCCTGAAGCCGGTCGATCGCCTGAAGCACCTGCGAACGATCAGAGGTGTCCAGCTTGCGCAGCGCAACTTCGTGCTCGACCATTTGCCCCAGGTCCACGAGCATCTGACGCTGTTCGCGCGTGAAGCGTCGCGGCGTCGTGTGCATGACGCACAGCATACCGACGGGCTTGCCGCATGGCAGACACAGCGCAATGCCTGCGAAAAAGCGGATCCCCCATTCGCCGGTTGCCAGCGACCCCTGCGCAAACTCCGCATCGGACAGCGCATCCCTGACAACGAAGGGTCCCTTGCATTCGAGCGTCCGGCGATAGTACGCCTGCATATGGACGACCACGTCCCGATCGCACCCGCTTGCGCCCATCAATTCTGGCTGGCCGAGATGGTCGAGACATACGACGGACATTCGTGATTTCAGCGCGCGTGCGGCGACCCGGGTCACGCGCTCAAAGTACTCATCGCAGTCGCTTTCTGATGGCGCGGTGGTGCCGGGTGTTCGCGTTGTGCAGCTTTCGATAAGACGCATGAGGGCAATTCTGCACATTTATCTGAGTTGCAGACTATGACCTGACTGCGTTTCGAAAACGAGGAGCAGTTATGTGCGAAACATGCATATCAGATTCGCGGTCATGTGCGAGGGTAGTACATCGCCGGCACGAAGGGCGATGGACAATGGCGGGCCGCCACCGCGGAGAACATGTGAACATCGTGAAAAAGCACGATTTTCTAGCGGCGCAGTGATCGTCATGCGAAGCGACTGCACCGCGTCGATTGGTTACAAACAGGGTTCGCTAACAGGCGATTCGCGCGCGAATGGTGACGATCCTGCCGATAGCGCTTCTGCTCCCCAATGCTGTAGTCGATCTCTTCATCACCGTCCAGCACGCCGCTTGCTGCGTAGTCGCAAGGTCTGGCATCACGGTCTGATCGCCAAAATTCCGCTGGAACTAGGCAACGTGTTTTCCCGGCTGGCGCACCGTCCGCATCCAGCCGCCAGCCGTGCAACTGCTGTCGTTCGCGCCTTATCAGCACTGGCCTGGGCGGGTGCGTCACGACCCGGCCAATGCCCCGCTGCGGCAGATGGTGAGGCAAACGGTTCGATCACTACCCCAACGTTTCCTGAGCGGCGTTGGCAACGAAGGTTCATCGGCGGACGGGTTTTGCCGGGTAGGACCCGCACCGGCATGGCCGTTAATATTGAGCGGCTTCCTCGCGACGGTCACCACATTGCCGCAGCAGATCAGAACCGGAGACACCAATGCCAGAGTCGAGCAAACTGATGCCAGAAGTTCGGCAACCGCCACCCGCCGTGCGCCATGCGCAGCCGGAAGCGCTCGTCGCGCGCTCGACCGATCTCTGGGAACAGTGCGTCTCCGAGAAATTCCTGCCGCTCGCCATCGAGCCGCTTCCGGCCACCGGCGGTTTCGAAGGACGCTCGCTAATGACGCGTTTCTGCGACAGCGTGGTGGGTGAAGTGTTGGTCGGGCCGCATCGCGTAATGCGTACCCGACGTCTCGTTGCCGATGCGAAGGCGCGCTACATCAAGATCTACTGGCAGCTAGGCGGCTATGCCAATCTGGAGCAAGGCGGACGCGACCTGATCATCCAGCCGGGTCAATGGACGATCTACGACACGTCAGTGCCCTATCGGTTCGACACGTCTGAGTTCTCGCATTTCATGACGCTGCTGCTGCCGCAAAGCGAAGCCGGCCACTGGGTTCCGCAACTCGAAAATCTGTTCGGCACGGTGCTGCCGGCCCAAGGCACCGCCGAAATCGCCCGCGCCGCGCTAGGCGGTCTGCTGCGCGACGGCGTCACGCTGGAAACCGACGGGCAGCTCGTCATGCAGGACTCGATTCTCGCGTTGATGAGCGCGTCGATCAGACAGTTCGCCCTCAATCAGCCCGCGTCCGGACAACGCCCGGTGTCACGACGCCTTGAACGCGCGCTAGCCTACATCGAGCAGCATCTCGTCGATCCCGACCTGTCGACCGATACCGTCGCCAACGCATGCGGCATGTCGCGCCGCACGCTCTACACCGCCTTCGATCACATCGGCCAGACGCCCCATGCCTACATTCTCGCGCAACGTCTCGATCTGGCGCGGCGGCTGCTCGGCGAATCAGGAACGCGACGCAAGATAACCGAGGTCGCGTATGAAGTCGGCTTCGCCGACGCTGCGCACTTTTCCCGTGCATTCCTCGAACGCTTCAAGGTCACCCCGAGCCATTGGAGAGCCAGCCGCGCAACCGTGTAAAGGCCCCAAAAGCGCACGCCGGAGGTTGCGCGCGCGCCTATTTGCACCGTGCTGCGATGCAATAGCACACACAGACATCGCCTCTGCATGATTCAACAATCTTTGCATGCACGCGCTGTTTATAGTTGATCTCAGGCATCACTCTTCTTTCGATCCGCCAGTCGCAGGTACGCAGAAATTTGCGAGGCCCGCGCATGGCCTGCACGCGAGCTCGTCATGTACACGCTATTAGTGCTGTATCCCCCACCCTTATCCAAAGACGACTTCAGGCGTTACTACGTCGATGCGCATCTGCCGCTCGCCGCGCAGCTTCCGGGATTACGCAGCAGCAGTCATGTGTTCGAACCGCAAGGGGTCGGCAGTGCGTCACCGTATTTCTGCATCTGGCAAGGTCAGTTCGACAGCGCGGACGCGCTTGACGCAGCGATGCAATCTGAGATCGGTCAGCGCGTTGCCGCCGACACGGCAAACTATGCCAGCGGCGGCGTACACGTGTTGCGCTATGGCGCAACGGCCGGCCGCATCGCGCACTGACTCCCGCAAACACTGTTACTCAATCGAGTGGAGATTCACAAGTGTCCGATCAGAACGAATTCTTCAAGCAAGGCCTCGCGCTGCGTCGCGATATGTTCGGCCCCGCGGGCGCCGACCAGGCGATCGAATCGGCGACGGAACTGACCGCGCCGTTGCAGGAACTCGTCACGCGTTTTTGTTTCGGCGAGGTCTGGCATCGACCGCATCTGGACCACAAGACGCGAAGCATGCTGACGCTCGCGATCGTCGCTACGCTGAGCCGTCCGGCGCAGATGAAGATCCACGTGCGCGGCGCGATCGCGAATGGCGTCAGCAAGGAAGAGATTCGCGAGGTGCTGATGCATACCCTCGTATATGCGGGCGTGCCCGCGGCGGTGGACAGCTTCACGCAGGCCGCTGAAGTGCTCAAGGACATGGGCCTCGATTGAGCCGCCACGCCAGCTATGACCGACAAGCAATATCGTCGCAATCCGGAGACAGACATGCAGAAAGTGGGCTTTATCGGCATTGGCAACATGGGATGGCCGATGGCGGCAAACGTCGCGAAGGCAGGTTACCCGCTGACCGTTTTCGATACAGATCCGCAACGCTCCGAGCAGTTTGTGAGCGATCAGACGGGCGACGGCCGGAGCAACGTCAACAGCGTCAGCGCCATTCACGGGCTCGCGAGTTGCGATGTAATCGTCACGATGCTGCCCACCGGCAAGATTGTGAGCGATGCGCTGACGCAAGGCGGCGACGACAGTCTCGCTGCTCGTCTAACCAAGGGCGCGATCATCGTCGACATGAGTTCGTCCGAACCGACCGGCACGCGTGATCTCGCGGCGAAGCTTGCGAAGCACGAGGTCATTTTAATCGACGCGCCGGTCTCGGGCGGCGTGCCGCGCGCGCTGGCCGGTACGCTGTCGATCATGATTGGCGCCGACGATGCGCCCGCGCTCGAACTGGTCACGCCGCTGCTTCAGGCCATGGGCGACCGTCTGTTCATTACCGGCGGCCTCGGTTGCGGTCATGCGATGAAAGCGTTGAATAATTATGTCGCGGCCACTTGCTACACCGCGACCGCGGAAGCCATGTTGATCGGCGAGAAGTTCGGCCTCGATCTGACGACGATGGTGGACATCATGAACGTGTCGACAGCCCGCAATTTTTTCACCGATATCGTGATGAAAGACCACGTGATCGGCGAGAAATACGCGACCGGCTTTGCGGTCGGGCTGCTGGCGAAGGACGTGAAGATCGCCGCCGATCTGAGCGAGGCGGTCGGCCTGCCGTTACCTGTATTGCAGCTCGTCACCGAGCGCTGGGCGCTGGCGCGCGACACGCTCGGCGGGCAGCGCGACAACAGCGAAGCAATCGTCGCCTGGAAGGAGACAGCGGAACGCTGACCCAAGGCCATCAGGTCAATTTCTGACCACGAAATCAGTTTTTTGTTTCGGATAACTACATATATCGGAGACCAGGATGAAACCGATGTTCAGCATCGCCACCCTGCTCGTCAGCGCGGCCACCGCGCTCGGCCTGTCGTTTGTCGTTCCCGCTGCGCAGGCAGCCGATCCGATCCGGATCGGCGTGGTGCTTTCAACCACGGGCCCCGCATCGTATATCGGCGATCCGGAGTCGAAGACGCTGAAACTGTACGTCGACCAGCTGAACGCCAAAGGCGGCGTACTCGGCCGGCCGCTCAAGCTGGTCGAATACGACGACGGCAGCGACGCCAACAAGGCGCGCACCTTCGCCACCCGCCTCACCGAAAGCGACAACGTGGTGGCGGTGATCGGCGGCTCGACCACCGGCACGACAATGGCAATGATCCCCGTACTCGAAGACGCGCAACTGCCGTTCATGTCGCTGGCAGGCAGCGTGAACATCATTTCGCCGGTACGTAAATACGTGTTCAAAAGTCCGCACACCGATCTGATGGGCTGCGAGAAAGTGTTCGCCGACATGAAAGCGCGCAAATTCTCGAAGATCGCGCTAATCGCCGGTACGGACGGCTTCGGCATGTCGATGCGGGAGCAATGCCTGAAGGTCGCGCCGAAATACGGCGTGCAGATCCTGATCGACGAAACCTACGGCGCACAGGACACCGACATGACTCCGCAGCTCACGAAGATCAGAAACACGCCGGGCGTGCAGGCGATCTTCAATACCGGCGCATCCGGTCAGGGACCGGCCGTGCTGACGCGCAACTACGGCCAACTGGGCATGCAGTCTATTCCCATGTATCAGAACAACGGCGTCGCGTCCAAGAGCTATATCGAGTTGTCCGGTCCCGCTTCGAACGGCGTGCGTTTGCCGGTGGCGGCGATGCTCGTGGCCGACAAGCTGCCCGTCAACGATCCGCAGAGGCCAGTCGTGCTGGCCTACAACAGCACCTTCGAGAAGGCCACTGGCCAGCCGGTCTCAACCTTCGGCGGCGGGGCCTACGACGGCCTGATGATGGTGGTCGACGCGATCAGGCGCGCGGGCGATGCGGACCCGGCGAAGGTTCGCGACGCGCTGGAAAAGACGCGTGGTTTCATCGGCACGGCGGGAGTGGTCAACATGTCGCCGACCGATCATCTGGGACTCACCGTCGACGCATTCCGTCTCGTGGAAATCCGCAATAACGACTGGAGTCTCGTGAACTGACGTGAACGCGGCATCGCATCGTCGCGCCTTCCGACCACCGCACCGATCTGGAACGAGTATGTCCGCTTTCCTGCAATACCTGTTTTCCGGTCTGACCGTCGGAGCCGTGTATGCCGTGGTCGCAATCGGCTTCACGCTGATCTACGCGGCCAGCGACGTCGTGAACTTCGCGCAAGGCGAATTTGTAATGCTTGGCGGTATGTGCACGGTGTTCTTCGCACATAGCGGCATCGCGTTGCCGCTCGCGGCTTTCCTCGCGGTCGTCGTGACCGTGCTGGTCGGTATCGCCTTGCAGAAGATGATCGAGGCAGCCGGCAACGCGTCGCCTGCGACGCTCATCATCATCACGCTCGGCGCGTCGATCTTTCTGCGCGGCGTCGCGAGCGTGCTGTTCGGCAAGCAGTTCCATAGCCTCAGCGGCTTTTCCGGCAGCGAACCGTTGCACTGGCTGGGCGCGGCGGTGCTGCCGCAGGCGCTGTGGGTGCTGGCCGGCGCGCTGGTGATGTTCGCCACGCTGTGGTTCTTCCTCGAACGTATGACGATCGGCGTCGCGTTGCGGGCGAGCGCCGCCAATCGGCTCGCCGCGCGGATGGTCGGCATCAATATTTCGCTGATCCTGATGCTCGCATTCGGTTTATCGGCGGCGCTCGGGGCAATGTCAGGCGTGCTCGTCACCCCGATTTCGCTGACGCGCTACGACATCGGCGCACTACTCGCGCTGAAGGGCTTTACCGCGGCAATCTTCGGTGGGCTCGGCAATCCTGCGGGGGCGGTGCTGGGCGGCCTCGCACTTGGTCTGCTCGAATCGTTCGCGGCGGGCTATCTGACCTCAGTGTACAAAGACGGGATCGCGTTCATCGCATTGATCCTGATTCTGCTGACCATGCCCAACGGCCTGTTGGGCGGCAAAGTGACGGATCGCGTATGACGTCTCGTATCAAGGCATCTCCCCGGCCGGTACGCTCACGCTGGTTAGGCGTCGCCGGACTCGCGCTGCTGATGGTCGTCTGCTACACGGCGGCGAGTTCCGGCTTTATCCTGCGCGTGCTGGCGCTTGTCTGGATCATGGCCTTCGCCGCCATCGGCCTGCATCTGCTGATGGGTATGGCAGGCCAGATCAGCCTCGGCCACGCGGGCTTCTTCAGCATCGGCGCCTACGCGATGGCGATATTACCTGGCCGTTTTGGCGTACCGGTCCTGGCTGCAATCCTGATCGGCGCGCTCGCCAGCGCCCTGCTCGCCTGGTTGATCGGCAAACCGATCCTGCGTCTGAAAGGTCATTATCTGGCGATCGCGACGCTCGGCTTCTCGCTGCTTGTCGAACTGGTGATCGCGGCCAATATCGATTGGACCGGCGGACCGGACGGCATCAACGTCCATCGTCTCGTGATAGGTGGTGCGCGAATCGTTAGCCCGGCCGCATGGTACGTGATCGCCGCGATCCTGCTGCTCGCGGGCATCGCGCTGTCGATCCAGTTGCGCGACAGTTCGAGCGGGCGCGCGCTGCGCGGCATTCTTGAAAGCGAAGTCGCCGCCGCTAGCATGGGCGTCGACGTCGCGCTCCGCAAGAGTCAGGTGTTCGTCACTGCGGCTGTCTACGCGTCGCTGGCAGGCAGCGCGCTCGCGTTGATGAACGGGTTCATCACGCCGGATCTCGCGAACTTCATGACCTCGGTGCAGTTTCTCGCGATGGCTGTGATCGGCGGTATTGCCACACCGCTCGGCGCGGTCGTCGGTTCGGCGATCCTGACCGTGCTGCCGCAACTGCTCGCATCGTTTCCGGACTACCAGGACATCGTGCTCGGCCTGATCATCATGCTGGCGATGATCGGCTTGCGACGCGGCATCGTGCCGACGCTGACCGACTGGATCGGCGCCCATCTGTTGCATCGGTCGCCCGCGCGCGTCGCGCTGAACGGCGAGCCATCGGACCGCGCATCGACTCCGGGAGACCAGCAATGAGCGCGCTACTGAGAGTGAGAGATCTGTCGATCAGCTTCGGCGGCATCCGCGCGGTGGACAATGTGTCGTTCAGCGTTGAACGCGGCCAGATCACTTCGATCATTGGACCGAACGGCGCGGGAAAGACCACCCTGTTCAACATGATTTCGGGGATGTACAAACCCGGCCAGGGCCAGGTGTTTCTGGATGACGTCCTGATTACGGGCAAAGCGCCGTTCGAACTCGCGCGCATGGGTATGTCGCGCACATTCCAGAACCTGCAGGTGTTCATGGGACAAACGGCGGTCGAGAACGTGATGATCGGCCGCCAGCGTTGGGAGCGCAGCCACTGGCTCGCCGATCTGCTCGGTTTGCCGTCGGTGCATGGCCAGAACCGCCATAGCCGCGACGCGTCGCTGCGCATGCTCGATCAGGTCGGCCTCGCTCGGCATGCCGACAGCATCGCGGGCTCGCTGTCGTATGGTTCGCTGAAGCGCCTTGAAATCGCGCGGGCGCTTGCTACCGAGCCGTCGGTCATGCTGCTCGACGAACCCGCAGCGGGCTGCAATGGCGTCGAAACCGCGGAAATCGAGCAAATCGTCCGGCAGATCGCCGCGCTCGGCGTGACCATCGTCGTGATCGAGCACGACATGAAGATGGTGATGCGCATGTCGGACAGCGTGCTGGTACTCAATCAGGGCCGCACGCTGCTGCATGGAACGCCAGCCGAAGTTCGCGCCGATCCGCGCGTGATCGAGGCGTACCTCGGCACTCATGCAAAGGACATTGATCATGCTCAGGCTTGAAAAACTCAGCAGCCGGCACGGTCGTGTCACCGTGCTAAAACAGGTCGATATGACCATCGCGCGCGGTGAGATCGTCGCACTGATCGGCGCGAACGGCGCGGGCAAGACAACGCTGTTGCATACCGTGTCCGGCGTGCATCCGTCAAGCGGCGGGCAGATTTTCTTGAACGATCAGCCGATCTCCGAAGTGAAGGCGCATCTGCGCGTGGGTCTTGGCATCGCGCAGTCGCCGGAAGGCCGCCAGGTGTTCAAGCCGCTGACGGTGGAAAACAATCTGCGACTGGGCGCATACCGGCGCCGCGATAGCCGAGCCGCCATCGAGCGCGATCTGGACGAAATCTACGCCCTGTTTCCCGTGCTCGCGCAGATGCGCAAGCGTGTAGCGTCGGCGCTGTCCGGCGGCCAGCAGCAGATGCTCGCGATCGGCCGCGCATTGCTTTCAAAACCGCACATGTTGTTGCTCGACGAACCTTCGCTGGGTCTCGCACCGCTGATCGTCGATCAGATTCTCGACGTGCTGGTCAGGCTCAAAGCGCAGGGAATGACGATCTTGCTGGTCGAACAAAACGCCGTTGCCGCGCTCGCAATCGCCGATCGCGGCTACGTGCTCGAAACAGGCAGTATCGTCGGCAGCGGCACGGGAAAGGCGCTGATGTCTGATCCCGCCGTGCGCGAAGCCTATCTCGGCGTCTAGCCCCGACGCGCGCGACGCGGCGAACGCCAACGACAACAGGAGAAAACCGTATGAAATTTGCAGAGCATATCGAGATCGCGAAAGGACAGATCCGGCAGCAGATGCTAATCGACGGAAAGTGGCAGGCTGCGGCGTCGGGACAGACCTCGGCGGTCCATGATCCGGCGCGTGGCGAAGTGATCGCGCAGGTGCCGCTCGCCGGTGAAGAAGACATCGACCGCGCCGTGAAAGCCGCGCGTCGCGCATTCGACGAACGCGCGTGGCGCGACATGCTGCCCGCCGTGCGCGAGCGGCTGCTGCTGAAATTCGCCGATCTGGTCGAAGCCGATGCCGAACGGCTCGCGCACCTCGAAACGCTGAACCAAGGCAAGCCGCTGCCGCTCGCGCTTGGCGCGGAGGTTGCGGGCAGCGTACAGTGGCTGCGCTACATGGCCGGCTGGGCGACGAAGATCGAAGGCCATACCGTCGATCTATCGTTCCCGCTGCCGCCGGGCACGCGCTACCGCGCGATGGTACAGCGGGTACCGGTCGGCGTGGTCGGCGCGATCGTGCCGTGGAATTTCCCGATGATGATGGCGGTCTGGAAGATCGCCCCCGCGCTGGCGACGGGCTGCACAGTGGTGCTCAAGCCCGCCGAGGAAACGCCGCTCACCGCAATACGGCTCGCCGAACTGGCGCTCGAAGCGGGCATTCCCGCCGGCGTGTTCAATGTCGTGACGGGCAACGGCGCGACCGGGGCCGCGCTGGTCGCGCATGCGGGCGTAGACAAGATCACTTTTACTGGCTCGACCGTTACTGGCAAGGCCATCGCCCAGCGATGCGCGGTTGACGTGCGGCGCGCGGCGCTTGAACTCGGCGGCAAGAGTCCGGTGATCGTGCTCGACGACTGCGACACCGAGCGTGCCGTAATGGGCGCGACGCAGGGCTTTCTGCTCAATAGCGGCCAGGTATGCACTGCCGGTTCGCGTCTCTACGTGCCAAAGAAGCGCTTTGACGAAGTGGTCGCGGGCGTCGCGGACGTGGCGGGCAAAGCCACGCTCGGCTCCGGCTTCGACCCCGATGCGCAGATCGGTCCGCTCGTGTCCGCGCGACACAAGGAGCGTGTGATGCGGCTCATTGAATCCGGCGAGCGCGAAGGCGCTAAACTGCTCACACCGATCCGGCCCGACGAGTCGAGCGGCTACTTTGTTGCGCCGGCAGTATTCGCCAACACATCGGGCCAACCAATGACGCTGGTCCGTGAGGAAGTCTTTGGTCCAGTCATCATCGCCATGCCCTACGACGATCTCTACGACGTGATCCGTCAGGCCAACGACAGCGTCTACGGTCTTGGCGCGAGCGTCTGGACCAACGATTTCACGCGCGCGCTGCGCCTCGCGGACCGGATCGATGCGGGCACGGTGTGGATCAATGCTCACAACGTGATCGACCCGGCGATGCCGTTCGGCGGCATGAAGCAGTCAGGGATTGGCCGCGAACATGGGCGCGCAGCCATCGACGGTTACACGGAAACCAAGTCGGTTTGTCTGAGCTTTTAGTGAGCACGGTTATTTGGGTGAGTCGCTCGGCTGCTTGAGCACTTGTCGGCTTGCGACCCGACCGGCCAAGCTGGCGGACGGGCGCGCCCAAGCCAAATGCGTCGATCGCCCAAGTTGTTTCGCCACCTGCGGCAGCGGTGTCTTACTTACTCGTCACAGTATTTATTTTTTGTGCGTCGCGATAAGTTTGGTGTCACCATCAATGAAAAATACGTGGTTCAAACTGAGGTAATTTTGGCAAGAGAGGCTTCGAGCAACCAGCGCATGCAAGAGAGACATATCCGTCCCGCACCGCCGCAGTAAGTGAAAAGCCGCTGGACTGTCATTGGGGCGCCTGGAGTCGGTAGACCACGTCGCTAATTTGTTCGTTACGATGATAGGTCTTAAGTCCGCTACTCATGTCACGGAAATTGATAAAGGCTCGCAGGCGTGTTCACCAGCATGTGCTTTCTTCTAGATTCGTCCGGAACGATGTTAGAAGCAGATCGAGCAGCAAAGCTTCATCAGGGATTCTATGAATCGAGTGCTCTGCGGATGCGGCCAGTCGCTGCCTCATGCGCGCCGGTTAGCGCTGCCTCGCCCGCCCCCCAACGTCAGAGCAACACGACAACCTTTCTTGCCGATACGCCGCGTCGAAGAAGCGCCATCGCGTGCGGTATGGCTTCCAGGGAATGACCCGCGACGAGCGGCTGAGGCGCTGGAACGATCCGGCCACTGGCCAACGCCGGGCCCAAAAAATCGTTGAAGATCGTTTTACCCAGCGTGCCTCTCATGAGCGCAGTGCCCCAGATCGATCGTGTAGCGACAGCTCTGAAACGGGCGCGAATTGCGAGGCCCAGAAAGCTTGCGGCAAGCCGCGGAAGGTGAGTCAACTTCCAGACGAACTGACGGGTAAGGGGCGCGTCGTCGATCGGCAATGGCGCGCTGGCCATCGCGACAATCCGTCGTCCCTTGCACTGGCTCAGAATATCGATGCACAACGTTCCCGATCCAGCGCCGATCGCCAAGGCGCCAACCATCTCGTGCGCGCCCAGATACTTCACCATTGCCGGGACGACCTGCGCGTCGTTGTAATCGAAAACCTGGCTCGCACCGAGCCCTTTGACGTACTCAAAATTTTTCGGTGACGCTGTCGTAACGACCTCATAGCCCGCAGCCGCGGCGAGTTGAATCGCACAACTCCCGACGCTGGTAGAACCTCCCCAGATCAGAACGGTCTTCCCGGTCGGAACGGGCTGCCCGATCGACGGAGTCTGCAGGGCAAGCTGGTCGTCCAGAAACAGCCCGCAAGCCGCCGTGGCGACCGCGAGAGGCAGTACAGCAGCCTGCTCGAAGCTTATCCTGTCCGGCAATGCGGTCGCCGCGTCCTGCCGCAGAATCACGTATTGTTGAAAGGCCCCCTCAGCCGCCCGGTTGGCAAGCCTGTCGATGCCCAGCGCCAACCCGAGCACCCGATCGCCAGGCTTGAAACACGTCACCGATGCTCCGACCGCGACGACCTCGCCGGCGACGTCCGATCCCAGGATGGCCGGATAGGCGACCCAGGGCGTGACCATGCTCCCGAGCGTCTGCACAACGCCGTCGAACGGATTTACAGCGATCGCGCGATTGCGAACCAGAATTTCGTGGGCGCCAAGCTGAAGAATAGGCGCTGCGGCTACGACGAGCGGCTGACCTTTGCCGTTGATCCATGCGGCCTGATTAGACGGGTTGGGCATCAAGTTTCTCATCCTGAACAGGTTAATTGATGTACCGGTCTGCGCACTTCGACATCGATCGAGACCTGCATCCATGGATGAACTGTAAAGAGCAACGTTCAGTTGATCTATGATGCTTCCTTCAAAATTCTTCTCTGTTCGTTCAGAATATTGATGGATCCGCTTTCAGAAATCATTCGACAGTCCAGACCGCGCAGCGTCTACGTCGGCGCGACGGACGTGGGCGGAGACATCGGCATCCGGTTTCCGGCCCACGAAGGTGCCTACCTCTACTACTTGGAGTCTGGGGAGTGCTGGCTGAAGGTCGACGGGGAAGCCGAAGCCGTTTGCCTGCGCGCGGGCGACTGCGTCGTGCTCCCGCGCGGCCGCCCATTCCAGCTGACCAGCGACCTCGATCTGCCGCCCATAGATGCTGCAGTGGTCTTCGATGGCAGGTCGAACGGGTCAGTCGCAGCCTATAACGGCGGCGGTCGGTGCCTGATGTTTGCCGCCCACTTCGAATTCGAGGCGGGGTTCGCGCTTTTTCTTCTCAGCGTTCTGGACCCCGTCGTGCGTGTACACGATCCCGCCGCGAAGGCGGCGCTTCGACAGGCAATCGGGCAGATGATTGACGAGCTTCAATCGGGTCAACCGGGCAATGAAGTTGTCGTCGATCATCTGGCACACATCGCGCTCGTCAAGATCTTGCGGTTTCACCTGTCCGAGTTTTCCAATGTGCGAGCCGGCTGGTTGTATGCGTTAGCCGATCCGAGGATGGGCGTCGCGATCTCTGTCATGCACAACGATCCATCCCGGCGATGGACCGTGGCTTCCCTGGCAAGCGCCAGTGCCATGTCCCGCACCGCGTTCGCGATACGTTTCAGGACCACGGTAGGCAAGGCGCCCATGGATTACCTGTCTCATGTGCGCATGCTGATGGCTGCGAGGAGGCTCGCCGAACCCGGAATACGGGTGTCGAAAGTGGCGCAAGACCTCGGCTACGAGTCGGAAAGCTCTTTTAGCGCGGCGTTCAAACGGGTGATGGGGCTGCCGCCAAAGCGCTATGCAGACAGCGTCAGAAGCGGAGACAGCGGTGAAAGGCGTGAACGCTGACCGGGCTTAAGATCACGAGGTGAAGTGCGTTTACCGGTCCCGGGCGAATCATCAGCGCGCACGCATTCGATCACGCGCCTACGCTGCGCGTGGCATACCACTGTGCAACACGTTCCGAACGATAGCGGCGCCCGCGCGCCGCGATTTCATCGCGAATATGAAGCGGCTGCGGATCGAACAGACGCGCATCCATCGTTTTCAGATCCTTTGCGACGTGTGGGCGAAACGCCATCTGCCCGATCACGTCGCGCTCCACATCGACACCCGGTGCAATTTCAATCAACTCGAGGCCTTGGTCGCCGAGCCGGAATACGGCACGCTCAGTCAGATACAACGCAGTCTGCCCGCGCTCGCGCGCGAACGCCGCGCTATAACAGATCTGCTCGATCGTTTCGACGAATTTCCGGTGCCGCCCTTCACTGCGGATCACGGTCCGTCCACCTTCCCAACCGACGTCGAGGCCGCCTGCCGTCAGCGTGCCGCTGAATATCACGCACTTCGCGTTCTGACTGATGTTGATGAAGCCGCCGACCCCGATGATCTTGTCGCCGAAACGGCTGATGTTGACATTGCCTTGCGCGTCGACTTCCGCGAACGACAGAAACGCGAGGTCGAGTCCGCCACCATCATAGAAGTCGAATTGCGACGGCTGCTCGATCATCGCGGCGAAATTCTGGCCACCGCCCGAATCCCGGCCGGTCAACGGCGCGCCGCCGATAATACCCTGCTCATTCGTCAGCACGACCGCGTCGAGCAAACCTTCTTCAGCAGCAATCGTCGACAACCCGGTCGAGACGCCCGCGCCAAGATTACACACCGCGCCGGGGTAGAGTTCGAGCGCCGCGCGCCGCACGATCACCTTGCGCGGGCCGAACGGCAACGGCTTGATCTCCGATAACGGCACGCGCAATTCACCCGCGTAGCTGGGATCGTACGATGTCGCGTAAGTCTGCGGCTGATCCGGCACAACCACGACGAAGTCGACCAGAATGCCCGGCACCTTCACCTGCTTGGGCGGCAAGGTCTCACGCCGCGCGACGCGCTTGACCTGCGCAACCACGACGCCACCCGCGCGGCGCGTGGCCTGCGCCATAGCCAGCATCTCACCCAGCACGGCTTCCTCTTCCATCGTCACGTTGCCGTCTTCGTCGGCGGTCGTGCCGCGAATGAAGGTCACGTTCAACGGCAGCGGCTTGAACCGCAGATATTCCTCGCCGTCGAGTTCTATCACCTCGACAAAATCAGCCGGCGTACGCGGACTTTGCCGCGCACCCTGCTGCCGCGGATCGACAAAGGTATGCAGGCCCGTTTTCGTAATCAGGCCGGGGCGCCCTGCAGCCATCTCGCGCATCAGTTGCGACATCACGCCTTGCGGCAGCGTATAGGCCTCGATCTTGTCCTCTGCCGCGAGTGCCACGAGACCGGGTGAATCGACCAGCGCACTTGTAATCGCGCGCCGCAGCAACCCTTCCTGTGCGAGGTGGCTCGCACCCAGGTCCTCGCGATCGCCAACTCCGACGATGCTCATCGAAGTGATGCCGCGCGGCGCACCTTCGCGTCTGAAGCGGTTCCCGACTGCCGCTACCAGCGCGTCGGGCACGGCATGGCCGCCCCCCGATCCGCTAATGAGTACCGTGTCGCCGTCTCTCACGAGCGAGGCGGCTTCTTCTGCCGTGATGATCTGCATGATGTCGTCCGGTGGTCCGCTGCAATACGCCGTCAGGCGCCTTCTGCCTGTTCAGTCGCCCTTCAGTTTCTTCGCCCAGCGCATAACGTGTTCGCCGACTGCGACGAGTTCCCCGCGCTGGTTGAAGACTTCGTTCTTCGCGATGCTGCGGCCTTTTTCCCTGTCGATTCTGATCACCTCATAAACGACGGTGATCGTATCGCCGAGCGCAACCGGTTTCAGAAAACGCAGCTTGTCGTAGCCCGACGAGACAGGGAAATCGCTGAGATTGTCCTTGTGAATCACGTGTTCGATAGACAGCGTAGACGCAGTCGACATATAGCCCACCATGAGTGCGCCATGCGCGATGCGTCCGCCGAGATTGGACTTTTCGCGCGCGTACTGTTCGTTGACATGGGTCGGGCTGAAATCGCCCGTTATGCCGGCAAACAGCATCACATCGGTTTCCGACACGGTCTTGCCGAAGGTATAGCGTTGACCGACTTCCACGAAATCGAGCCCTGACTGCTCCATGCTTTCACTCCTTTACACCACAGTTCGATAACGTGCGACACAGGTGTCCAGCACGTCGTCACCGTCGCGCTTCCACCAGTTGTCGCTCGAAAAAATTTCGACTTCGATAAACCCGTCGAAGCCCGCCAGTTCAACCTGACCGCGCAACCGCGCAATGTCGATCACGCCGTCGCCCATCATGCCGCGATCATTGAGCATGTCGCGAGTCGGCACGAGCCAGTCGCAAACGTGAAAGCCAAGCAGCCGTTGCTTACCGGCACGCGCAATCTGCGCGTCGACTTTCGGGTCCCACCACACGTGATAACAATCCACCGCGACGCCAAGATCGCCTTGCATCGACGGGTCGATTTCGTCGCAGAGATCGAGCGCATGTTCGAGCGTATTCACACAGGCGCGATCGGCAGCGTACATGGGATGCAGCGGCTCGATCGCGAGCGGCATGCGAAGCGACTTCGCGTAGTCGAGTATGCGTGCAATGCCGTCCTTCACCTGCTCGCGCGCGCCGGCCAGATCGCGGCTTTGCGGTTCGCCCTCCATCGCTCCCGGCAAGCCGCCCACGACGAGGACCACGCACGGCGCATCCAGTTCGCGCGCGGCGTCGAGTACGCGCCGGTTACGCACGAAAACCGCATCACGCTCGCTGGCCTGCGCGACCGGAAACAGACCGCCGCGGCAATAACCGCACAACTCGATCTGCGCCTCGCGCAGCAGGCGTTTCGTTTGTGCCACACCAACGCGCTCCACGTCGGCATGCCACGGTGTTATCGCGCGAATACCGCGACGCGCGCAGCTTTCGATGATGCGCTCCAGCGGCCATTGCCTGAGCGTCGCGGTATTGAGGGCAAAGTGTTCGAGACTGTATGAAAAATCGCGCATGACGAGTGATTCCCTCACGCGAGCGTAGTCGGCATCATCATCAGCGTCTCGCCTTCCTGCACGACATCGCCGCGCTGGTTCAGCACCTTCAGGCGCAACGTCGCGATCCCCCGATCGGGCCGCCGGGTCAGACGCTTGCCGATGACCTCGATATCGACATGAATGCGATCGCCGATCATCAACGGCGCGCGAAACGACCAGTTCCAGCCCAGTGTCGCGAGCCCTTTGAGCAGCACCGGGCAACGCGTCTTCAGTCCGTCGGCAAGCGACAAACCGAGCAGGCCGTGCGCGATGCGCCCAGGAAAGCCGGCCTCCTGGGCGGCGACGTCGTCGACGTGAATGTCGTAGTGGTCGCCCGAGACGCCCGCGAAATTAACGACATGCGTTTCGGTCACGGTGACGCCGGCGGTGAGGTAGTAATCGCCGGTCTCGATGTCGTTCAACCCGTAAAGGCCTGGCTTCAGCAGACGCCGCGTGTCACTGGCGACAGGGTCGCTCATTGCTGGATCTCCTTCCCGTTAGAGGACATTGAATGCGTTCACCCGTGCAGATGCGCCGGCGGCATGGCGAACGTGGGGGCATTGACTTCCGACAATGCCGCCGTTGCACGCATCAGCAACGGCGCGAGTTCCTGCATGCGCTTCGCGGTCAAGCGGAACATCGGCCCGGCAATCGTGAGCACGCCGATCGGCTCGTCGTCGTTACCACGGATCAATGCGGCCATCGCTGAAGTGGCCGCCTCGACACTGTTGGTCACCGTTGCGTAGCCGTTCGCACGTGCACGGCGCAACTGTTTCAGAAATTCCTCCGGCGTACGCGGTGCGTTCGGGCCATGATCCTCGTCCCGGCCAAAACCGGTTTTCATCACTCGCGCGAGGGCTTCTTCGTCGCTCATCGTCGCCAGCCAGACCAGCCCGGACGCCGAGCAGAACAGCGGGGCTTCCGCGCCGTTGTCAGGGTCGTAGCGCAGACCCACCCGCGTGCCCAGCGACTTGGACACCCACACCAGTCGCTCGCCGTCGATCAGACCGAGGCGCGACAGTTCACCCGAAACGCTCGCGAGCTCGTCCATCAGCGGGCGCGCGAGGTCGATCAGATTGTTCTTCGACACGAAACGGATGCCGAGCGACACCGACTTCAGTGACAGGCAATACTGCCCCATCTCCCGTGTCTGATGCACATAACCCATGTCGATCAGGCTGGTCAGCAACCGGTGCGTGGCGCTGACCGGAATATCCAGTGCTTCTGAAAGCCGGCTCAACTGCATGCCATTGCGGTCGGTCGACAGCAACTCAAGGATGGCCATGCCACGTTCTAACGCGACGCTCATACGTTTACCTACTCATTACATGTGAATTGAATGTTCGCACCGGGCCGCGTTCATACACGATGCCCAAAGAATCCGGCCAGCGCGCGAGCCTGCCCTTCAATCATGCGCTTGCCGCCAATCGTCGTCACGCCTTGTGATTGCGCGGCGCGCATGAGCGCCGTCACGTCGGGTTTCGGCACAATGTCGAAAAGCACATGCTGCGCGTTCATGCCGGCGATGTCGATGGGTAATGCGTCGTCGGGCTTCATCCCGAGCGGCGTCGCGTTGACGACGAGGTCATGGCCGTCGAACGTCGGTTCGGACGCTCGACATACGCACGCGGGCGCTGCGTTGGACACCGCCTCGACGACCTGCCGGACGCGTGGGCCGTCCAGATCGCTCAACGCTATCTCGCGCACACCGCTTTGCGCAAGTGCGATTGCGATCGCGCGTCCGGCGCCGCCCGCGCCGACCAGCAGCACACGCTTGCCGGCCGGCGGATGACCGGCATCGTCGAGCGCGCGCACGAGACCGGCGCCGTCGAACATGTCGCCTTCCCATCCGTTATCCGGCAGGCGGCGCATCGCATTCAACGCGCCCGCCGCTTGCGCGCCAGGCAATACATGGCTGACGAACGACATCGCATCGACCTTGAACGGCACCGTGATCACGATACCGCGCAGATTACCGATTGCCATCAGCGCGCGCATCGTCTCGGCAAAGCGGTCGCGTGAAACGTGCATCGGTACCAGCAGCGCGTCGATCTGCGCCTGCGCGAACAACGCATTCACTATCTGCGGCGAACGCACCTGCGAAACCGGATCGCCAACGATAACGTACAGCGCCGTCGCGCCGCTCACCTGAACGGAGGATGCCGTATTCATGCGACACGCTGGGTCTGCGTGCCCAGTCCTTCGACGCTCAGGCGAACCGTGTCCCCACGCTTCAGATAGCGCTCCGGTTTCATGCCGAGGCCAACTCCCGGCGGCGTGCCCGTGGTAATGAGATCGCCCGGCATCAACACGACGAATTGGCTCACGTACGACACGATGGTGCGGATCGAAAAAATCATGTCGCTCGTGTCGCTGTTCTGCACGCGCTCTCCATTCACCTCAAGCCAGAGCGGCAGTTTCTGCGGATCGGGGATTTCTTCGGCGGTGACGAGATACGGACCGATCGGACCGAACGATGGCGCACATTTTCCTTTCATCCACTGGCCACCGCGTTCCAGCTGGAATGCGCGCTCCGAAACGTCGTTGCACACGCAATAGCCGAGCACGTACGACAGCGCGTCGGCCTCGCTGACGTAATGGGCGCGTTTGCCGATCACAAACGCAAGCTCCACTTCCCAATCGGTCTTTTCCGAGCCACGCGGCAAGACGATATCGTCGTCCGGACCCACGATACAGCTCGGCGCCTTATTGAACAGAATCGGTTCCTGCGGCAGCGGCGCGTTAGTCTCTTTTGCATGCTCGACGTAGTTCAGACCGATCGCCAGAAAGTTGCCGGGCTGCGCAATGCACGGGCCGAAACGTGTGCCATCCGGTACTTCTGGCAGCGTGGTCAGATCGAGGCGCGCGAGTTTGCTTTCGAGGCCTGCAGCGATCGTCGCGGGGTTGATATCGGCGATCACGGAAGACAGATCACGATGCGTACCGTTCCTGTCGACGACACCCGGCTTTTCTGCACCCACGGGACCAAAGCGAAAGAGTTTCATGCGATTTCCTGGTGATGAATGTTAGCGCGAGGCGCTGAGGCTATATTGAAGCTGGTAATTGCCGCGCGTGATCGCGCTGACGCCTGCCTGATGCAACGAATCGTCGGCGAGCTCATGCTCGCCGAGTGCATCGAGCGTCGCTTCATCTGCGGCTTCGATCAGCAGCACGCCGTCGATCTGTGCATCGGGCGTGCCGCGCAATTCGAGTTCGCGCGTCGGCTTCGTTTCGCGCTGCACCCCGTCTAGCAGATGCGCGCCAACGAGGGCAGTGCGCGCCGGCAAAGCGTCGAGTATTCCGATCAGCGTGCTGATCGCCTTATCGCGCGCGACGGACGGAAACGCAAAGCGGATTGTCTGCATCCACGCGCCTTCGCCAATACCACGAGTGTGTGCGACGCGGCACATCGTTCGCGAGGTGTCGACAAAAGTGGAGACTACCCGTGTGGTCCACGGCGTCGGGTGATCGAGCCGGTCCCGATAAACCGGCGATTCGAGCACATCGAGCGATTGAGTCTCGTAGAAGTTGAAATAACGAGGCGAGCCGCGACTCGCGACGTAGCGACGGCCGCGCAGAAAACCAGGCAGGCCAACACGCTCGGGGATATGTTCCGACACATGCCATGCGAGGAATTCCGCATCGCCACCGGGCGCGATGCCGTTCCAGAATGCAAGCGCTGCGTTACCAAGCATCACGGCGAATGCCCTCCTGTTGTGATTGCGCAAGCCCGTCGTCCTGCGCGCCCGCATGTTCGATCGGGATGCCGCGCGTTTCGCGCGTGGCCAGAAAGATAATCAGTACGCCGAGCACGTCGCCGAGCAGCGTGTAGAAGAACATCCCTCTCGGCAATGCCACTTTGAAATAGTCCAGCGAAGCCAGCACGATGAATGGCGCGATGCCGCCGCCGATCACGCCGATGTTGTACATGAGTCCGACGCCGGTTGCGCGCACGTTGGACGGCAGATTCTCGGCGAGGATCGTCGGATAGATACCGGATGCACCGACGATCCAGAAGCCCGACAGGAAAGCGAACGTGCAGCCGAGCGCGATCGAGACCGGCGCGAGATTGACGAGTGCGAATACGCAACAGCAGCCGATCGCGAGCATCAGTGCAATGGCGTTCTTGCGGCCAATGCGCTCAGCGATGAAGCCCGAGCAGAAGAACCCGCAGATCTGCCCGATCGCACCCGCGCTGGTAATCATGCTCACCGACGCCGGCGGCATATGCAATTCGCGCAGATAAGTCGCAAGCAGACCCTGCAGTGGCCACGAGCCGAATTGCAGCAGGAATTGCACGAGACTCAGCACGAGCACGAGTTTCAGATGCTCGCGAAACAGCGTGGCGGCCGGCGATTTGCGCTTCGACACAAGACCTTTCTCGCGCGCCTTCAGCCACACCGGAGATTCGGGCACGAAACGCCAGATATACAGTCCCACGAGCACGCCGGGAATGATCCCCGCGAAAAACAGCGGGCGCCAGCCGAAGTGCGGATAGATCAAACCGTAAAGCGTTGCCGCGAGCACGCTGCCAAAACCCCAGCCGGTGTCGAGAATGCCGATTCCGATCGCGCGGTATTTCTCCGGCCATACTTCGGCGATCATCGTCGAACCGAGCGTCAGGATCGGAGCCATGCCGAAACCGAGCAACAGCCGGAATACAAACACCGCCGCGAAACTCCACGCAAGGCCGGTGAACGCAGCACCCGCGGTGAACCACACCAGCGCAATCAGCATGGGTATCTTGCGGCCGATGCGATCGCTCAAATTGCCGAACAGCATGCCGCCAAGCCAGCGCACGCCGAAGGTCGCGAGAATCAGCAGCGAAGCCGTGTGCAGCGTCACATCGAAGCTTTTTGCAATGTCGATCAACACGAAGGTGATCAACAGAAAGTCAACGGCGTCGAGTGCCCAAAGGCACCACGCTCCTGCGAGCGTCAGCCATTGCGCGCGATTGATTTCCTGATACCAGCGCCGCTTTGCGTGCGCCGTTGCCGGTTGGTTCACGTCTGTCTCCTTGTCTTGTCTATTGGTCGTTCAGCAGCGCTTTGACTTTGGGATGCATCGGCAATGGCTCGCTTTTGAGTCGCGCCTGCAAACCGAGCGATCCATTGGAAAAGACTTCGGCGGGCATTGTTTTCAGATCGGGCGCCACGTCGATCCCGAATGGAATACGGTCGAGTACATCCTTTTGCAGATCGATGCCGGGTGCAATCTCAATCAGCGTCAAGCCATCGCGCAGGAGCGAAAAGACGGCCCGCTCCGTGACATAGAGGACGGTCTGCCCCGCTTCGCGTGCATTTTTCGAGCTGAACGATATCTGCGCGAGCGATTCGACGAACTTCGAATGACGCCCTTCCTCGACAATCTTCAATGCGCCGTTCTCGACCGCAACCGTCAGACCGCCTGCGGTGAACGAGCCGCCGAACACCATCTTCTTGGCGTTCTGGCTAATGTTGATGAAGCCGCCGACGCCGACCAGGCGATCGGCGAAGCGCGTGATATTGACGTTACCAGTACGGTCGATTTCGACGCAGGAGAGGAACGCGATGTCGATCCCACCGCCGTCATAGAAGTCGAATTGATAGGGCTGGTCGACGATGGCTGCATAGTTGCGCGCCGCGCCTGCATCGAGTCCATTGGCAGGCGCGCCACCGGTCAGACCTTGCTCATTGGTCAGGGTGACGAGATCCAGAACATCTTCCCGCGCGGCAACCAGACCGATACCCGTACATACGCCTGAGCCGATATTGCAGACCGCGCCGCGCCTCAACTCCAGCGCAGCGCGCCGTGCGATCACGCCGCGTTCGTCAAGCGGCAACTCAGGAAACGTCGTGAGCGGCGTCTTCAGTTCACCGGCAAACGAGGGGTCGTAAAAAGTCTGGTAGGTCTGCATCTGGTTCGGTTCCACAACGACGAAATCCACCAGATTGCCGGGAATCTTGACGCTTTTCGCGGGCAGCGTGCCACGCTTTGCAAGCCGCTTGACCTGGACGATCACCACGCCGCCGCAGCGCCGCACGGCCTGGGCCATCGACAGCATTTCACCAAAAATTGCTTCGTGCTCGTGCGAGATATTGCCGTCCTCGTCAGCAGTCGTGCCGCGCAACAACGCCACATCCGGTTTGAACGACTTGTAGAACAGCCACTCGCGCCCGTCACGTTCGACCAGTTCGACCAGGTCTTCAGTTGCAATCGAACTCTGTTTGCCGCCCTGATGACGCGGGTCGACGAAGGTGTTCAATCCGACATGGGTCGTCAGACCCGGCCGCCCGCCCGCAATTTCGCGGATGAGTTGCGAGAGCACGCCCTGCGGCAACGTGTACGCCTCGATGCGATTGGCCATGGCCAGTTTCGCGATCGGCGGTGCGTCGACGATCGTCCCGCAAACCACGCGCTTGAGCAGCCCCTCATGTGCAAAGTGGCTCGCACCCAGCTCGTTACCACGATTTCCGAGACCGACCGGATGAATCGCCGTGATTTTGCGCGGTGCTCCTTCTTCCTTGAAGCGCCGCTCGATTGCAGCGAGTAGGGCCTCGGGCACCGCCATGCCGGAGCCGGAGCCCGTGATCAATACCGTGTCGCCATCGCCAATCAGTCGAGCGGCCTGAGCTGCCGTACCCAGATGCATGCCTGTCTCCGTTTTAGTTGGAAATCTTTTCCAGAAAGCTTTTTCAGATTAGGGCAACGAAAACCATTCGTCAACACTTCGACACATGTCCTGCCGTCGCAACGGGTCGGTACAAGCCCTGGTGAAAAATCGCTTGCATCCCGGCGAGCGAGCCGCCTTATAATTCTTGGAAACATTTTCTAGAATAGTTTTCCAACTTTTAAAACGCCTGCACCACCGGTGTCTACAACCGGACATCGCCCGTCGCGACAACGATAATCAGGAGATTGGAGACATGAAGAAGCACGCGCTAACCGCTGCCTTAACGTTGCTGTGCGCCACTTACGCACATGCGCAAACCTCGGTGACCCTGTATGGGCTGATCGACGAAGGACTGCAGTTCGTGAACAACAACAAGAACGTCGTGAATGGCCGCAACGTGGGTGGGCGTCAGTGGACGCTCGACTCGACGAACGGCATCAACGGCAGCCGCTGGGGTCTGAAAGGATCGGAAGATCTGGGCGGCGGGCTGGCCGCCATCTTTACCCTTGAGTCGGGTGTCAACCTGAACAACGGCGCGCTCGCACAAGGCGGTGCGGAGTTCGGTCGCCAGGCGTTCGTTGGGATTTCCAGTGCGACGTTCGGCGCGATCACCCTCGGTCGTCAATACGACTCGACCTTCTGGTACGTCCAGCCCGTGACAACGCTGGGTTATCTCGGCAGCGCCGCTTTCGCTCATCCCGGCGACCTCGATAACACGAACAATTCCCTGCGTCTGAACAACACGATCCGGTACGCCAGCGCCAACTATCACGGGCTGACGTTCGGCGGGGAATGGAGCCTCGGCGGACAGGCAGGCAACATCACTGGCGGCAGCGGATACAACGCAGGGGTCGCGTACACGAATGGCTCGCTCGCACTCGGCGCGGCTTATGAATACTTCAAGAATCCTACGGGCGCGGCGGGCAGCACCGGCTTCTTCACCGGGAACCCGAATGGCGCCACTCAGTTGAGCGGCGTGCTGAATAGCGGCTATGTCAGTGCGAGTTCGTATCAGGTCATTGCTGCGGGCGCAACCTATACGATGGGTGGCGCGATCATGAATATCGGTTACTCGAATGTCGAGTACGGAAACATTACAGCACTCCGCGGTAATAGCGCGAAGTTCAACACGGCTGAAGCGGGCATCAAGTATCAGTTCACGCCGGCGTTCTACGCTGGACTTGGCTATACATACACGAAAGGCAATGCGGTCGACAACGGCACGGGTGGCACTGTCGGCAATCAGCACTTTAATCAGCTGGCCGCGCTGGCGGACTATTTCCTGTCGAAACGGACAGACTTTTACGCGGAGGCGTCTGTCCAGAAGGCGTCCGGCGTGTCCTCGACCGGCGGCGCCGCCGTCGCGAATATCGGCAATCTGGGCGACTCGTCAACGCCGCGGCAGGTCGCGATCAGGCTCGCGATGCGCCATCGGTTCTGACCGTCGCAATTGCTGGCCACCGTTAAAAACCGCGACGACAGTGCCGTACATCAGAGCAAACGCTACAGTGGCCCACCACGTCAGGGCGCTACTGAAGCTGTCGTCCATCCATTTCAGAATGCTTTTTTCCCGTTGAATGATGATGCGAACAATCGACCAGGCGGGCCAGCACGATCAAAGGGTTGGCCTTCGGTGGGGCATACTCGGCGCAGCGACCATTGCGGATTCGGTCATCCTACCCTCGCTTCGGCGGATAGGTAGTCGGGTCCCCGTTGTCGCGAGTAGAGACATCGAAAAAGCCACGCTACTTGCTCGTAAGCATGCGGTAAGTCACGTGACCGACAACTATAACGACGTCCTTTCGCATCCTGAGGTGGACGCAGTGTATGTCCCGGTTCCGAACGCGTTGCATTTCCCGTGGACCGTTGCAGCGCTCCGGGCTGGGAAACATGTTCTTTGCGAAAAACCGATCTGCATGCATGCCTCCGAGGTACGACAGCTGATTGAAGAACGTGATCGCAGCGGCTTGATCTGTGCGGAGGCAATCATGATCGTCCATCACCCGCAATGGGCGAGCGTGCGTCGGGCGATCTGCTCGGGTGAAATCGGTGATATTCGGCGGGTAGGAGGCGCGTTTACCTATTTTCGTGCGGACCCGGCATCGATCCGCAATAACCTGTCGCTCGGCGGTGGAAGTCTCCGCGATGTCGGCATGTATCCCATCATTGGGACGGCATTCGCAACCGGGCGGGACCCGGTAAGTGCACAAGGTGATCTGAGCTTCAGTGCGGCGTCGGGAACCGACACCGCCTCCGACTGTGTCATTGATTTCGGCGACTTCAAGCTCCAGTCATTCTGTAGCACGCTGATGGGCCGCAGGCAGTCGATGGTTTTCCATGGAGACAGAGGCTGGATCGAAATGACGGCACCGTTCACCACCAGCAACTACCACGACGCGAGCGTGATCAGGCACATCGATGGAGACGATCACCTGCACGTTGAACATTACGGTAGGACCCAGGAACAGTATGAGCGCATGTTGCTTGATTTTGAAAATTCGGTCGAGACTGGCGCAGCAGTGGCTTATCCGCTGGAACGCTCGCTTATTGTTCAAAGTCAGCTGGACGCGCTATTGGAATGACAATCACACTGGTGATTCCCCGGAATCGTGAAAACTTTTCAAGCTGTTCACCAAAGTCCCTGTGGTTTTCGCAGTAGCGATGCTATTCCGCCCACGCAGCGCAGTGTAGGCCCGCTATCTCGTCCCGAACTTCTCCGGCTCCCCGAAAATCAAAACATCGACCGGCGCACTGAATTGAGCCGGTATTGGAAAGGCTCAGGCGCCAAACCGCAGGTCACGCTCCCGCAAACCACACACCGCCAGCGCAGCAATCAACGCAAAGAGCGCGGCAGCCCAAAAGGCGGCCTGGTAGCCACCGGTGCGATCATAAAGCTGCGCGAACAGCGCGGGACCACAGCCGAGCCCCACGCTGAAGCAGAACATCAACGATCCATAGATCGCGCCCAGATGCCGCCGCCCGAATATACGCGATGCCATATAAGCGAGCGCGTCGACTTCCGAGCCGAGCGTGAAGCCGATCAGGATCGCCGCGACGGGCACTGTCCATGCGGAAATTCCGGCAACCAGGCAGAGATACCCCAGCGCCGCGCCAACGAACACGGCCGCTGTGATCCGCGGGGCGAAAAACCGGTCGAGCAGCGCGCCGAAGCCAAGGCGGCCAACCATCATCGCCGCCCCTACGATCGTCATCACGAACGCGCCTTGCTGCGCCTTCAAACCATAGTCCGACAGCACGACGGGAAGCACCCACGTGCCTGCCCCGACCACGACCGAAATCAGGAAGAAGCCGAGCGCCATCAGCCAGAACGCGCGCGTGCGCAAGGCCGCTCGCAAGGTCACGCCCGAGGGCGCTTCCAGGACGTCGGCGCGCGCGGTGGCGTGCACCGCCGCCGCGCCCAGGCGAGCCTCCCTGGGTGGCTCATGCAACAGCCACTGCACGGAAGGTACGCTGACCAGCCAGACGAATCCCGCGAGACTCAGGTACGCAGTCCGCCAGCCGACCGCCTCGATCAACGCGGCCGACAAAGGCGGCAGCACCGCCACGCCGAGACCGCTGAGCATCAACGCAAAGCCGAGCGCAATTCCCAGGTGTGCGTCGTACCAGCCGGCGACGGCCTTGACGTAAGTCACCGGCACCTGAGCCGCGCCGAGCAGAAAACTCAGCGCAAAGAACAGCACGAAACTGTTGGCGCTGTTCGACAGCAGCCCGACCATTGCCAGACCCAGCCCGAGCAGCGGCCCCGCAAAACGCGCGACCTGTCTCGCGCCGAAGCGATCCACCGCGAACCCGGTCAGCGGTCCGCACAGCGCCAGCAGGACCTGCCCATAGAGCACGGCGGAACTGATGCTCGTGCGCGACCAACCCGTATCGGCGACGATCGGCTTGACGAACACACCGAAGCTGAACAACAACACGGGTCCCGTGTTGACCAGCATATTCAGGCCCGCGCCGGCCACCACGGCAACGGCTCGCGCAGAACAGGCCGAACGCTCGTTGCGGCGCCACCGGGACAACGAGCTCATTGCGCCGCTCCCCAGGACGTTTGCCCATCATGCTCGCCCAAGCCCGGCGCAGGAAAACGCGCGGTGAGCAGGTGGCCGTCGAAGACACCCGGGTAGCGCACTGAACGTATCGGCCCCAATGGCGTGTCGAGCGTCGAGTAGAGCTGGTTGTGCAGCACCTGCGGATCGTCGAGATGTTGGTTCGGATCGTTCACCGGGCCGCATGGTACATCCATCTCGCGGAACATCGCGAGCCATTCAGCGCTGCCGCGCTCCTTCAGCGGCGCGGCAATACGCCGGAAAAACGTGCTGGTCATTTCCGCCTTGTCGGGGATCGCGCGCAGTTCGTCTTTCCATTCCGGATGTCCGATCGCTTCGAGCGTCTTCGCCAGTTGCTTGCCCGACACGGGCGACAACACGATATAGCCGTCTCGCGTCGCCATGACGGGCTGCGGCGGCGTGCGCCAGGCCGAATCGTCATCCAGATAGGTCCGATGCTGGAACATGTCCGGGAAATTGAAGTACGAAACCATGTCGAGCATCGACGTCTGAATGTACACGCCCTTGCCGCTGCGACCGCGCGCGAGCAGGCCGGCCAGCGCCAGCTGGCAAACGAAGCTGGCCGCGAGTTTGTCCACCATGAAACTGTTGGTCGCCTTCGGAACGCCGCCTGCCGCCTCGTACGCGATCAGGCCCGTTCGCCCTTGCACGAGGGCGTCGAAGACCGGTTCGCGCGCGGCATCGCCGTCGGGGCCATAGCCCGTGATCGACAGACGGATCAGCGACGCGTTGAGCGCCTCGACGGCTTCCTTGCCGACGCCGAGCTTGTCGGCGACGTGCGGACGCAGGTTGTCGATGTAGAGATCCGCGCCGCGCAGCAATGCCTTGAACGAGGCGAGACCTTCCGGCGACTTCAGGTCGAGCACGACACCTTCCTTGCCGCGATTGGCGTTCCCCCACACGATGCCCACACCATGACGGCTTGAGCCGAAATTGCGGTAGGGATCGCCGCCGGGCGGCTCGACCTTGATGACATCGGCGCCCAGATCGGACAACATCTGCGCGGCGAACGGCCCGGCCAAGTAGCTGGCGGCTTCAACGACCCTGATGCCGGCAAGCGGGCGCACGAAATGATCGCTATGGCTCGCCGTTGCGGCGGTTTCTGGCGTAGTGTCGATGGACATGTTGCGAAGGCTCACGAATGCTGCTGCGTGGAAAGGCTCGCCCTGCTGGCACGCAAAAGCGCAAGAGCGAGAACCGTGTCGATGGTGGGAGAAGGCGCGCCGGCCAGCACGCGTAACGCTGCGATCGATTGCGCGAGTACGTCGAGTTCGAGCGGACGCCCAAGCTCCAGATCCTGCAGCATCGACATCTTGTGGCCGCTCGCGCTGAGCGTGACCGCCATGCGTTTCTCCGGCGGCTGTGGAATCTGCACACCCAGCTTTCGCCCGATTGCATCGGCCTCGTCCATCATGGTGCGGACGGTAACTACGACACCCGCTGCCTCCGCCATTTCACCGAGGCGGGCAAGCGTAAGAATGGCCACCGGATTCCAGCACAGGCTGTTGACGAACTTCACCCAGATGTCGCCGCGAATGTTCTCGCGCATGGGCGCATGAAGCCCCGCCTCGGTCAGCAGTTCGCTCAGCAGCGCAGCCCGCGCGCTGCTCGAACCGTCGATCTCGCCGACCGGACAGGCCGCGCGCGAGCCGTCCTGAACGACGCAGCCTGGCGCGGGCGAGTGCGCGCCGATCCAGTAAGCAATCCCAAGCACCTGCGAGGGCGGCATGGCCTGCCAGTGCCGGTTGCCCGGATCGATGGCCGGCAGGCGGCTGTCCGCGAACTTGCCTTGCAGGCCGTGAAAGAAGTAATAGGGTATGGCAGTGGTCGGCGGCAGCACCGTGGTGTGCGCATCGATCAGCGGCACAATCGAGCCGAGCGCGCCATCGACCTGGTGGGCCTTCAGCGTGAGGAACACATAATCCTGCGGACCGAGTGCACGCGCGTCGTCGACAGCGTTGAGCGCGACGGAAAACGTCCCGCGCGGCGTCGTGACGTGCAGGCCGTCGGCGCGCAGCGCGGCAAGCGTACGCCCGCGCGCCACGACGCTGACTTCAGCGCGCGCCGCGCGCGCCAGATGCCCCGCGATGTATCCGCCTATCGCGCCGGCACCGACCACGGCAATCCGGATCTTCTGTGCCATGGTTGCGATTAGTAAAGTCCGCCGTTCACATCGACGATCGCGCCGTACATGTAACTGGCGGCGTCGCTCGTCAGAAAGCCCACCACGTTAGCGATTTCTTCAGGCTCCGCCGCACGCTGCGGGGCCGTGCCCGCAATGAATCTGTCGCGCGCCGCCTTCGGGACGGCGGCACCCATCGCGGTGTTCACCGTCCCGGGAGAGACCGCGTTCACGCGAATGCCATGCGCGCCCAACGGTTTGGCCAGGCCGCGCGTAATCGCCATCACCGCGGCTTTAGAGCCGCCGTAGTCCGTCACCGCGCTCCCGGTGTGCCCGACGATCGACGCGAGGTTGACGATCGCCCCACCCTCGCCTGTTTCGACGAGTCGCCGCGCCACCGCCTGCGACGCGAAGAACATACCGCGCACATTGACGTCGAACGTGAAGGCGTAGTCGGCGGGCGTGATATCGAAGAATGTCTTGCCATGCCAGACACCCGCATTGTTGACCAGCGCCCGAACCGTGCCGTAACGGCTGGCAATCGCGGAGAACGCTGCGCCGATTGCGTCGAGATCGGTGAGATCACACTGCTGATAGGCACCATCGCGCGCGCTCTTCTCCGCGATATCGAGGCCGACCGCGGTATAGCCCTGCTTTTCCAGCACCGTACAGATGGCCTGCCCAATCAGACCGTTCGACCCCGTCACCACAGCGATTTTTTCCGGCATGCTCTCTACTCCCATATGTATCATCGACGATCGAAACGCCGCTCATCCGGCGGTACGCCTCGACTTCTCTAGCGTGGTACCCAGGCGGCCGACGGATTCGCGAGCACGCTTTCGGTGTGCTCGCCAAGTTGCGGCGGCGGACGCCGGATCGCAGTCGGCGTCGCGGAAAATTGCAGCGGGTTCTTCAGCACGGCGAGCGGCCCCGCAGCCGGATGGTCGATCGTATGGACGAGTTTGCCGGCCACACGCGGATCGTGAAATACCTCGTCCCACGTGCGCACCGCGCCGTAAATTGCGCCCGCTTCGCGCAGCGAGCTTTCCCATTCGGCAAGCGTGCGCGTGCGGAAAGCGGCCGCGAGCCGCTCGTCGAGCACATGGCGATTCTTCAAACGCGCGGCTTTGGTCGCGAACAGCGGGTCGGTCGACATCTCCGCCAAGCCCAACGCGCGCGCAAGGATTGCCCAGAATTTGTCGTTGATCGAAATCACCATGACCTCGCGGCCATCGCGCGTCGCATAGGTGTTGTTCGGCACGATGTCCCAGTGCTCGTTGCCCGTGCGCGGCGGCGTCTTGCCGGTCGCCGCGTAATAGACGTCGCGCGGCGCGATGCTGAAGATCGACGCGTCGAGCATCGACAGATCGACGCGCTGCCCGACGCCGCTTTCATGGCGCGCGATCACCGCATTGAGAATGCCGGTCGTGGCGAGCAGCGCGGTCACGAGATCCGAGAAAGGAAAGCCGGTTTTCAATGGACCGCTTTGCGCTGTTCCGGTGATCTGCATCAGTCCGGACTCAGCTTGCACCACCTGGTCGAGCGCAGGTCGATCGCGGTCCTGACCATCACGGCCGAAGCCCGTAATCGAGCAATAAATGAGGCGAGGGTTGAGCGCCTGCAACGTCTCGTACCCCAGACCGAGCTTCTCGGCGAGTCCAGGCCGGAAGTTCTCGACGAGCACATCGGCCTCGGCCGCCAGCGCCTTTACCATGTCGCGCCCGTGCTCGGTCTTCAGATCGAGCACCACACCGTTGCGATTCATGCTCAGAAAGAACACACCGTCGCCGCCGAGCGTCACTTCGCCCGACGCGCGAAACGGATCACCTTCCGGCGCCTCGACCTTGATTACGTCGGCGCCGAAATCGCCGAGCATCATCGTGGCCATCGGGCCCGTCATCATTTGCGTGAAATCGAGCACGCGCAATTTCTTCAAAGCACCCAACGTCGTCTCCTTCTCATCAGTCCCATGAATTCACCTGCGCGACCGATCGCGCGGCGCGCTCAGGCTGCGGTGTCGGTTCCGTCCGCCGGTTTGTAGAACGCTTCGCGACCGTGGCTCGACGCCCTGACGCCGGACTCGCGCTTCGCTTTCATGAAATTGAATTCGTCCTTTTCGTAGCGCACATTGGTGGCGAGCGCGTGCATCACGTAGCCGTAAGAGAACTGGCTCGTGAGCCGCAACGAGTCGTAAGCCAGATGCGCAGCGGCCTTGCCGATCGCCAGACCGTCGCGCGGCAAACGGACGATACGCTCGGCCCACGCTTCACCCGCCTCTGTCAGTTCCGCCTGCGGTACGACCTTATTCACGAGGCCGGCGCTCAACGCTTCCTGGGCGCTCCACAATTCCGCGAGCAAAAGCAGTTCGCGCGCTTTCCGCGGCCCCATTGCCATGATTTCCCACGCGCCGAAATATGACGCGCCCGACAAGCCGAGCTTCTGTTCGGGATGGCCGATCTTTGCGTTGTCCGAAGCGATCGACAGATCGCACCCTTCGGCGATATACAGCCCCGCACCGATGCAGTACCCGCTGATCAGCGCAAGCGTCGGCTTGGGCGACAGAAAGATCCGCTGAAAACGGGCGATGTAGTGCCGGTCGTGATGCAAACGCGCCCGCTGGCTGGGTCGACGCGGCTTGCCGTTCGCGTCGAGTTGCGGCTCGCCATATTCATGACCGACTTCGGCCAGATCGTGTCCGGTGCAGAAGTCGCCTCCCGCGCCGCGAAACACGATCACGCGCACGTCGTCATCGGCCTCCGCGCGATCCAGGTGATCCATGAGCGTGTCGAACATCCGCTCGGTCAACGCGTTCTTTTTCTCAGGGCGATTAAAGGTGATGTAAGCGCGGCCGTCGCGCGCTTCGTAGGTCACCAGCTGATTAGGGGTATCGGTCACTTCATTTACCTCTTTAGTGGCACCAAAAAACGTCGGGATAGCGCTCGGCGGATTCCCAGCGCGGCGC
This sequence comes from Paraburkholderia sp. PREW-6R, assembly GCF_039621805.1. Taxonomy (NCBI): domain Bacteria; kingdom Pseudomonadati; phylum Pseudomonadota; class Betaproteobacteria; order Burkholderiales; family Burkholderiaceae; genus Paraburkholderia; species Paraburkholderia sp. PREW-6R. The sequence goes on along the minus strand of NZ_CP155075.1, from coordinate 308,058 downwards.
TTGCTGGCGGGACGTCAATCGAGATTGATGGCGACGCTCTTTACTTCGGTATATAGCTCGAGCGCCTCCCGGCCCCGTTCCCGGCCCCAGCCGGACTGACGGAAGCCGCCGAATGGCAAAGCCGGATCAGGCACGGAATGCACGTTCACGCCGACCGAGCCGGCCTTGATGCGCCGGGCGAGTTTGTGCGCGACGCTGAGGTCTCGTGTCCGGATGCTGGCCGCCAGCCCGTAGTTCGTATCGTTCGCGATGGCCGCGAGCCGCTCGATCTCGCTGTCGCGGAAACTCATCGCGCAGAGCACCGGGCCGAAGATCTCTTCGCGCACCACCGACATTGTCGGCAACGTGTCCTTGAGCACTGCGGGCGTGATGAAATGCCCCCGGGTGGCGTCGCTCGGCGCGCCGCCGAGCACCGTCGCGCCGTCCGCGCGCGCGGCTTCGAGAAAGCCGGTGACGCGGGCGTGCTGTTCGGCTGAGATCAACGGCCCCATCTTCGTATCGGCGTCAAGCCCGTAACCGATCCGCCAGCCGGCCACCTCCGTGTACACCTGCTCGACGAGTTCGTCATAGATGCGCTCGTGCACGTAAAGGCGGGTGCCCGCGGAGCACACCTGGCCGGTATTGAAGAAAGCGGCACGCGCGAGCGCCGGCGCAGCCTTCGCAACATCTGTGTCGGGAAAAACGATGACGGGCGATTTGCCGCCCAATTCAAGTGACACACGCTTCATGTTGCCGAGCGCCGCCTGCACGACGAGCTTGCCGACTTCGGTCGAGCCCGTGAAAGCGATCTTGTCCACCTGAGGATGGGCGGCCAATGCCGCCCCGGCCGTTTCACCATAGCCTGTCACGACGTTCACCACGCCGGGCGGAATGCCTGCTTCGAGCACCAGTTCGCCCAGACGCAGCGCGGTGAGCGGGGTTTGCTCGGCCGGCTTGAGGACGATCGTGCAGCCCGCGGCGAGCGCCGGCGCGATTTTCCACACCGCCATACCGAGCGGATAGTTCCACGGAACGATCTGGCCGACGACGCCGATGGGTTCGCGTGTCGTATAGGCATGCCATTCGCCCGGCACGGACACGTCGACGGTTTCGCCGCCGAACTTGGTCGTCCACCCGGCGAAGTAGCGCACCATCTCTACCGAACTGAGGACGTCGACCGCCCGCGCGAACACCACCGGCTTACCGTTGTCGAGCGATTCGAGCTGGGCCAGTTCGTCGGCGTGGTCGTGCATGAGATCGGCGAGTTTCCACAGCAGTCTGGCGCGCTCCGCGGGCTTCACGCGCCGCCACGGTCCGCCGTCGAAAGCCTGGCGCGCGGCCTGCACGGCGCGGTCGATGTCGGCGGCTTCGCCAGCGGCGACGCGCGTCAACAATTCGGCCGTACCGGGGTCTTCGACATCGAGCGTCCGGCCAGACTGCGCCTCGCTCCACTTGCCGTCGATCAGCAACCCATGAGCGCGCCGGACAAACTCGCGCGTTGCTTCGCTGAGTGACGGATGGGCTATTCCACGTTGCATCGCTCATCTCCTGACAAGAGCTACCCGAGAACAAAAATGGCAGTCACTCGGTGCTAATGTCCTAAAGATTAAATGGTTCAACCTTTAAAGTAAACTACTTCGAACAACGAAGCGCTTCGCTGCGTTGCCGCGCAAAAAAAGACGAAGCAACGATTCACCGCGGCATTCGCAGCGGTTACCATCGACCTGAAGCTAACCAGGTGCGACCCATGCCCATTGCTCAACGATCGAAGCCGGCCACGCCGATGCCCGCGCCCCAAGCTAACGGTGCGCCGGAGTCGTGCGCGCCGCGCTCGCCCATGCAGGCTCGTCGCGCGTTCGAAGAAGTCGCCTTGCAGATTCGCTCGCAACTGAGCAGAGGCGAGCTGCGTCCGGGCGATCGGCTTCCCGCGGAACGCGATCTCGCCGAGCAGTTCGGCCTGAGTCGCAACACCGTGCGCGAAGCCTTGCGAACGCTAGAAATCTCCGGCGTGCTGGAATTCCGGAAAGGGACCACCGGTGGCGCTTTCGTGCGCGAAGGCCAGGGCGACGGCGTGGTGACCGGCATTGCCGACCTGTTTCGCCTCGGCATGCTTGGCCATGAACATCTGACCGAAGCGCGCACGGTGGTTGCGCTGGCAACCCTGCGCGCGACCTGCGAGCGTGGGTCCGAGGCAGATCTGGATGCGCTGGTCAACAACGTTCGCGCCGCCGAAATCGCCGTGAAAGCGGGTCGCATCGGCGAGCGCGTGTCGATCAATCTGGAGTTTTTCCGCATCCTGGCGAACGCGTCGCGCAATCCGCTGCTCATCATCCTCACTGATGCGATGATCGAGATTCAGGTGTTGCTGCTCGAGGTGCTGACACCGGCGCCGAGCAGTACGGTGATGGCTTCGCGTCGGCGCCTGCTCAAGCATCTGCTGGCGCGAGACACGGCGCGCGCGGTCGCGGAAATGGAGGTGCACCTGAAGACGCTCGAACGGCACTATCTGCCGCAGCGCCGTGACGCGGTGAATGGTCCTTCCCGAGCCGGGACGTGGCAGAAAGTGAAGCGTCGCACCTGAAGTCGGGCGCGCCGGCGTCACTTGCTCCCATGCAAACGGACGGGCCGATCAGGGTCTCGGCCGGAATGCGTCGAGATTCGCGGACTCGAAACGTGTGCCGTTCCCCGCCACCTCGATGAACGTGAACCAGCGCGCGTCAGGCGGTCCCTGGTGCCGGGTTGTGCTGAACTGGTAGTGCGTGCCCGCCGCGCCTTCGATGCCGTCGAACGAGCCGATCTTTTCAACAGCGTCGCGCAACGCGAGTCGCGCCTGCTCGACGTTGCCACTATCAACCGCCTTGAGCACTTCGGGTTGGGCCAACGCGCGGAAGGCGGCGTGCGCCGCGTCGTAGGCCACAGCCGGATAAAGATTCGGCAGATGCGGACCAAAGCGCGAATTGAACGCGACAAAAAACGCCTTCACGTCGGCACGATTCGGATCGACGGTATTCGGCACCAGCACGCCGTCCGCACTTGAGCCCGCCAGCTTCAGCAGCGCCTGTTGCAGCGCGCTGCGCACCACGATGGTGGGCGTTCGCAGATTCAATTGCTGAGCGGTTCGCAGCACGCGCGCGCCGTCCGCCGGATAGGGAAAGATCACCATTGCGTCGGGCCTCGCGTCGCGGATACTCAGCAGTTGCGGCGTGAGATCGGCCGCGCCGGTGTCGTAGGTCTGCTGGACGACCACGGCAATGCGGCGAGCCGCCAGCGCAGCTACCATTGCGCGCTGGCCGTCGATACCGAACGGCGCCGAGCAGTTGATGATTGCAATGCGCCGGAAGCCCTGCTTCGCCAACAGATCGGCCACGGCTCCGGCATCCTGCCGGTTGGCCGGGCCGAAGCGAAACAACCAGGGCGCGGGCGGGTCGGTGAGTTTGTCGACGGTCGCGCCCATGACGAAGAACGGAATCCTGTCCTCATTGGCAACTGCAGCAATACCCGTCGCGACCGCGGCCGGGTTGGCACCGATAATGAGCAACGCGTGATCGTCTTCCGCACAGCGCGCGGCAAACGAAGCCGAGAGTTGTGGATCCGTCTTGCCGTCATAACCGATCAGTTGCACCTGATGGCCGGCAATGCCGCCCGCGGCGTTGATCTCGTCGACGGCGAGCTGCACAGCCCGATAACCCTGCGTACCCGTATCGGCGGCGGCGCCGCTGCGATCATCGATATGGCAGATCGTCAGCGCGGGGGCCGCGGCGACTGCGCTACGGGCCCATGCAAGCGCCAGCAGCGCGAGCGTCAGGGCTTGCAGGAACCGCGGCGCCAGACGGCGCATCCGCCGTCCAGAGTCGGGTACAGCCAAGATCCAGCCGGAAGCTCGCCGCATGATGTCTCCTGATCGATGGTCGTATTCGATTTATTGATTGGATCAACCATTTAAAATTAGGTCATGGACAACAGCGGTGTCAAGCCTACCCATACCAGGGGAAACGACGTGATCGTCAGGAATACGCGGGGATACTCAGCAATAACACCGCTAAATGGAAGCGTGCCCAGCGCTGCACAAGACTGCACACGGCTGGCTCAGGATTCCGCCACCGCGTGGCGACGCACGAGGCACAGCAAAAGCACGCCCAACAAAGGGCCAATCGCAATGACGGCCAGCGTGTTGTTCAACGAACGTCCATGCTGGAACACATATCCTGCGACGAGCGGCGAGATGAAGCTACCCACCGACCACACGGTATTGACGAAGCCCGCCGCCGCCCCCGCCAGTTGCGGACCGGACGCCTGCGTGTACAGACCGATCAGAAGCGGCGTATAGCCGTACGCCGCCGCGCCGAGGAAAGGCGCGAGCACATAGTATGCGGAGATCGACTGGCAGTGACCAAACGCAATCAGCAGCACGATGAACAGGGCAAGATCAACGGTCGCCACGAGTCTCGCGTAGCGGATCAGCTTGTCGTACAGCCAGCCAAAGAGCGGTTTGGACACGAACGCGCCGACGCCGAACCACACGAGAACCGATCCGGCGATCACGGGCGACACGCCGTGCGCAACCGTCATCAACGCGTTCGCCCACGCGACGAACCCGAGCGTGCCATAGAGCGCGCCGGCGCCGCCGAGCGCGAGCAAGACGAGGTTGCGGTTCTTCAATAACGCGACAATCTGGCGCGAAGTGATGCGCGGAACCGACTGGCCGTCCGGCGTATTCTTCACGACGACCAGACAGATCAGCGCGAACACCAGCGTCGCGAGCCCCAGTATCTGATAGGCCGCCTGCCAGCCATAGGCCGCGGCAATGCGCGGCACCGCCGCGTTCGCCACCACCACGGACACCGACGTACCAGTCGCCCAGATACCAAACGCGCGCCCTTTATCCTTGCCGAACCAGACGGTCAGGATCTTGATCGTCGCGCCATATTCCGCGCCGGCAGCAAAACCCATCAGCAGATGCACAGCGACAGCCATCCAGAAGGTCTGCACGAAACCGAAGCAGAAGGTCAACCCGCCGAGCGGGAACATCGAAATCGCCAGCGTCGCGCGGCTGCCAAATTTGTCCGCGAGAATGCCGCCGACAGGACACGACACCGTGTAACCGACATAAAAAGCCGTGGTCAGCGAGCCAAGCAGCGCGAGTCTGAAACCGAGCGCGTGTCCCACCGGCGCGGCGATGCTTGCCCATGCAAAGCGATCGACGCAACTCACCATGAACGCCGCCCAGATCACCAGCAGGATTACCCAGCGGAAGCCACCGGCCGTTGCTGCCGACGTTGCGGCTGCAGGTCCGTCACCCACTGCAAGTTGTGCGCGCGACTTCATCGTCTCTTTCTCCTCGATCGCCTCGATGCGGATTCGGCGTGGGTTGTGCCACTGCAGACATCCTAACGCCCAATGATTAATGGTTCATCCATTGTCTATATGAAGCGATTGATGTATACCCTGCGACGTTACGAAACCGCAGATCCTGGCGCCTGCTCAAAACCGAAGCCGACGCCAAATCGCCAGCCGCAATTGACAACGCCCGCTGCGTAACAATATATTAATGGTTCATCCAATGATACACGACTCTCCGCGTCACGGCGGTTTGCCGGTCCCACATGCCGAGCCATCCAGGCTTCATCTCTGTCAGGCAGCGCAAACGAGGCGTCTCACGCTGTTTGCCTCGCTCGTCTTCTTCTCCGTTCCGGATCGCACACCCATGATCGATTCCCTCACCCCGACGAAGACCGTCTCACGTGTGCCGTCATTATTCATTCTTGTCTGCATTACGCTATCCGGGACATTCCCGCTCCATGTGTTCGTTCCCGCGCTACCCTCCGCTGCGCGCGATCTGCAAGCAAGCACCGCGGGCATCGGACTCACGATCACGCTTTACATCATCGGCCTGTCGCTCGGCCAGCTCGTCTACGGTCCTCTTTCGGACCGCTATGGACGCCGCCCTGTGCTGCTCGCTGGGCTCTCCCTGTTCGCGCTCGCCAGCGTGGCGGCCGCGTGCGCGCCATCGCTGGCCTGGCTGGAGTTGGCGCGTCTCACGCAGGCGCTCGGTGGCTGCTCCGGGCTGGTGCTTGGGCGGGCCATCGCACGCGACAGTTCCGGGTCCACCACGCTGATCCGGCGCCTCGCTACGCTCAGCATTGCAATGGCCATCGCGACGGCAGTCGCGCCGGTGATCGGCGCGCAGTTCGTCGCCCATCTCGGCTGGCGCTGGATCTTCATTACGATGAGCGTGGCAAATGCCATCGTGCTGATTTCCGTCTGGCGAGTGGTGCCCGAAACTCACGTGCCGTCGAATGACTTTCAAATCCGCCGCTATCTGCGCAGCTACGCACACCTGCTGCGAACCCCATCGTTTCTGGCCTACAGCATCGGCGGGGCGAGTGCGACCACCGGCATCTACGCGTTTCTCTCCGCGTCGCCTTTCATTCTGGAGTCCGAGCTCGGCCTGTCGCCGCAAGCTTTCGGCTTCGCTTATTTCTCGCTGGTGGTCGGACTGGCAAGCGGCCAGAGCGCGGCCAAGCGCCTGGCGGCCACGCTGCCGGCACGCTCCGCGCTACTCATCGCCAGTGCGATCATGGGGGCCGCGTCACTGAGCCTGGTCGTGTCGTACCTCTCGCATGCCATCACGCTCGTTTCCGTGATGGGACCCATGATCGTGATGTTCTTCGCCACCGGACTGTCGAGCCCGTATGCGATCAGCAGCGCACTCGATGTCGACGCCGCCGTGGTCGGCGCGGCGGCCGGCCTGTACGGCTGCCTGCAGATGGCCTACGGGTCGCTGTGTACGGCCGCCATCGGTCTTTCCCCCGCCAACCCGACGTTCGCGATGATCGTCGCACTGGTGCTGTCCAGCGCGATCGCCTGGCTCGCGTTCAGAGCGGCGCCGCGTCCCCCCACCCTGCCCGAGCCCAACGATCAAAGCTCGATTGCGTAGTACTCCCAGCAGTTTCGCGCCGTCGGCCGCCGTATCATCGACCTCCTGATCCTTTCTAGCCACGGCCATTAGGGTTTGCTCTCTTTGACAGCAAAATCAGATCCATTATATTTCGACTCAATGGTTCATCCAATAACAAGAAACCAGAAAAAAACTCAGACAAAAACCCGGTTTGCCGCGCCGCTCGCCGCCGTGGCACGAGATCTAGGAGACGACGTTGAAGCTTCCAAAACCCTTGATAGGTGCGCTGACGCTCGCGGCATGGGCGCCCGCTTTCGCACAAAGCAGCGTGACGCTATACGGCCTGTTGGACGAAGGTGTCAACTACGTCAACAACGCGCAGACTGCGCAGGCTGGCGCACCGCACGGCCGGACGGGCGGCAGCGTGGTCTCCATGACGACGGGGCTCGTGCAGGCTTCGCGCTGGGGCCTCAAAGGCTCGGAAGACCTCGGCGATGGCTACAAGGCGGTCTTCACGCTCGAAGACGGTTTTGACGTCGGCACCGGCAGATTCCAGCAGGGTGGCACCTTCTTCGGTCGTCAGGCGTTCGTCGGCATCACCGCGCCGTGGGGCGCGCTGACCGCGGGGCGCCAGTACGACTCCATCGTCGACGTGATCAATGTGATGCAGGCTGGCACGTACGCCGGCGGCGCGTTCGCCGATCACCCGGGTGACATCGACAACGTGGCGGACTCTCAGCGCATCAACAACTCGCTCAAGTACACGAGCCCGTCCTATCACGGCTTTCTCGTCACAGGCCTGTATAGCTTCGGGGGCGTTGCCGGCCAGACTGCGAGAAACAGCATCTGGTCGGTCGGCGCGCGTTACGCGATCGGTCCCGTGATCGCCGCCGCCGGTTACATGCATATCGACAACCCGAATCAGTCGTTTTATGGCAATGGTTCGACAGGCTCGACCACGGCGAACAACCTCGGCTCGGTGGCAGGCGTGCAGGTCAATCCGATCTACGGCGGCTTCGCATCGGCTGGCAAGCTGCAGATTTTCGCGTCCGCCCTGCAATACACGATCGGCGCTCTGACGATTGGCGGCGGCTATTCGAATATCCGCTTTCAGGATCTGAACAGCGCGGCCTCGGGCACGTTGAGCCTGACGAATCCGTTCGGCTACACCGGCAACGCGGCTTTCAACAACTACTCGATCTACACGGGCTACTACGTTACGCCGACGCTCGAAGTCGGCGCCGCGTACAACTACCTGGACGGCGGCGGCATCGACGGCAAAAAACCCGCCAAGTATCAGACGGTCAATGCGATTGCCGACTACTTCCTTTCGAAACGAACCGACGTGTATCTCACCGGCGCCTACATGAAGGCCTCGGGTGTCGATTCGACAGGCCAGGCGTCGGTGCCCTACCTTGTCACATTGACACCGGCCAACACGTCGAGCCAGGTGGTGGTTCGCCTCGGCATTCGCCACAAGTTCTGACGCTCAGGCGCAGGTCCGCCGCGAGTTCATAGCGTCGTTTTCTGGGCATCGCGCGCGCGGTGCCGCCGCCCTCGGCCGCGTATTGCCTTCCGACAGGCAGGCGATGCGCGGCCGCTTTTGTTCCGGTCGATTGCCAGCCCGGACGCCAGGCTCCGTGGATCACTATCGCTTGACATCACCGCACACATCCCTCATCATAATTTCAAAGGTTGATCCAATGAATTTACGGATCGCTAAATGCGTCGTGAACCGGTAAGCCTACTTCACGCACAAGCAAAACCAGCCAGAGAGACGCCAGATGTCCGACCCGAACCAACCCGATCCTGTCACTTCTTCCGCCGGGCGTGCAGCGCCGAAGCGGCCGCTCGACGGCATCGTCGTCGTGGAAACGTCGAGCTTCCTGACGGGACCGTTCGCCTCGATGATGCTTGCCGATCTCGGCGCCGACGTCATCAAGGTCGAGCCGCCCGGCGGTGACGGCTTCCGCAAATTCGGCCACAACCGCGAAGGCTACGGCGCGTCGTGGACCAACGCCAATCGCGGCAAGCGCAGCGTCGTCATCGATCTGAAAACGGAAGAAGGCAAGCGCCGCCTGCAAAATCTGCTGGAGCGCGCGGACATCCTGATCGAGAACTGGCGCCCGCGTGTGGCCGCCTCGCTCGGCCTGGGGCGCGAGGTGCTCGAAGCACGCTACCCGCGTCTGATCCGGCTGTCGATCAATGGTTTCGGCGACACCGGCGCGCTCGCCAATGCACCGGCCTTCGATTCGCTGATTCAGGGCCGCACCGGCATTGTCGCGTCCGAGGGTCGCAACGGTAAGCCGGCGGTCACGCCGTTCAACATGGTCGACAAAGTCACCGGCGCATTTGGTGCGCAGGCCGTACTGGCCGCGCTGTATGAGCGCGAGAAAACCGGCAAGGGCAGCTACGTCCAGTTGCCGATGCTCGATGTCATGGGCTATTTCAACTTCCCGGACATGTTCCAGCATCGCACATTCGAGGGAGACACCTCGGCATGGAAACCGCCCGCATCACAGGTGCTGGAAACCGCCGATGGCTTCGTCGTGATTTCGCCAGCCAATGGTGCTCAGATGTCGAAAACGCTCAACGCGATCGACCGTCCGCAATGGAAGGACGAGTTCAAGCAGATGCGCGACCCGGTTGCGATGGCCGACGAATTTTTTCGCCGCGTCGGCGCGGTCGTGAAGGAAGGCAAGACGGCGTTCTGGCTGCAACGCTTCAGCGAAATGGACGTGCCCGCCGCGCCGGTGTTTTCGCTGGACGAATTCCTGAACGACCCGCAGGTGGAAAACAACGAGGTGTACAGCTTCGTCGATTCGCCGGTCGGTCCGATTCGCGCGGCGCGTTATCCGGCCAGTTTCGACGACCGCAAGCTGACGGCCCGCTCGGGACCGCCCGCCATCGGCGAACACGACGAGGCGATCGGCGGTCATTGAAGCGGCCCATGCAAGCGCCCCGCGCCCAGAACAACTCAACCAGGAAATTGACATGAAGCTTGCTAGTTTCGATGGCGGACGTATCGGCGTCGTGGTCGGCGACGATATCGTCGACATATCCGATCTCGTGAATGCCACGCCCAACACGTGGCCGCCGGTCGGCATGCTGCACGTAATCGACCAGTTCGCCGAATTACGCGGCAAGCTGGAGGATCGCGCACAAAGCGGCCACCGCGTGCCGCTTTCAAGCGTGAAACTGGAGACGCCGGTCGCGTGGCCGAACAAGGTCATCGCGTTTCCTGCGAACTATCACGCGCACGTTGAAGAGATGAAGCATGGGACCGGGCTGATCTCGCCGTTCAAGGCCGACGGCCAGGGTTTCTTTCTGAAAGCAAATTCGAGTCTGAGCGGACCGTCGGAGCCAATCGTGCTGCCGGCCATTCCGAATCGCCAGATTCATCACGAATGCGAACTCGCGATCATTCTCGGCAAAGGCGGCCGCGAAATCAGCCGTGCCGACGCGCTCGATCATGTCTTCGGTTACGCTTGCCTGATCGACGTGGTGGTGCGAGGCAAGGAAGAACGCGTAATGCGCAAATCGTATGACACGTTTTGCCCGGTCGGCCCCTACCTCGTCACCGCCGACGAAGTGCCGGACTACGATTCGATCGATCTGCAACTCTCGGTCAATGGCGACATCAAGCAGAAAGCCAGTACACGCGACCTGATCGTGGATATTCCAGAGATGATCCGCATGGCCTCCGCGGTCATGACGCTGTATCCCGGCGACATCATCGCCACTGGCACCCCGGCCGGCGTCGGCCCGCTTCAGGGCGGCGACACGGTCAGGATCGACATCGCCGGAGTCGGCTCGATGACGCTTGACGTGGTGCAAAGCGAAGGCGGCAATCATCCGGTCTGGGACAAGCCGGTCAACTGAACGGAGAGAAGCGAACGCATGGACACCAGCCACACCAGCACGTCGGCGCGCTCGGGACTGCACACTCGCCGTCTCCGGATGGACGATGGGATCACGTTGACGGCGACCGAAAGCGGCGAGCCGGGCCAACCTGCCGTGATTCTGCTGCACGGCGGCGGGCAGACCCGGCACTCCTGGCGCGGCACGGTCAGGACGCTGGGCGAACTCGGCTACCATGCGCTCGCATTCGACGCACGCGGCCACGGCGAAAGCGACTGGTCGCCGGAGTTGAACTATTCGCATAGCCGGCTGGCCGACGACCTCGAGGCCGTAATCAGCAGCGTGGCCGCTGAACCGGTGGTCGTCGGCGCGTCGATGGGCGGCATGACCGCGATGCATGCGGTCGGGCGTAGTAGCGGGGCGCTCGCCCGCGCGCTGGTGCTGGTGGACATTGCGCCGCGTGTCGATCCAAAGGGCCTGCGCCGCGTCCACGACTTCCTGAATGGCCACCCCAACGGCTTCGCCAATATCGAGGAGGCGTCCGCCGCGGTCGCCGCCTACAATCCGCATCGTCCACGGCCGCGCGATCCGCGTGGTCTCATGAAGAACCTTCGGCTACGCGAAGACGGGCGTCTGTACTGGCATTGGGACCCGCGTTTCTTCGCCAGCCGCAACGAAGAGCAACGCGAAAAAAGCAGCAACCGTCTGCTCGACCTGTGCCCCAACATCAAGATTCCCACGCTGCTCGTGCATGGCGCAGAAAGCGATGTCGTGTCGAGCAGTGGAATCGATGAATTGCGCGCGCGTTTGCCGCAACTGGAAACAGCCTTGATGCAGGGCGCCGGGCATATGATCGCCGGCGATCGCAACGACGCGTTCAATGCGGCGATCATGGTGTTTCTTGAACGCCTCGCGCCGGCACGGCTACGGCGCGGTTCGCACACGTGACCTTGGCCGCCGCAGCGTACCGCTGAGCGCAAACAACAGCTTGCCATCTTCAGCAATGGACCATCGTTCTTCCGCATTTTGCGGAAGAACGATTTTATTATTCCATCGCCGGCACGCTGCCCATATAGGCAAGCGCGCACAGCATCATCGCGCAGACGAGGTGATCCCTCGCCGTCGCCGCGCGGCTTTGCCAATCGAGCCACCGGGTTTTGCTGTCCGTTTTCATGATCTCTGCCTTTCGCGACGTCGACGTTGAGCGCGCCGTGTCGCACTGCGCCACGTGTCAACCGCTACGCAATTGAACGGACGGCGTGCGCGGATCAGGAGCCGCGCACGCCGGTCGCTTAAACCGCGGTCTGTTGCGCCAACGGCATGGTGTCCGTCTTCGAAGTCACCAGGCCGTGCATCGCGCCGCGCACGGTATCGATCAGCGCGAGCGGATCGGCCGGCAATTCGTCACCGCGCCAGGCGACCTGGCCGTCCGGACGCACCAGCACCAGCCTCCGCTCGTACAGGCGCCGCGCTTCGTCGTGATCGATATCGACCGCTTTGAACGGCACGTGGCGCGTCGCCGCGGCCGCGCGCAATGCTTCGCTCTCTGCCGCAGCCGGCGCAAAACACAGCAGCACGAATTCCTTGCCGAACAGGTCGAGCGTCGACTGGCCTTCCGCCAGCCACACGTGCGGCGCGCGCGAACCGGGCCGCGCCGTCTGGACATAAGAGGACACTTCGTCGGACGGCTGCGGCGTGCCGTCGGGCACGATGATCGGCGAGCCCTCGTACATGTACCCGAGGTGAATGCCGATCGAGAACCACTCGCGCTTCATCAGCTCGGTGTACTGATTGCCGAACTCAATACGCGCGGCCTCGGACCCCGGACCATCCTCGAAAATTTCCTTCGACGGCGACAGCACGCGCGGCGACAGCATGCGCTTGAGGTTGCCGGTCGCTTCCGCGACGTTGCGGATCGCCACCGGGCGCTGCTCGGTTTCGTAGGTCGCGAGCAGATGCTCGCCACCCCAGCCTTGCAGGCTGGCCGCGAGTTTCCACGACAGATTCACCGCGTCCTGAATGCCGGTATTCATGCCGAAGCCGCCCGTGGGCGAGGTCAGGTGCGCAGCGTCGCCCGCAATGAACACGCGCTTCGTGCCATAGCTGTCAGCCACCAGTTGGCGACGCACCCACGGCAACATCGAAAGGATCTCAAAGTCGAACTCGCGTCCCACCGCACGGATGATGGCGGCGCGCATCTGCTCTTCGGTGAGCGTAAGCCGCGTTTCATCGCCGACGAGCGAAAAGCGCCACTGGTCGCGTCCGTTGATCGCAACGAGCGTCGCCCAGGTCCCTTCCGGGCCAATGAAAATGTAACGGTACGCCGGCTTCTTGTCGTGCAACGCTTCGAGATTGTCGGCGCGGAACACCACGTTGGTGGTGTACGTGAGCGTCGGCTCGCCCGTCATGCCGATACCGAGCGCCTGGCGCACCCCGCTCGCGCCACCGTCCGAGCCGACCAGATAACTCGCTTCGATGAACGACTCTTCGCCGGTGTTCGCGTCGCGCACTTTGGCAATGACGCCGTCGGCGTTCTCAGTGAATTCGACCAGCTCCGTGTTGTAACGGATATCGACGCCCTTCTGCTGTTGCGCGAAGCGGCGCAGTACCGGATCGAAGAAGTTCTGCGGGCAGCGTTCACGCTTTTGCGGGCTCTGTGGCGGATACTTTTCGTCCTGCGGGCTCGGGAACACTTCACGCCCGAATTCGTAGCCGCTTAGCCCCGTCACCCACGCGCAGTCCTGTGGATAGGCGCGGTTATAACCGGCGTCGTGTACCCACGGCACAATGCCCCAGCGACGGCAATATTCCATGGTGCGTATGCCGACCATGTCCATTTTTGGCTGAATCACCCGACCATCGCTTCGTTCGATCAGCGTGCACGACACGCCACGAAAACCGAGGTCGCCGGCCAGTGCCAGTCCAATCGGGCCAGCGCCCACAATCAATACAGGTGTTTGCATCTACAGTCTCCGAGTGTTTATCGACATGCTCAGTTCCGACCCGCCTCGGCTACGTCGACGGCTTCTTCGCGATAGAGGCCGAGCTTGCGCAGCGCCGGGATATCGTTGACCTGAAACAGCATCGCGGGGGTGTCGTCCGAACGGTTGATGTGCTCATGCACGGCCCACGGCGGAATCGCCATGAAGTCGCCGGCGCCCCATTCGAAGGTCGTGCCGTTGACGACCGTGGCGCCCTTGCCGCGCATCACGTAATAAACGACGCTACCGGTGTGCCGATGCGCTTGCGTGTGTACGCCGGGGCGCAGCGATTGCAGCACCGTACCGATGGTCGGCAATGCAGGCCCACCGTCGAGCGGATTGACATACTCGAGCGCGGTATCGTCGAACGGGTCGGGCGGCAACGCCGCCGCGAGGCGCAAGGCCTCCTGCGCCCGCGCGGCCGGGTACACGAGCAGCGGATTGAGCTCTGGGGTATTCCTGTCGTTCAGCGGTCGCATGATCGCGCTGCCATAGCGGCGATACGAATGGTCCGGAATGTCCAGCACCGCCTGACGCGGGGTGGCGGAGCCTTCGAAGAAGGTCGCATGCATGGAGCGCACTAGCGAAATGTCGAGCACGTCGAGCCAGATCATCGGCTTGTCGCCTTTGTGTTCATGATCGTGCCAGGCCATCGCCGGCGTCAGAACCAGGTCCCCTTCATTCATCTCGTAGCGCTCACCGTCGACGATCGTGTCTGCGCCGCGCCCCTGCATGATGAAGCGCAGCGCGCTGGCCGTATGGCGATGCGCCGTGGCGATCTCGCCGGGCAGGATGTATTGAATCGACGCCCAGAGGGTCGGCGTCGTACCGAAGGGCAGCCCGCGATTAGCGAGACGCAAGGTTCTGCGCTGTCCGCCCGCTTCGAGCTTGATGCTCGCGCCGATTTTCTCGAGCAGGCGCGCGAGGTCGGCGGCTTTCCAGTGGGCCGCCTGCATCGTCGATTGTGGCTCGCGCGTGAAGAGCGGACCGTCGGTGGGCTGGGCGATGCGGCAATTGAAACTGTCCAGCTCCTCGGCGAGTGCCTGGCGTTGCGCGGTGTCCGACATGACTGTTTCGCTCATGGCAACTCCGATGGGTTTTATATGGGGATGGTGTGGTGAGTGGACGGGTAGCTATGGAAGAACGCTCACCAGTTCAGGCACGACGACGAAGAGGTCGCCCACGAGGCCGTAATCGGCGACGCTGAAGATCGGCGCTTCTTCGTCTTTGTTGATCGCGACGATGACCTTCGAATCTTTCATACCGGCCAGATGCTGGATGGCGCCGGAGATGCCGACCGCCATATAAAGCTGCGGCGCGACGATCTTGCCCGTCTGACCCACCTGGTAATCGTTCGGCACGAAGCCCGCGTCGACTGCGGCGCGCGATGCACCCAATGCAGCGTTCAGCTTGTCGGCAAGGGGTTCGAGCACCATCGTATAGTTTTCGCCATTGCCCAGACCGCGGCCACCCGAAACAATGATCTTCGCCGACGTCAGTTCCGGACGGTCCAACTTCGTTATTTCACGGTTCACGAACTGCGAAATGTTTGAGCCTGCTGCCGCTTCGATCTTTTCAATTGATGCGCTGCCGCCTTCCGCTGCTACTGCGTCAAAGCCTGTCATGCGGACTGTAATTACCTTGACCGGATCTTGCGATTGCACCGTTGCAATGGCATTGCCCGCATAGATTGGACGTTCGAAGGTATCGGCGCTGTCCACTGCCGTGATGTCGCTGATCTGCGCGACATCGAGCTTTGCCGCAATACGCGGCGCGATGTTCTTGCCATAAGCCGTTGCGGGCGCAAGGATATGCGTGTAGTCCTTCGCGATGGTCAACACCGTGGCTTCGACATTTTCCGCCAGACCCGCTTCGAGTTGCGGCGCGTCGGCCAGCAGGACCATCGACACGCCAGCGATTCTCGCTGCAGCTTCCGCTGCGGACTGTGCGTGGTGGCCGGCCACCAGCACGTGAATGTCACCGCCAATCTTCTGCGCGGCGGCGATCGTGTGCAGCGTCGCGGCCTTGATCGACGCGCCGTCGTGTTCCGCTATCACGAGATTAACCAGATTCGTCATTTACCCAGTCTCCTCACAGCACCTTGGCTTCGGTCTTCAGCTTCCCGACCAGCGTCTTCACATCCGGCACCTTCACACCGGCGGAACGCTTCGGCGGTTCGACGACTTTCAGCGTCTTCAGGCGTGGCGTGACGTCGACACCCAGATCTTCAGGTTTGATCGTTTCCAGCGGCTTCTTCTTCGCCTTCATGATGTTCGGCAGCGTGACGTAACGTGGCTCGTTCAGGCGCAAATCCGTAGTCACGACAGCGGGTAACGTCAGCGACAACGTTTCGGCGCCGCCATCCACTTCACGCGATACGGTTGCCTTGCCGTCGGCTACGACCACCTTCGAAGCGAACGTTGCTTGCGGCAACCCGGCTAGCGCTGCCAGCATCTGACCCGTCTGGCTGGAATCGTCGTCGATGGCCTGCTTGCCGAGAATGATCAGTGAAGGCTGTTCCTTGTCGACCAGCGCCTTCAGCAGCCTCGCCACCGCCAGCGGTTGCAACTCGTCGGCACACTCGACTAGCACCGCGCGATCCGCACCGATGGCGAGTGCGGTGCGCAGCGTCTCCTGCGCCTGCGCCACACCCGCGGAAACGGCGATCACTTCCGTCGCTACACCCGCTTCCTTCAATCTCACCGCCTCTTCCACCGCGATCTCATCGAACGGATTCATCGACATCTTCGCGTTCGCCAGATCAAGCCCGCTGCCATCGCTTTTGACGCGCGGTTTGACGTTGTAGTCGAGCACCCGCTTGACCGCGACCATCACCTTCATGTGTCCCCTCTCCATCCCGTTTCCCTTTTCACCCTGGCTGCGACGCATCGCACACCGCCCTCACGTACGCCTCGCTCGGCCTGGCCGTACCTCACGCGCTGAGCAAACGGCGCGCGACGATCAGCCTGTGAATCTCGTTCGTGCCTTCGATGATTTGGTTCAGCTTCGCGTCGCGCATCATCCGTTCGACAGGAAACTCCTTCGAATAGCCGTAACTGCCGAGCACCTGCACGGCCTCGGTAGTCACGTCCATGGCTATGTCGGTGACGAAGCATTTGGTCATCGACGCCAGCATGTTCAGCCGCGAGTGATCGCCCGAATCGATTTCGTCGCAGCAGTTGTAGAGCAGGTTGCGGGCAGCTTCGACCTTGATCGCCATGTCGGCGAGCTTGAACTGCATGCCCTGGAACTCGGCGATCGGGCGGCCGAACTGCTTGCGCTCCTTCGCATAGGCGACCGATACATCAAGCGCGCCTTGCGCCAGCCCTAGCGAAGTAGCCGCAATCGTCGGACGGTTCAGATCCAGCACCTTCATGCAGGCCTTGAAGCCCTCGCCTTCCGCGCCGATCATGCAGTCGGCGTCGACACGCATGTCGTCGAAGAACAGTTCGTGATTGGGCGCGCCGTGCCGCCCCATCTTGTGCTCCTTACGGCCGAGCCGGAAGCCGGGCGTCTTCGTGTCGACCAGGAATGCGCTAATGCCGTCCGAACCTTTTGCGTCCGAGGTGCGCGCAAACAGCAGCACATAGTGCGCATGGCCGCCCCACGTGATCCAGTTCTTCTGACCGTTGATCACATAGGATTCGCCGTCCTTGCGGGCACGCGTGCGGATCGAAGACACGTCGGAGCCGGCCTGCGGCTCGGTGACCGCAATCGCGGACACGAGCCGCCCTTCGGCGGCGAGCGGCAGCCAGCGCTGCTTCTGCTCTTCGGTGCCGAAGTGCAGCAGCGGCAGCACGAATGAAATCGAGTTATTGCCGCACAGCGTGGCCGCCGCCAGCGAGACCTTGGCGATCTCTTCCTTGACGATGCACACCGTCTTCAGATTGCCGCCCGGGCCGCCGTATTCCTCGGGCAGCCACAATTGCAGCAGGCCCATGTCGCCCATCACCGGCACCAGCTCGGCCGGGAAGCGATCCTCCGCTTCCATGCCGGCCACGAGCGGCACGATATCTTTCTGTACCATCCGGCGAACCGAATCCTGAATCGAAACCAGCTCTTCACTCAGCTTCATAACCACTCCTCTTTCGATGCCGTGGGATCGCGCCGTCAATAGCTGGGGAACGACAGGCCGCCGTTGATGCTCAACGTCGACCCCGACACCTGGTCGGATTCCCGGCTCGATAGATAAAGCACGTATTCCGCGAGATCCTCGGCTGAATTCAGCTTGAACTTCACGCGCTGCTCGGCTTTGGTGAAAGCCTTGACGATCACTTCCTGCGAACCTGCCTCCCTCGCCGCGAGAAAGCGGTCGTGCGCGGGCGTGCCCGTGGTCAGCGTGGTCGCGACCGAATTGATCCGGATACCCAGGTGAGCGAGTTCCGCACCCAACGCGCGAGTCAGAAACATGATCGATGCGCCGGCCGCGCCGATCATCGATTCACTCGGTGTCGGGATGCGCGCGGCGTCCGTGGTGATCAGCACGATCTTGCCGTACTGCTGATCACGCATGAATCGGGTCGCCGCATGCACGGCATTGAGCCGCGGCATCAAACGGCTCGTCAGACAGGCAATGCCCTCGTCCGGCGCCATGTCGACGAACAGTTTCGGCCTGGGCTCGCGCGGACCGCCGCTCGCCACCACGATATCGACCTTGCCGAAGCGCTTTACCGCTGCGGCCACGGCCTGCTCGATGCCTTCATAAGTCAGCAGGTCGCTATTGACGAAGACCCGCTCGCCGTCGAACTCGCGGCATTCGTCGATCAACGAGGCCGCCGCGGCTTCGTCGCGCCCCTGAATCACGACACTCGCGCCGCTTTGCGCGAGCTTCACAACGCTGGCGCGTCCAATTCCTTTCGTTCCGCCCAGCACGACGGCGGACGCTCCTCTCAGATCCGTAAGCATGGTGTTACCTGTCTCCCCACATTCCGTTTCCAGACACGCCGCCGAAGCTCGTCGCCACGCGGCGCATGAACATTCAGGCCGCTCTCACTTGCTGGACTCTTCTTCGCCGTAGCGCCCTTCGCGCGAATGCGCGGCGCCCGTCACGCCCTTGTTGCGGCGCTCTTTCATGAAATTGTGTTCGTCGCTTTCGTAGCGGATGTTGGTGCCAAGCGCGTGCATCACGTAGCCGTGCACGAATTGCGAGGTCATGCCGAGCGAATCCAGCGCCAGATGATTGGCCGCCTTGCCGATGGCGATCGCGTCGCGCGGCAGACGCACGATGCGCTCCGCCCACTCTTCACCCGCTTCGGCAAGCTGGGCGGCGGGCACCGCCTTGTTCACGAGGCCCATGCGCTCCGCTTCTATGCCGTTGACGACTTCCCCGAGCAGCAGCAACTCGCGCGCTTTCTTGGCGCCCATTGCGAGAATGTTCCAGCTGGTCAGATAGGCCGCGCCGGCAAGCCCCATTTTCTGTTCAGGGTGCCCGATCTTCGCGTCCTCGGCGGCAATGGCCAGATCGCTCGCTTCGACCACATAGAGTCCCGCGCCTACGCAATAGCCCTGCACGAGCGACAGCGTGGGCTTCACGCAATAGAGGATCTGGCGAAACTGCTCGACGTGCCGCTTGTCGAAATGCAGACGCGCGCGCTGGCTCGGCCGACGCGCGCCCGGTTCCTTCGAGAAGCCGTATTCCGCGCCGCCCACCTGGCCCAGATCGTGACCCGTCGAGAAATCGCGCCCTTCCCCGCGGAAGATGATCACGCGCACGTCGTCGTCGCGTTCGGCGCGCTCCATGTGCTCCATCAGGCGGTCGAACATTTCGTACGTCAGCGCGTTGCGTTTCTCGTCGCGGCAGAAGGTGATATAGGCGCGACCGTCTTTGGCCTCGTACTTGACTGCATCCCTCAGATCTTCACTCATCGCTCGTTCCTGTCCTCAAGTTGTCTCGTCCGTCTCGCGGCGCCGGGGCTGTCCACCCGCCCCTTTCTAGCCATCGTTCCAATTTGGTCCATTGGATGAACCTTTAAAATATACTCACGGAGAACGAAGCCGATGTCAAGTCAGGAAATCGCCTGGAAAATCACACGTGATGGACGCGGGTATTGCTCACTTGAAGAATTGGCCGCCGGGGGTTAGCATTCCGGCAAACTGTGAATGGATTAATCATTGAAAACCGCCAAAACTACCGCCCAGACGCCGAAAGCGCAGGCTGCCGTCAGTGCGGCTGACGCACCGCTCGCTCGCGTGCGTCCCACGCCTGCTTACGCGCCGGTGCAGACCCGGCGGGCATTCGAGGCCGTTGCCGACCAGATTCGCGAGCAACTGCAAAGCGGCGCGCTGCAACCGGGTGACCGTCTGCCGCCGGAGCGTGATCTGGCCGAACAGTTCAGCCTGAGCCGCAACACGGTGCGCGAAGCGCTGCGTTCGCTGGAAATGGCTGGCGTGCTCGAATTCCGCAAAGGGGCGACGGGCGGTGCGTTTGTCCGTGAAGGCCGCGGCGACGCCGTCATTGCCGGTTTCGCCGACCTGTTTCGCCTCGGCGCAATCCAGCCGGCCGATCTGACTGAAGCGCGCCTGATCGTCGGCGTGGCCGCCACCCGCCTCGCCTGCGAGCGCGGCACAGAGGAAGACTTCGCCGCGTTGCGCGAAAACGTTCGCGAGAGCGAACTGGCTGTGGCGAATGGCGACGTCCAGGCGCGACTGCGCATCAATCTGGAGTTTCATCGGCTGGTGGCACGCGCCGCCCGCAATCCGGTGCTCGTCATCCTGACAGACGCGCTGGTCGAAATTCATGAGCAGATGCTCGAACTCGTCTCGCCCGCGCCCGATAGCGCGGTAATGCCATCACGCCGCCGTCTGCTGAAATACTTCGCCGCACGCGATGAAGAAAAGGCCGCGGGGGAAATGGAGACGCATCTGCGTTCGTTGCAAAAGCACTATCTCGCGCATCAGAGCGAGTTAAAGCGCTGAAGGTAGCCGCGCCGTGTGAGCTGGCAAGTCCACACAAGGCTTTATGGATTGCCTAGTGAGCGCGACCGTAAGGCGAAGCCGTGGGCGTCATGCGGCCGGGCCACACGGGCGGCCCGGGCCGCTCGTGTCGTCGCCGGGCGCGGCGCGAAGCGCGATGCCGCATGATGGTCGAGCAGAAGCCGCTTGCCAACCTGTTACAGGCGTTTGAGGTTGCAGGCGTTTGAGGTTGCAGGCGTTCGAGGTTGCAGGCGTTTGAGGTTGCAGGCGTTTCAGGTTGCAGCCGGCAACGCCCGCGCCACCGCCTCCGCAGAGCGCAGCCCAAACACCGCGGCTTTCATCAGCCCGCCCACGTACCCTGAATTCGCGCCGCCTTCGATCCCGCCCGTCGTCGCGCCTGCTGCGTACAGTCCGGCAATCGGACGGCCTTCAGTATCGAGCGCGGCGCCGTCGGCGTCGATTGCGATGCCGCCCATCGTGTAGGTGATGCCCGCGCATAGCGGAATCGCGAGAAAGCCCGGACCGGTGAGCGGTGCCGCGCCGGTGGCGAGCGTGGCGGGCTTGACCGTGCGCGGTGGCGACAGGCTGGCAAGACGCCCCTCGGCCAATGCGGCGTTGTATTGGCTGACGGTGTCGCTCAGCACCGCTTCATTCATCCCGATCCGCCCGGCGAGGCTGACGAGGTCCGGCGCCCGGTGAAGGGTCGCCCCGAGCTGTTCCAGTGCCGGATTCGGCGGCAGCAGGAACGCGCGGCCCGCACTTTCCCAGATCGTTTCGTCGATGATCACGAACGAGGACAACGGCTCCTCCAACCTCGCGATCGCATTGGCTACCGCCACGCCGCCGAGCCCTTCGTCGGCGAAACGGCGGCCCGCGCCATCCACCACGATGCCCGACGAGGCCGCGATATCCAGCACCGGATAAGGCCACAGCGACTCATCCGCGAGCGCCTGCGCGTGCTGAACGTGCCCATAGAACCGGTCCATCCCGATGAGCTGTGCGCCAACGGCTTGTGCCATGCGAATCCCGTCACCCTTGCCGGTGCCCGCGCCGCGTTTGCATAGCTGCTCGGGACGCCGCGAGATGAACTGCCTGACCATTTCCGCGTTGCCCGAGAAGCCGCCGTCGGCGAGCAACACGGCGCGCGCTTCGATCATGCGGGGGGCGCCATCCTCGCCTGCCTCACCGTCGTCCGCCTGCACCCACACGCCCGTGCAACGACCGTCGTCCATCCGTAACGCCACGGCGCGCGCGCCCCGCCACAGCCGGCCGCCGGCCGCCAGCAACGACGCTTCCAGCCGCTGGAGCAACAGATCGCCGCCCTTCCCGCGCCAATGATTCTGAAACCCGGTCTCGCGCAGACTATAGGGCTTCAGCATGTGTCCCATGAACGGATATGCTCCGCCGCTGCCGAACTCCGCGCCGTGCTGGCTCAGCCATTCGACGACACGCGGCCCGTCGACCGCCAGCGCGTCCGCAAGCGCTTCGTCCCGCAACCCCGCGCTCGCCTCGACGATCGCGCGCCGCAACGCCTCCGTACCCGCCGACACATCGAGAAATGCGAGGTGCAGCACGCCTCCCGCATAACGCGAGTTGGCGGCGTAACGCTCGTCGCGTCCCGCTTCCAGCAGCGTGACAAACAGCCCCGCCTCGGCAGCCCGGCTAGCCGCCACGAGGCCTGCCAACCCGCCGCCTACGACCACGAAATCCACGCTCGATGTTGCACTCGACATGCCCTTGCCTCCGCAGGCCTAGCCCAGATAAGACTGATGGATGGCTTCGTGCCCGCGCAACGATTCGCCGGTGCCTTGCGCTGCAATGTTCCCGACCGAAAGCACATAGCCGTAGTCGGACAGCGCCAATGCTTCGTCCGCATGCTGCTCGACGAGCAGGATCGTGAGCCCTGTCTGACGCAAGACCTGCAACACGCCGAACAACCGCTCGACCACCAGCGGCGCCAGCCCCAACGACGGTTCGTCGAGCAGCAGCAGCCTCGGGTCCGCCATAAGGGCGCGGCCCATCGCCACCATCTGCTGTTCGCCGCCGCTCAGGCTGATCGTGCGCTGATCGGCGCGCTCCTTCAGTTTGGGAAAAAGCTCGTAGACATACTCGAGCCGGTCGCGATAAAGCGATGCCTCGCGCCGATGGCGCAGTCGATGAAAGCCGAGCCGCAGGTTCTCCGTCACGGTCAGCGCGGTGAACAGTTGCCGTCCTTCGGGTACCTGAACGATGCCTAGCTCCACCACCTCCGGCGCCGAGAGTCTGACGATATCCTCGCCGTCGAACGTGATCGACCCCGCGTTCACGTCCACCAGCCGGGAAATGGCGTTGATCAGCGTGGACTTGCCCGCCCCGTTGGCGCCGACGGCCGACACGATCGACCCTTGTTTGATCTCGAGCGAGAGACCGTGCAAAGCCTCAGTGCCTTTATAGCCGGCCCGCAACCCTTCAATTTTTAGCATGTGCGCCTCCGGTGCCCAGATACGCCTCGATCACTTTAGGATTGCTCTGGATCGACGCGGCATCGCCCTCGGCAATCTTCGCGCCGTGATCGAGCACGACGATGCGATGGCACAAGCCCATGATGAAACCGATGTCGTGCTCGACGATCAGGATCGTCAAGCCGTCGTCGTTCAATTGACGCAGCATGCGCCCGAGGCCGGCGGTTTCCTGATCGTTCAGGCCCGCGGCCGGTTCATCGAGCAGCAGAATGCCGGGCTCGCTCGCCAATGCCCGGGCAATTTCCACCAGACGCTGCTGCCCATGCGGCAAATGCGCGATCAGGTCATGCGCGCGCTGCGCGAGCCCCACGAACTCGAGCAATTCCATCGCGCGATTCGCGCAGCGCCGCTCGTCGGCCGCGACTTTGCGAAAGCGCAGCAGCGAGGGCAGAAAGCCGTCCACCAGTTGCGGATGGAAACCAAGCATGACGTTTTCCAGCACGCTCAGTCCGCCGAACAGCCTGACAATCTGGAACGTGCGCGCCATACCCATGCCGCTGCGCTTATGCAGCGGCTGACGCGTGATGTTCTGCTGCTTGAACACGATCTCACCGGAGGTGGGCGTGTCCACACCGGTGATCAGATTGAACGTCGTCGACTTGCCCGCGCCATTCGGACCGATCAGGCCGATCGCTTCGCCCTGACGCACCTCGAACGACACCTGGTCGACGGCCACGAGGCCGCCGAAGCGCTTCATGCAAGCTTCGACCGCCATGAGTTGCGGCGTGCCGACGAGCGGCGTACGTTGCTGCGAGCTCTGGCCTCTCATTGCCCCACTCCTTTCTTGACGGTCGGATTGGCCGGCACGCGCGGCGGCGTCCGATGGAACAGCCGCAAGCGCGGCAAGCGGCTCTGCGAACCCAGCAGGCCGGACAGACCGTTGGGCAGGAAGATCAGAAATAGCAGCAGGCACAGGCCGTACACCAGCGTCTGCAACTCGCCGAAGCGCGTGAGCAGTTGCGGCGCCGCGACCACCACGATCGAGCCGAGCACTGGCCCATAGCGCGTGCCGAGCCCGCCCACCACCGCGATCGTCAGCATCGACACCAGCACTGGGAACTCGCCCATGCTCGGGCTCACCTGCTGACTGACGACGGAGAAGCCGATGCCGGCCAGGCCCGCGAGCACCGCGCTCAGTACGAACACCCGCAGCTTCTGCACGGACACGTTGACGCCCAGCGCGGCGGCCGCCCGTTCGTCATCGCGAATGGCCTGCAGCGAACGTCCCAGATGGCTCGACACAATGAAGTTCTGCAGGATCAGCACGAGCGCCGTGACGATCACGATCACGTAATAGAGCGTTTGCCGGTCGACGGATTTGTCGCCGATACTCAGCGCGGGTATCAACAGCCCCGCCGTGCCGCCTGTCACGTCGATCCAGCGATTCGCCACGCCCGCGATCACGATGCCGAAGCACAAGGTCGCCATCGCCAGGTAGTGGGTGCGCAGCCGCAAAAGCGGCACGCCGATCAGGAGCGCCACCAGCGCGCAGATCACGAGACTTGCGGGCAACGCGGCCAGCGCGGAAAATTTTGCGTTCAATTGGAGCAACGCATATCCATAGGCGCCGATGGCGAAGAAGCCCTGATGTCCCATTGCGATCTGCCCGGCGTAGCCGTACAGCAGATTAAAGCCCACGCTCAGGATCGCGTAAATGCAGATGAGTGAAATCAGACGCAGCTGGAAGCCCGTGCTCAGCAGCATCGGCGCGACCAGTGCGGCGACGAGCAGGACGAGGAACGGTGCCTTGACCGACCAGAACGTGGATTGAACGGATGCTGTCTTCATCGCCGGACTGCCTCAAAATCGCCCAGCAGTCCATACGGCCGGATCAGCAGGACGAGCAGGATTAACACAAAGATGATCGGCTCCGAGTAGAGGCTGCTGCCATACCCCGCCACGAACGCCTCGAGAATGCCGATGACGATGCCACCGGCCGCCGCCGCGAACGGACTGCCCAGTCCGCCGAGAATCGCCGCCATGAAGCCCTTGACGGTGAGGTCGACGCCCATCGACGCCTGGCCGCCGAGCAGCGGTCCGATCAGCACGCCGGCGATTCCGCTCACGAGCGCGCTGAACAGAAACCCGAAGCGCACGATGCGCGACGAGCGGATGCCCATCAGTTGCGCGATGCGCGGTTGCGCGCCGGTCGCCCGCACGCACAGGCCGAAACTCGTGCGATAGAGCAGGAACCACGTCGCCACGAGAAACACCACGAACGCGACCACGATCGCCAGTTGCTGCTGGTTGGTGGTGAGCGGTCCGAGCATGATCGGTTTCATCGACAGGATGTTGGGCACGAACAGCTGATCCGCGCCCCAGATCAGCAACGCCACACCGCTCGCGATGATCGCCGCGGCGAGCGTGCCGATCATGATCGTGAGCGGTGGCGCACCGCGTTTGACGAGCGGCCGGTAGACGGCGAATTCGAGTATCAGCGCGCACACCAGCACGACAGCGATCACTGCGGCCAGCGCCACCGGCGTCGGCAGATTGCAGGTGACCATGAAGAAGATCGCCGACATCGTGCCGATCATCACAAAATCGCCCTGGGCGAAATTGATGACGCGGTTGGTGCCGTAGATCAGCGACAACGACAGACCGATCAGACCATAGACACTGCCATTGGTCAGTCCGGCCAGCAACAGGACACAGATTTTGTCCATGAGCATGGTCCTCATTCAAACTCAGGTGAAGCATCGGGATACGCGCCCGGCTGCCGCGCGTATCGGCGTCGTCAAAGCGGCATAGGGCGTCAATGTGGCTTGAACTTGCTCAGGTCCGGTTTCACCAGATGCGTACCGTTGTCAGCGACCTGGATGAACACGTACCAGTGCTCATCGGGTGAACCGTGATGCTGTTTCGGAGCGAAGCGATACGACGCGCTCTGCTCGCCCTGCAGACCCTTGAAGCCGTTCAGCTTCTCCGTCTCGTCGCGAAAGGCGGTACGCGCCTGCGCGAGGTTGCCGCCGTCGATCGCCTTCAGCACGGCCGGCGTGGCGATGACCTTTAACGCCGCCTTGCCCGCGTCGTAACCGATCACCGGATAGAGCGTCGGCTGATGCGGCCCGAAGCGCGCGTCGAACGTCTTGAAAAAGGCCTGCACGTCGGGACGCGACGGGTCCACTGTGTTCGGAATCAGCACGCCGTCGCTGGCCGGCCCGGCGAGCTTGCGCAAGGTATCGAGCAGCGCGCTGCGCGAGACGATGATCGGCACGTCGATGTTCAGTTGACGCAGCGTACGCAGCACGCGCGCGCCGTCGGCCGCATACGGGAACACGATCACTACGTCGGGCTTGGCGTCGTGCAGATTAGTCACCTGCGGCGAAAGGTCCGTGGCGTTAATGTCGTAGGTTTGCTGCGCAATGACCGTGATGTTCTTTTTCTTTAACGCGGCCGTGGTGGCCCGCGCGCCGTCGATGCCGAACGGCACCGAGTTGTTGATGATGGCCGGCCGCTTGAATCCCTGCTGCGCGAGCAGATCCGCAATGGCCGCCGCATCCTGGCGATTGGCCGGCCCAAAGCGGAAGTGATAGAGCGCGGACGCATCGACCAGCGAATCCGTGCCCGCCGAAAGCATGTAGTACGGAATCTTCTCTTCGGTCGCGATCGGGATCATCGCCGCGGCCGGCGCCGACGGGTTGCCGCCGATGATCACGAGCCCCTTGTCGTCTTCGGCGCAGCGCGATGCGAAGGTGGCCGTCAATTGCGGATCGGTCTTGCCGTCGTACGCGACGAGTTGCAGCTTGTGGCCCGCCACGCCGCCCGCCGCGTTCGCTTCGTCGAGCGCCATCTGCAAACCCTGGTAGCCCTGAATGCCAGTCTCGGCAGCGGAGCCACTGCGGTCGTCGATCGAGCAGATGACGATCGGCACGGCGGCTCGCGCCGGCAAGGAAAACGCCATCGCCGTGAGAGCCGCCAGCGTCAGTCCCACGACGCCCGACCAGCTCGAAGTTCTTGTTATGTGTGTGGCGCTGCGCTGTTCCATCATGCCTGTCTCCTGAGCCAAATTTGTAAGTGTCTAGTTATATGTTCATTGGATGAACCTTTGAATTATCATAAGCGTGTCGGATTTCCGATGTCAAGAAAGCTCGGCTCGGGGTTTTACCTCGTATGCATCCGAAGCCAGAGCAAGCTCGACTAGGTGAACCATCGCGCGTTGCGCACACTGCAGGCATGAACAACGCGCGTTCGAATCAATCTATTCAGGAGACCCACGTGGAAGACCAACACTGCAATCATTCGATGCAAGGCGTGCAATTGCGCGAACCCGGCAACGTGCAGCTCGCGACGCTGCAAAAGCCCGAGGCCCGGCCGGGCGACGTGCTGTTGCGCGTGCTGGCCGCCGGCCTGTGCCAGACTGACGTGCATATCCGCTCCGCCGCCGATTCGCGCACGCCCGACGGGACCATACTCGGCCATGAGATTGCGGGCGAAGTGGTCGAACTCGGCGCGGGCGTCACGCAATGGCGCAAGGGCGATCGCGTGGTGGTTCACCCGTGCTGGTCTTGCGGCGTCTGCGCCGCGTGCCTGGCGGGCCGTCAGAACGCTTGCCGCCGCACCGGCAGCCGTCTCTCGCCACCACCTACGCCCGGCGTCACCCGCAACGGCGGCATGGCGGAATACGTGTGCGCGCCGGCCAGCGCGCTGATGTCGATCGGCGACCTCGACCCGGAGGTGGCCGCCACGCTCACCGACGCGGCGCTCACGCCCTACCACGCCATTCGCACTTGTGCCGAGCAGTTATATCCGGGCTCGACCACCGTGGTCATCGGCGTGGGCGGACTCGGCAATCTGGCCGCGCAGATCCTGCGTGCGACGAGCGCCACGCGAATCGTCGCTGTCGACATTTCGAGCGACGCGCTCGACGCCGCACGCCCGTGGCTCGACGTGGCCATGCTGTCCACCGAGGCCGACCTGATTGAGCGCGTCATGGCCCTCACCGATGGCTGCGGCGCGGACGTCGTGCTCGATTTCGTCGGCAACGATGCGACCTTGCAACTGGACGCCGCGCTCGTTTGTCGCTCTGGCGCGATCCGCGTCGTCGGTCTGTCCGGCGGCACGTATCCCTTCGTGGCTCGTTCGTCGAACAATCCGCTGCCGCGCGGCGCGTCGATGATGTGCCCGTACGGCGGCACCTACGGCGACCTTGCCGCCGTCATTGCGCTCGCGCAACGCGGCGCGATCAAACCGCTCGTCACACGCTTCGCGCTGCACGACGCCCTGCATGCGTTCGACGCGCTGCAAGCCGGCAAGATTCGCGGTCGCGCAGTGCTGATACCCGGCGGAATTCCTGCGGCCTGAGCGACAGCACGACGCGGCATAAGCCGCGGCGCCGGACCTGGTCAGGCGCCGTCGTGCTACGCCGCGGACACCGATGCCACCTTCATCACCTGTCCCACCATGGCGTCTGCGACTTTTTCGGCGGCCATCATGGTCGGGAAATTGATGTTGCCGCTGGGAATGTGCGGAAAGATCGACGCATCCACCACTCGCAAGCCCTGCACGCCGCGCACTCGCGCCTCGGCATCCGTCACCGCGAGCGGGTCATCGTCGGCGCCCATGCGGCACGTACACGACGGGTGCCACACACCCACGCAGGCGCCCCGCACGAACTCGCGCAGTGCGGCATCGTCGGCGAGCACTTCGGCGAGCGTCGCGCCGCCTGCGATCACCCGCGTCATCAGCAGCTTGCGCAACGGCGCGGGACCGTCGAGCAAACCGGCCAGCACGTCGGTGATGAGTTTGTTGCGGCGGCTCAGCATCGCGACCTGGCGCACCTTTTCACTGTAGCTCGCCGGAAACGGCTCGGCCGTTACTGCGCTGACGGCCGCCAGCGCCTGCACGGCGGCCATCTTGCGGAAGCCGTCGACGAGCCGATCCAGATCGCGTTCGTCAGAGAGAAAGTTGAAATCGATCGAAGGCGCTTCGCGCCAGTCCGTCGAGTTCAAACGGACTTGCCCCAGGTTCGAAAACGGTTTGTTCACGTACATCAACATCGTGCCGATGCGCTCGCCGACCGCATGCCACGAAGTGCGTGTGACCACCGACACAAACATATCGCCCGCGGGCGCGCCGCCGATACCGGACGAGTAACGCCAGCCAAGCATGATGTGACGCCGCGTGGTGTCGTTCACACGGGCCCCCTTGTGGATGAACGAAGCCAGTGCGACCGAAGGATGCTCCATCAGATGCTGACCGACTCCGTTCGATTCGGCGACCACTGCAATGCCGTGTTCACGCAGATGCGCAAGCGGTCCGATACCCGAGCGCAATAGAATGGCCGGCGACTGCAACGCGCCCGCCGACAGGATCACCTCGCCAGCGCGCACTTCTGCGGGCCGGCCTCGCACGTCGAGCCGGATGCCGCAGCAGCGTGTGCCCTCGAACAGCAGCCCCGCCACTTCGGTTTCGGTCCAGATGGTCAGATTGGGACGCTGGCGCGTTGCCGTATCCAGATACGCCATCGACGCCGACACGCGGCGCTCGTTCAGATTGGAGATGGCGATCGGAAAGTAGCCGTCCTTGAACTCGCCGTTCTGGTCCGGCAGATACTCGTAGCCGGACTCTTTCAGCGCCTGGGCGATCGCCGTCGCGTGCTTTGGCCACGTCTCGGGGAAAATCCTCCGCACGGGAATGAGCCCGTCCTTGCCGTGCAGCGGGCCATCGAAATCGAGGTCATGTTCGATCTTGCGAAAATACGGCAGCACGTCCTCCCAGCTCCAGCCCTTCACGCCGCGCGCTTCCCAGTCGTCATAATCGCTCGGCGCGCCGCGATTGAAGAACTGACCATTGATCGACGAGCCGCCGCCCAGAATCCGCGCCTGCTCGTATTTGCGCAGCTTACGAGGACCCTGCTCACCATCTTTCGGCGCGACGGTATGGACTTGCAGTTTTGGCCACAGGTAATTCGGATTCAGATACGCGGTGCCGGGATAACTGTCGAGAATCGAGGCGGGCAGATTCTCGTTGGGCAGGTCGGCGCCGGCTTCGCAGAGCAGCACCCGCTTCGCCGAATTGGCCGACAGACGATTGGCAAGCACCGATCCCGCCGAGCCGCCGCCGACGATAATGTAATCAAAGGATGTCATCGTAGTTCTTCGCTTGGGGGTTGCTCGAACGCCTGCACGCCGTGCCGTCTCCTGAACCTGATCGTGCAGTCCACGCGCGCGGCTCAGTCCAGATTGACCGCCACGCTCTTGACCGACGTGTACAGATCGAGCACTTCGCGGCCCCGCTCACGGCCCCAGCCGGATTGCTTGTAACCGCCGAACGGAAGCGCGGGATCGTTCACCATGTGCGCGTTCACCGACACGGAGCCCGCCTTGATGCGCCGCGCGAGCTTGTGCGCAAGGCTCAGGTTTTGCGTCCAGATGCCCGCGAACAGGCCCAGTTCCGTATCGTTCGCCTCGGCGGCGATGCGCTCGATGTCGGCGTCGTCGAACGGCATCGCGCACACCACCGGCCCGAAAATCTCCTCGCGATAGATCGACATGCTGGAGGTGGTGTCCACGAACACGGTGGGCGGCACGAAGTACCCCGCCTCGTCCGTGCGTGAGGGATTCTGACCCACTCGCCGCGCACCTTCTTCGACGCCGTTGCGGATAAACGATTCGACGCGCTTTTTTTGCTGACTCGATATGAGCGGACCGATCTGGCTGTCGGGCGCGAGACCGTGACCCACTTTTAGCTTGTCGCCATACGCGACCACACCTTCCACCACCTGATCGAACACCTTCTTGTGAACGAAGAGGCGTGAACCCGCCGAGCACACCTGGCCGCTGTTGAAGAAGATTGCATTGGCCGCGCCGGCTGTCGCAAGATCGAGTTTGGCGTCGGGAAACACGAATACCGGCGACTTGCCGCCGAGTTCGAGCGACACCTTCTTAAGATTGCCGAGCGCGGCTTGCACGATCCGCTTGCCGGTTTCCGTCGACCCGGTGAAAGCGATCTTGTCGACGTCGGGGTGCGCGGCGAGCGCCGCGCCCGCGGTTGCGCCAAAGCCGGTCACGATGTTGACCACGCCGTCCGGAATGCCTGCTTCCTGAATGATCTGCCCAAGCCGCAATGCGTTCAGCGGGGTCTGTTCCGCGGGCTTTAACACCACCGTGCAGCCGGTGGCGAGCGCCGGCGCGATTTTCCAGATCGCCATGGAGAGCGGAAAATTCCACGGGATGATCTGGCCCACCACGCCGACCGCTTCGCGCGTGGTGTACGCGTGCCATTCGCCCGGCACGGATACGTCGACGGAATCGCCGTTGTTCTTGGTTGCCCAGCCCGCCATATAGCGCAACATTTCGGCTGTGCCGGCAATGCCGCGTTTGGCGAAGGCGAGCGGCTTGCCGTTATCCACCGCCTCGATCTCGGCGAGTTCGTCGCCGTGATGTTCGAGCAGATCGGCGAGGCGGAACATCACGCGCGTGCGGTCCGCCGGCTTCATCTTCGCCCAGTCGCCAGTTTCGAATGCGCGGCGCGCCGCTCGCACGGCCAAGTCGATATCCGCCGCATCGCCTTCGGCCACTCGCGCGACCACCTCGCCCGTGCCCGGATC
This sequence comes from Paraburkholderia sp. PREW-6R, assembly GCF_039621805.1. Lineage (NCBI taxonomy): Bacteria > Pseudomonadati > Pseudomonadota > Betaproteobacteria > Burkholderiales > Burkholderiaceae > Paraburkholderia > Paraburkholderia sp. PREW-6R. The sequence goes on along the minus strand of NZ_CP155075.1, from coordinate 276,375 downwards.
GAAGACTTCAAAGGTATTGCCCGACTGTGCGTCGACCCAGCGACCGCCGATTAGCAGACGATGCGTGCCGCGGATAAAAGTCGCGCTCGGCGCGCCCAGCGTTTCGTAAATCGTAGACATGATTGAACCTCTCGATGAGTTCCGATCCGCCGCTAGAGCAGCGTACGCAGATCGAATTGCGGATCGGCGGCATGAGCCGGCGAGACCGGGGCGTTGGCGGCGAGCAGCTTGCGGGCCGCGATGTGATCGGCCGGCCGGTTGACCGATTCGACCGCTGCCAGCCGGCCATTGATAAAGCCATACGCGGAAAATTTCAGCCCCGCAGGGTCGCCGCGCAGCACCACCTCGTCAGCCTGATGCATCGCCATGCCCGCTATCTGCAGCTTGACGCCGCCCTGATCGCTCCAGAACCAGGGCACCGCTTCGAATACACGGTTCTGGCCGGTCAGGCGCTGCGCAAGGTAGCGCGCCTGGTCGACGGCGTTCTGCACCGATTCGATCCGGCACTGGCCGAACGCAAAGCGTGACGGGAATGCCGCGCAATCACCGAGCGCGGAGATGCACGGATCGCTGGTGGCGAGATTTGCATCGACCACGATGCCGTTGCCGGTTTCCAGACCCGCCTCTCGCGCAAGTTCCACGTTCGGAATCACACCGATACTCACCACCACCAGATCGGCTTCGTGGACGCGCTCGTCCATGGTCTGCGCGCCGACCACACGGCCCGCCTCGGTACTGATGTTCTTCACGCCGTTATCGAAACTGAAGGTCACGCCGCTCGACTCGTGATGCGAGCGAAACGCGTCGGCCACCGGCGTGCTGACCGCGCGGCTCATCAGATGCGAGCTCGCCTCGATCACGTGCACGGCCACGCCGCGCGCCGCCGCGACGGCGGCAAATTCCAGCCCCAGAAAACCCGCGCCGATGATCAGCACGCGCCTCGCCTCCAGCAGCGCTTCGCGCAGTCGCCGCGCGTCGTCAAGCGTGCGCAGCGTGAGCAGGCCTTCGGTCGCGCTGTTCCAGCCGGGCAACAGACGGTTACGCGCGCCCGTGGCGAGCACCAGATGCTCGTAGTCGAGACGGCGGCCGTCGCCGGTCATCACGCAACGACGTTCGCGGTCGATACGCAGCACCGTCACGCCGAGCATCAGCTCGATGTCCCGTTGCTGATAGAAGGCCTCGGACTGAAACGTCAGTTGCGCGGCGTCGCACGTGCCGCTCTGAAATGCCTTCGACAAGGGGGGCCGCTGATAGGGCAGGTCCGGCTCATCACCCAGCAGCACGACGCGTTTCATGTAACCTGCATCGCGCAGCGACATCGCCAATTGATAGCCGGCCTGCCCCGCGCCGACGATCACGATTCCCGCATCCATATTTCTCGACCTCAAACAGGTGACGACGTGAGCCAGGCCACACGGCGCGGTGGCCGCGCGGCGGCTGCCGGATTCTGGTTGACTGGCTTGATTCCGCCTGCTTCCGACTTGACTGCGTTTATTCTGTTGCGACGATGCGAGCGTCTAGTCGTCCAGCGTGATGACGAGCGCCGGGCACAGGCGTGCCGCTTCACGCACTTTCTCGTGCAGTTCGGGCGGCGGGCTTTCCTGCAACACGATGACAAGACCGTCGTCTTCGTTCTGGCTAAAGACTTCGGGAGCGGCGACGACACACAGTCCCGCGCCGATACATTTCGTGGCATCCACTTTGATTCTCATGCTCGTCTCCAGATGTTGTCTGCGCTCGCGCGCGAGATGCGCGCGGGCGGATTGCTCAGCGAAGCCGGATGTTCACCACGTCACCGGCAACGCGTCGACGCCATAGACAAAAGCGTCGTAACGGAACTTGATTTCGTCGACCGGCACCGTCAAGCGGAGCTTCGGAAGGCGTTGGAACAGCGTCGAGAAAACGATCTGCAACTCGGCGCGAGCCAGCGGTTGGCCGAGGCACTGATGGACGCCGTAACTGAACGCAACGTGATGCCGCGCTTCGCGACGGATGTCGAACGCGTCGGGGTCCGCGAACGAATCCGGGTCGCGATTCGCTGCCGTGATCAGCGCCAGCACGCCTTCGCCCTTGCGGATCAGCGTGCCGTTCACCTCGACGTCTTCGAGTGCCACGCGCGGGCCGTTGTAGTGAACGATGGTGTGATAGCGCAGCATTTCCTCCACTGCGTTGTTCACAAGCGACGGGTCTGCGACCAGCGCATCCTTCTGGTCCGGATGCGTGAGCAGCGACAGCGTGCCGAGCGCGATCATGTTCGCTGTGGTCTCGTGGCCGCCCATCAGAAGCAGTTCGATCGTGGCAAGCGCTTCTTCGCGCGTCATATGGCCCGGCACCACCTGGCTCGTGACAAGACGGCTGATCAGATCGTCGCGATTGCCCGGATGCTTGAGCTTTTCCGTGATCAGACGATCCAGGTACTCGCGCATTTCCGCGCCGGCCTTGATCGGCACTTCAGGATCGGCGGTCAAATCGAGCTTGGCCTTGCTGCGTTCCTGGAAGAAATCGCGGTCTTCGTACGGCACGCCGAGAATCCGCGAAATGACCGTGGTCGGCAGCGCGAGCGCGAAGTCTTCGAACAGATCGGCTGGCGGCCCCTTCTCGATGAGTTCGTCCAGCAGCACGTCGACCGTTTGCTGTAGCTCGCCGCGCATTGCCTCGATGTGGTGAACCATGAACTCCTTGGTCAGCATGCGGCGGTACTTGGTGTGCTCCGGCGCGTCCATCCGGATGATGGTAGGCGGCTTCTCGTTCATCAGCAGTGCGGCGCGCGCCGGCGCAATGAACGGATAGCCCGGCGTGGACGGCACCGTGGAAAAGCGGTTGTCGCCGAGAATCGCGCGCACATCGCGGTAACGGGTGGCGATCCACGCGAGCGAACCGTCTGGCATGGTGACCTTCGACAGGCCTTCTTTCTTGCGGATTTCCGCGTACTCCGGCGGCGGCGCGAACGGACAGCGGCCCATCGGAAACGCCGGCGCGGATGAATCGTGGTTGTGCATGACTATGTCTCCTGATGTCAACTTACGATGCCTGCTGCGCGCAAACCTGCGATGGCAGCGGCGTCCAGCTTGAGGCGCCCGGCGAGGATGCGGTCCGTGTGCTCGCCGAGCAGCGGCGGCGCGACGGGCGGCGCCAGCGTGCTGTCGCGCATTTTCAGCGGCGAGTTCACGAGATCGATGCGGCCGGCCGTGGGGTGATCGACCTCGCAGACCATGCCGCGCGCTTTGGATTCGTCGGACCTGAGCGCTTCGAGGACGTTCTGAACGACGCCTGCCGGCACGCCCGCGCGACGAAACAACGGAATCCATTCGTTGCGGGGCCGCGTCTTGAACCGCTTCGACATCAGTTCGTCGAGCGCATCGCGATTCGCGCGCCGCCCGTCGTTGTCGATGAAACGCGGATCGCCTGCGAGCGACGGCATGTCGAGCACGTCGGCGCAGAAGCGAGCGAACTGTGCGTCGCTGCCGACGTGAAACATGAGCGGCCCGTCGGCCGCGTGATACAGACCCTGCGGAATGATGTCGGCGTGACTGTTGCCGAAGCGTCCGGGCGCGCGGTTCAGCAGCAGCGCATTCGCCGCGACCGAGGTGTGATTGGCGAGCGTGCAGTCGAATAGCGCAATGTCGATCGCTTCACCGTGACCATTGCGCAAACGCCGCACCATCGCGGCGAGAATCGCCTGTGTCGCGTACATGCCGGCCGTGATGTCGCAGATCGGCACGCCCGCTTTCGACGGCTCGCCGCCGGGCTCGCCGGTGATCGACATGAGACCGCTTTCGGCCTGGATCACCGAGTCGTAGCCGGGGCGCTGCGCGCTCGGACCCGTGCGCCCATAGCCGCTCACCGAGCAGTAAATGAGCTTCGGGTTCTCCGCGCGCAACGCTTCGTAGCCGAGCCCGTAACGATCGAGCGCGCCCAGCATGTAGTTTTCGACCAGCACGTCGCTTTCTCGCGCCAGCGCCTTGACGAGCGCCGCGCCCTCCGGCTTTGAGAAATCGATTGCGATGGATTGCTTGGTGCGGTTGATCGCCAGATAGTAGGTTCGCTCGCCGCCCTGGATCGCCGTGCCCCAGTGGCGCGTCTGATCGCCGCCATGGGGGTGCTCCACCTTGATCACCTCGGCGCCGAGGTCGGCCAGCATCATCGCGCAGAACGGCGCGGCGAGAACGCGCGACAGATCGAGCACGCGCACGCCTTTGAGGGGCGGCTCGTGCCGGCCGAGCGGCGGCAGTTCCGCGGGCCCGGCTGGAGGGTTCGCGTGCGTCTCGCTGGTGGTCTGGGTCGTATCGGTCATGGGCCGACTCACTCGCTGCCAAGCGCCGCTGGCGCGACTTGTGTCTGATCGGGCGTCTGCGGCGTGATGCCGAATTCGCGCAGAATCTCCTCGGTGTGCTGGCCCAACGTGGGCGGCGGGCGACGGATAGACGGCGGCGTTTCCGACAGGCGGATCGGGTTGGTCACGACCTTGAATTTGCCAGCCTTCGGATGATCGAGCTCGACCACCAGATCTTCCTGCACCCGCGGATCTTCGAACACTTCCTGAAAATTGAGCACCGGCGAAAACATTGCGTGCGCCTCGCGCAGCTTTTCGTCCCAATGCGCGAGCGACTGTCTGGCGAATGCCTGCGCGAGGCCAGCGTCGACGATCTGGCGGTTTGCGAGCCGGCCGTCCTTGGTCTTCAGACGATCGTCGTCGAGCAGTTCCGTCGCGCCCACCGCCGACGCGAGCACACGCCAGAACTTGTCGGTATGAGCGATCACCATGATGTGGCGATCGTCGGACGTGCGGTAGGTGTTGTACGGCACGATCTGCCAGTGCGCGTTGCCGATACGCCCCGGCGTTTCGCCGGTTGCGAAGTAATACGCATCGCGCGGAATCATGCTGAAGATGGTCGCGTCGATCATCGATAGATCGACACGCTGCCCGCGCCCCGTCTTGTTGCGCGACTGCACGGCGGCCAGCACGCCGATCGTGGAGAGCAACGGCGTAATCAGATCCGCGTACGGCATGCCCGTTTTGAGCGGACCCGTGTTCTCGTCGCCGGTCAACTGCATGATGCCAGACATCGCCTGCACGACCGGATCCATGCCCGGACGGAAGCTGTCCTCGCCTGTGCGCCCGAACGCCGACGTCGAGCAGTAGATCAGGCGCGGATTGAGCGCTGAGAGCGTCTCATAGCTGATGCCCAGCTTCTCGGCCACGCCGGGCCGAAAATTTTCCACGACGATGTCCACCTGCTTCGCCATTTCCTGCGCGACGCGCTGACCTTCCGGCATAGCCAGATCGACGATCACGCTGCGCTTGTTGCGATTCAGCGTGAGGAAATAGACCGCGTCGTCGCCAAGAAACGTCTCGCCCGTCAGCCGCATCGTATCGCCCACCGGCGGCTCGACCTTGATCACATCCGCGCCGAAGTCGGCGAGCAGCATCGTGCCGAAAGGACCGTTCATCATCTGCGTAAAGTCGAGGACCTTCATGCCCTCAAGTGCACTGCTCATCTTCCCCTCCTGGTTTTCCGCATGTCCCGTATGCCTGGCGCGCCGCCGCAACCGCTTCGGCATCCATTCATCTCAATCTATCATTGGATGAACCTTTGAACAATACTGATCCTTTTGGATTTGCCTGTCAAGGATGGGTAAATCCCTGCTGCGAGGTGCGTCGCTTCGGGGCAAAGTTCATCAAAACAGCCCAACCAGTCCGTCATTCGATGGAGGAGACATGAGCACCGACAATCGACATCACTTCCTGCACCCGCGGACCCGCTTTGCACTCGCACGCGTCATGCGGGCCGTTGGCGAATGGCTTTTCGACGGACTGGCCTGGACTTCGGCGGCCTGTCATCTCGCGAATTCATTGGGATTCGTCGCCGACGAGGAACTCGTGCAGCGCTATCTGGCTCTACCTGGCCGGCCCGACGAAACGGCGCCGCCTCGAACCAGTCACACAGACGGCCTGGGCCAGCGGAAGTAAGACCATGCTCGCTGCGCGAACCTTCGCTCACTCACACAATGTAGGAGACCGAACTGTATGGCATGCCGTAGCACGACACCTGGTTCGTTATCCCGCACTCAGCGCATGCGAGCGGCGAGGCCGGGACGGCCGCGGCTAGATTGGCCGGAGTAAAAGGTCGGCCGGTTGGCGGCGGGCGGGAAGACACGCCACGAGCCATCGGCATGGCGGAAAAACAGGAGGGAAAGCGGCCCCGATGCGCGCGACACTTCAATGCGCACGCACCGCATGTCGGGCTTCTGCTGACGACCCACGCGGAACACCCGGGCGGCCGTAGCGGGCGACAGCCCGACCCATTTGTCGACGAGGCCACGTAAGCTTGTGTCACCGTTGTCCATCTGAACGCTCCTCACACGCCGGTACTCGACTCTGCGAAGCGGCGCGGGCACACTGCCGTGCTTGGCATCGCATATTTATTTGGTCTATGGACCAATAATAGTGGTCAAGAGACCAATTAACAAGCCGGGCGATGAAGGGGTAAACGATAAGGACATCATGTCGCAATCCCCATGCTGCAGTGCATCTAGCGCTATCACGGAAGGTCTCGCAACGCGTACATCAGGGCTACTCGCGGCCTCTATAATTGGTTGAGAGACCAATTCTCGTCGTCTTTGCGGCATCGAGTGCGCTGCAATTCGCAAGCTGAGTACCCATGAGTCGCCGAATGGAATTTGTCGTATGAAAGATTTGAAGATCAGCTCTGAAGACCTTGGCGCAAAAAAGCCCGACACCATGCCGAAACGGCGCGGCAACCGGACTACGCGCGTACCCGAGATACTCGAAACGGCGATCCGGCTATTCGCTGCGGAAGGTAACGCTGGGTTCACGCAGCGGCGCGTCGCGGCGGATGCCGGCATCCGCCTCGCCACGCTGCAACATTATTTTGGAAGCCGCGAGTTGCTGCTGCATTCAACCATCGAGGAACTGGCCAAACGTTATCTCGAACGTTATCGCTCGCTCGCCTCGGACCGAAGCATGTCGCCGGAAGCGCGTCTGGAAGCGATACTGGATGAAACCTTCGCCGCGCTCACCGATCCTGAAAACGTGGTCAGTTCGTTCGCGCTGGAGTGCTGGTGTCTCGCCGAACACATGGAGTCGGTGAGTGAGTTGATGGTGCAGGTGAGCGGCGAATTTCAGGACATCTTCAGTGAAGTCGTAGCACAGATCAACACCGAGCTTCCGCGCGACGAGTGCCGCCTGCGCGGCTCGCTGATCTATTCGCACTGGCAAGGACTGATCGTTTTTTTGCGCCGCGCCAAGCGGAACGCGCCCGAGCCGGTTGCGTTTCGCGCCGCCGCTAAAGTGGTGTGGAAGGCATTGAGCAAGGCGCCTCCTTGACGCGTTGCTCCCTGATATGTCTTTGCTTCGGCTGACGCGTAAAGCGTCTCAGAACCGGCTGTCCTCCGCGCGCCGGGCCGGTCGAGGGTCGAACAGCTCATTGATCCAGACGCTGGATCTTGCCGATACAGAACAGATATACGAATGCGCCAATCAGGCCGTGTGCGGCGACGAAATACAGCGCGTCGGTGAAACTGCCGGTCATGCTGACCGCGTAGCCCACCACGATCGGCGTGACAATGCCGGAAAGGCTGCCGAAGAGATTGAACAGGCCGCCCGCGAAACCAACAAGATGCGGCGGCGACGTGTCCGACACCACCGCCCAGTTCACCGCGGCGAGCCCCTTGCCGAAAATGGCGAGCGACATCAACGCGACCACCCCGTACGGCGAATGCACGAAGTTGCAGCAGACGAGGCAGGACGCGAGCAGCATCCCCATGACGAACGGTGTCTTGCGCGCGACGCTCAGACCGAGCCCTTTTCGCAACAATGCGTCGGACAGATAACCGCCCACCAGTCCGCCGACAAAACCGGAGATGGCGGGCAGCGTTGCCAGAAAACCCACTTCGACGATGTTCATGCCGCGGCCCTTCACCAGATAGATCGGGAACCACGTAATGAAGAAATACTGCAACGACGTCAGGCAATACTGGCCGACGTACACGCCGAGCATCAGGCGGCTGCGCATGAAGAAACCGACCATTGCGAGACTCACGCGCGGTCGTGTCGACCTCTTCTTCGCATCGACCTGAACATTCGCGCCGCCTTCGCGCAGGTAGTCGAGTTCGGCGGCGTTCACGCGCGGGTGGGCAAGCGGCGAGCGCATCACCCTGAACCACAGCGCGGCGAGCAGCAGACCGAGCACGCCCATCACGTAGAACACGCTCGGCCAGCCGGCCTTGTGGACCAACAGGCCCATCATCGGCACGAACACCACCACGGCGAGGTACTGCGCGGAGTTGTAGATCGACGTGGCGAGCCCGCGCTCGCGCACCGGAAACCACGCGGCGACGATATAACTGTTGGCGGGCGAAACCGGCGACTCGACGAGCCCGAGGAGAAACCGCAGCACGAACAGCACGACTAGCGCCGCAGCCACCGAAAGCGAGCCGAGCAAGCCCTGCGCGAACGTGCACAACGACCACAGCACGAGGCTGCAGCCGTACACCTTGATCGAGTCGAAGCGGTCGATTAGCCAGCCGGCAGGCAGCTGCGCGAGCACATAAGCCCACGCGAACGCCGAGAACACGTAGCCGAGGCCGACCGAACTGATGCCCAGATCGGCCGACATCGCCGTGCCGGTGATCGACAGATTCGCCCGGTCTCCGAGATTGACAGCGCTGGCGAGCACCAGCATGGCGAGCACGCCGTAGCGCACCGTGGACCGCCGCGCGAGCGTCGCGCCGGCGGCGAGATCTCCGCTCTTCATCTGGACGTCCCCTTCGTTATCGTTGTGCGTGGTTCTTACCGTGGATCCTTGCGTGTAGCCGCTGCTTGTGCGGACGTGGCCGACCTAGCCGCGCCGTTCCGCGAGCCTGCGTTCGAGCCGTGTGGAAAGCCGGTTGAGTTCCGCCATGTCCGCCGCCGACAGTTTTGGCCCCGGCGTGCGCATGGTTGCCGAGCGGATCGCGCCGCGCCGGCGCATCATTTCCTTGCGCGCGCATACGCCCCAGAAGCCCATGGCTTCGTAACGCAACAACGGTAGATAAATGTCGAACACGTCGTCGACTTCATCCACTTTGCCCGCGCGGTACAAACGGTACACCTCGGACAGCATCTCCGGATACGAGAAGCCAGCCATCGGGCCGTCCGCGCCACGGCCGAGTTCGAGCGGCAGGTACATCGCGTTGTTGCCGGTCAGAATCGCAATGCGGCGGCCCGTGCTTTCACGCAGCCGTGAAATCTTGTTCAGGCACGGCAGGTCTTCCTCCTTGATCAGTTCAATTTCCTTATGCGTTTCCACGAGCTTGAGGATGGCCGGCACCGACATCGCAACCTTCGACGCGAACGGGAAATCCTGCAGCACGGTGGGAATGCCCCCGTTGCGGCGAAATACTTCGGCGAAGTAGCCGTGCATTTCTTCGTCGGTCTGAATGCCGGCGGGCGGCGCAATCATCACGCCAGTCGCGCCGAGGTCCATCACGCGAGCGGAGAGGTCGGTCAATTGCGCGAGGCTCGAATGGCTGACGCCCACCACCACCGGACGCGAACCAGCGCGCTTGATGAAGCGCTCGGCCACTTGCACGGTTTCACTCTGGTTGAGCTTGCCCGCTTCGCCGCTCACGCCGAGCACGGTGAAGCCGTCCGCGCCGTGCTTCACGTAGAAATCGACGAGCGTGTCGATACTCTCAAGATCTACCGCGCCGTTTTCGTCGAACGGCGTCTGCGTGACAATGAAAACCCCATCTGTTTTGTGCAACATGGAAGACTCCGGTATGAAGTGTGTAATCAGTGGGCGTGCGCGGCCATGCATTCCGACGGCATCGTCAGATCGAGTGTCGTGGCCCACGCGGCGGTGCGCGCGAGCACGTCCGTGCCGAGCGTGATTCCCTCCGCAAGTTGACGACGGCGCAACGCGAGCGCACGTTCGCCCGGCAAACGCACGGGCGCCGCGCCAGGACGCACGCGGCTCGCGCGGCAGGCGTTCGCGAGATGCGTGGTTTCGTCGAGGAACGCGTCGAGACCGCCGAGCATCGCCGGATTGATTGCCTGAATGAAGACGCCCTGGCCGAATTTGTCGGGATGCGTGCGGCGGCCGGATCCTGGCAGCGCGAGCGTCAACGCTTCCACGGCGAGTCCGAGGCCGAAGCCTTTATAGCCAAACTCCGTGCCGCCGAGCGGTAACACCGTGCCGGGTGGTGTGTCGGCAAGCACATGTGGATTGTCGGTCGGCTCGCCGTTCGCGGCGAGCAGCCATTGGCCCGGCAGTTTGTCGCCGCGCTGCGCGAATGCGGCGAAAAACGTATTGCTGCCGAGCGACGTGCATTGGTCGATGAGCATGGGCTCGCCGCGCGTCGGAATGCCGAACGCGATCGGGTTGGTGGTCAGCACGGGGTCGATCCCGCCGAACGGCGCAACCGACGCAATACCGGCGTTCGTCGCGGACAGCATGACGAGCAGGTTGTCCGCGACGAGCGGCAGCAGGTAGCTTTGCAGACAACCAATGTGCGAGCACTCGGCGATCGTCGCGCAAACAATGGCCTGCGATTGCGCGCGTTGCCGCAGCTGTCCGATCGCCTGCTGCATCACCCACGCGCCCGGCAACCGGTTCGCGTGCCACGCGAAGGCGGCGGGCGAATCGTTGAGCGTGCGCACTTCGCCTTGCGTGGCGATCTGCCCTGCTTCAAGCCGTTCGAGATACGTGGCGAGCAACCAGAAACCGTGACTGCGATGGCCAAGCAGATCAGCGTCGATCAGTCGCCACGCCACCTGTTCGGCGTGGTCGGCGCGCATGCCGCGCGCCTGCAACGCTCTGGTTGCGAACTCCACGAGATCACCGTGCGCGAAGCGCTTTTCGTTTGCCTTACCGTTGTTCGATGCTGTCATGCGTTCAGGTTCTCATTGAAGCGGGACGATTCAGCGCGTCGCGGGGCGTCTGTCCCGCGAGCGCGTCCGCGATGTTGTCGAGTCCGCGAAAGCCGAGGTCGTTGCGCGTTTGCACGGTCGCCGATCCGGTGTGCGGCGTCATGAAGACTTGTGGTAGATCGAGAAAACGCCGGTCGAAATGGGGTTCGCCGCGGAACACGTCCAGACCCGCTGCGGCTATGTGACCGCTATGCAATGCGTCGATCAACGCGTCCTCGTCAATCAACGAGCCGCGCGCGGTGTTCACGACGATCGCGCCGCGCGGCAGCAGCGCCAACTCGTCGCGGCCAATCAGCGGCGCGGCTGCTGGCGTTGCGGGAACGTGCAGTGACAGGATTTGCGCGTGCGGCAGCATGCCGTTCAGGGACGCAAAATAACGTGCGCCCTGCTCGTCCGCTTCGCTCACACGTCTGCGGCTATGGTAGAAAATCGTCATCCCAAAACCACGCGCGCGTTGCGCGACTGCTTGCCCGATTCGCCCCATGCCGACCATGCCGAGCACGCTGCCGCTCACGCGATACCCGAGCAATTCGCTCAGGCCGAGACTGCGGCCCCAGCCATCCTGCAGCACCTGCAAATGTTCGCGCGCGCGGCGGCTTGCGGCCAGCATATGCAGCAGGGTCGCGTCCGCCGTGCATTCGGTGACAACAGGCGCGTTCGTCACGACGATGCCCGCCGCAGCGGCCGCGTCGAGATCGATATGATCGAAGCCGACGCTCGTGGTCGCAGCCACGCGTACGCTGCGTGGCAACTGGGCGACCAGCGCCGCGTTGAGATGCAACGCGCCGGAAAACAGCAAGCCTTCCGCACCGTGTGCCTTTGCGATACACACGAGTTCTTCGGCAGACAACGCGTGATCCGGCACGTACGCGTCAAACCGCTCTGTCGCGCGCGACTCGACGGCGGGCTGCATGGGTCGCGACAACATGATCCGATGCTTCACGCCGCGCCTCCCGTGGCCGCCGCGCGCAGCGCAGGCGGCAATTCGAGCCGCTCCAATTTGCCGACAATGAAGATGTAGGCGAGCGCGCCGACCATCGCGTGTGCGCCCACGAAATACATCGCGCCGATAAACGAATGAGTGAGCGCGAGCAGATAGCCTATGGCGATCGGTGTGATGATCCCGGCGATATTGCCGGCCACGCCGAACAGCCCCGTCGCAAGTCCGACGATCTCCGGCGGCGACGTGTCCACCACGACCGCGAGCCCGACTTGGGCGAGCCCTTTGCCGAACAGCGCGAGCGACATGAGCGCGACGATCACTGCGGTCGAATCCGAGAAATTACACAGCACGAGAAGGCTGGCGAGCAGCATGCCCGAGACAAAGGGAATCTTGCGTGCCATCGTCACGGTGCCGCCGCGCTTGAGCACGCGGTCGGAAATCGCGCCGCCCAGAATGCTGCCGGTGAAACCACAAATAGCCGGCAACGTCGCGACAAATCCGACGTGCAGCAGGTCCATGCCACGGCCTTTGACGAGGTAAATCGGAAACCATGTGATGAAAAAATACTGCAGCGCGGTGATGCAGTACTGGCCGAGGTAGACGCCGGCCATCATGCGGCTTTTCAGCAGCACGACGAGCGAGCCCGCCGGCGCGGCCCCCACTTTGCCTGTGCGCTTGTTCGCTTCGATGTCGATCATTGCGCCGTTTTCACGCAGATACGCGAGTTCGCCCGCGCTCACGCGCGGGTGCCGGTCGGGCGCGCGCATTGCCGCGAGCCAGTACACGGCGAGCAGCATGCCGAAGCCGCCCATGAACCAGAACACCCAGTGCCAGCTCAGGACGTGACTCAACGTACCCATCAACGGCACGAAGAGCACCACGGCCACGTATTGCGCGGAACTGAAGATCGATGTGGCAAGCCCGCGTTCCTGCAACGGAAACCACGCGGCGACGATGTAATTGTTCGCCGGATAAATCGGCGCTTCCACGAGACCGACGAGAAATCGCAACGCGAATAGCGCGGCCACGGCGGTTGCCGTGGAGAGCAGATCGACGTAGCCCTGCAGGAACGTGAAAAAGGACCACATGAACAGCGCGGCGGCATACACCTTGATCGAACTGAACCGGTCGAGCAGCCAGCCGCCCGGCAATTGCCCGATCACGTACGACCACGCGAACGCGGAGAAGACGTAGCCCATCTGTACGCTACCGAGGCCAAGTTCTTTCGCGAGCGGCGCACCCGCGATCGACAGATTGGCGCGGTCGCCGAGATTCACGGCGGTGACGAGAAGAATGAGCGCCAACACGTTGTAACGCACGTAGTGGTGCCGCGCGCGTACCGCGCTGAGAACAGCCTGCGCACTCATCGAAAGTCTCCTGTTTCGAATGACGACGGTATTGCTTCCGACGCGGAGAACGGCATGAGCGCCCCGCCGCCGTGGCTATTTCAGCTCTGCTGACAGCGTGACGGGCGCCCGCTCTTCACCTGGTCGCGCCGATCAGCGCTTATTCAGTTCGAACACGTGATGCTGCTTCGTGTGATGACGGATGTAGTCCCAGTCATACGTGACGCCGAGACCGGGACCGGTCGGGACCGGCACCGTGCCGTTCGAATCGATGCAATCGATCTGGTCGTTGTAGTCGCACGCGTAGACGGTCGGGATATTGTTCGCGCAGTCGGGACCGACGAGCGCCACTTCGTAGTAGTTCGAATTGCGGATCGCGCCCATCACATGACGATGCGCGGGACCCACCGCGTGCACTTCCACGTCGAGGCCGAACGCTTCGGCCAGATGCGCCGTCTTGATCGCGCCGGTGATGCCCATGTCGTACTCGGGATCGACGCGCACGAAGTCCGTGCCGCCCGCCATGATGAAATCCGCTTTTGGCTCAAGACTGCGCACGTGTTCGCCGATCAGGAAGGGCGTCTTCAGCATCTCGCGCAGTTTCTTGTGCGAGAACGCGGAGAGACCGGCGTCGCGATACGGGTCCTCAAACCAGAAGTAGTTGGCTTCATCGCACGCTCGACCAACGTATAGCGCGTCGGCAAAAGTTTTCAGGTCGCACGCGCCGTCGTACATCAGGTCCATTTCGTTGCCGACAGCCTTGCGCGTCGCCAGAATCGCAGCCGCCTCCTCGCGCGGATTGCCGTCGAACCAGCCGTGAATCTTGTAGCCGCGATAACCCATTTCCCGGCAACGCACGGCAAATTCACCATACGCCTGCGGGCTGTCGAGACCGCCCGCGCGATCGCCGTGGAACGTGCTGGCGTAAGCCTTCAGACGCGTGCGGTAGCTGCCGAGCATTGTGCTGATCGACGCGTTCAACTGCTTGCCCGCGAGATCCCACAGTGCGATGTCCACGGGGCCGTGACCCATGTGATCGAAGTGATGCAGCTTGCGCTTGAACTCGTCGTAGATTTCCTCGCGCATGGACGGGTCGCGGCCGAGCAGGTCCGGCGCGAGCATGATCGACTGAGCCAGCGCCGGGCGCGTGCCGCCCCACATGGCGACGTACTCGCCGCGCGCGCCGTCGTCTGTTTCGAGCACGATCGCGTATTTCGACAGCTTCATCCTGCCGCCCTTCCTGTACGCCACGTGGTTGTGCGTGTTCTCCGTCGTGGCCGCGAGGTTCTGCACTTCGTACTCGAAATCAAAGATATCGACCTTGGAAATCTTGCTCATCAAACGTCTCCTGGTTCGAACATGTCGCTACGCAGCTATGAGGTAGCGCTACCTGACGGTTAAGATAGCGCTATCTCAAGCGTTTGACAAGCGGGATTTCCCAGGCGGAGGCGTGACATCTGTTAAGGGTTGGTCAGGCGGATTGACGGCGAACGATGGAGAAGCCGACGTCCACGACGGTTTGTACGCGCGGCGCGTGGCCGGCGCGTTCGAGAATCAGGCGGGCTGCTTCGTGACCGATGGTCTTGCCGTCCGCGCGGATAGTGGTGAGCGGGGGATCGGTGTCGCACGCGAAATTGAGATCCCCGAAACCCATCACGGCGACGTCAGCGGGAATTTGCATGCCGCGCGCTTTCGCTTCGGTCAACACGCCGAGCGCGACCATGTCGGACGTGCAGAATACCGCGTCCATTTTCGGGTAGAGGTCGAGCAGTTCCACGAACGCGCGACGGCCGGCACCGAGCGTACTGGGTGCAGGGATCAGGACCGAGCGTACGTTGACGGCGGGTTGGCAGTCGCGCAGGCGTGAGAGGAAACCTTCGGCGCGCATGGCCGCGCGATCGTCGCTCGCGCTGATGATGGCCGGATGGCGGCGGCCCCCTGCGAGGAAGAACTCAGCCGCCGCACGGCCGACGCCCTCCTGGGAGAATCCGACGAGCATATCGATCGGCTCGCTCGTCATATCCCAAGTTTCGATAACAGGTATTTCGGATGCGATAAGACGCTTGCGGCCTTCGGCGGACCGCACTGCGCCGACCGTGACGATGGCGTCGGGGCGTCGTGCAATCAAGGCCTCGAGCAGAACGGGTTCCGACTGATGCGTGTAATCGCTTTCGCCGAGGATCACCTGATAGCCCTTGCTCGCGAGCGCGCCACGTAGCGCCTGAACGAACTCGAGATAAATCGTCGATGCGATGCTTGGCACGATGACGGCGATCAGCAGGCTGCGCGCAGAGGCAAGCGCACCTGCCAGCAGGTTTGGCACGTAGCCTGTTTCGAGCACCGCACGACGCACGCGCTCGACCATCTCGGGATTGACGATTTCGGGCGTGTTCAGCGCGCGCGACGCGGTCATCGGCGCGACACCTGCGGCGCGCGCGACATCGGCCAACGTAATGCGCCCGCTGCTACGACGGGCTCGCGGTTTAGTTCGCGCTGGCGAAATCGTCACTTCTTCTCCTAGTATTCTCGTCAGGTCGCCCCCTGGTCGAGTGGCTTAGCTCACTGAACACTCTGCCAGAAAGCTAAGGTCGACCCGCTTCAGTCCGTAGCTCGGCGGATTGGCGACATGCCGTTGATGGCTTGCGTTTGCGGCCGGCAACCCCGTTGAGATAATTCTACTCGACGGCGGCTTCGCCAAGTGGCAGGCGGAGACGCGTCAATTCCTCACGCGCTCCCATCTAACAACATCGACTCAACCTTCACTCCGGCGCGACCTCCGCCTCGGCCGCCGTCCAGCTGATACTCGATACACCCCGCTCCATGCTCATGCGGCTCGCCATGCGTTCGAGCTTCGCCTGGTCCTTCGGGTGCATCCGCACAGTCGCGCTCACCCGTATGCGCGGAGGAACGCCATCGATATCTTCGCTCGTCAGGCTTTGAAACGACAGAGGGTGCGTGTCCATCGCGTTCGACATCAACGTGCGAATATGAATCTCGTCCTCCTGCCGTCCAACGACGGTCAGAACGTACTCCCGGACGATGTCCGCGCTTGATACGGGCGTCGCGTTGATCGCCCGGCTCACTTCACGCAAGACCGTGTTCGTGATGAGCACGACAAACGTGCCGGCAAGCGCCGGCCCATAATGTCCGCTGCCACACAGAACACCAACGGCGGCGGAGCACCAGAGCGTCGCCGCCGTGTTGATGCCCTGGATCGAACCCTTGTCGCGCATAATCACGCCGCCGCCGAGGAAGCCCACGCCCGACACCACATAAGCGGCAATCTGCGTGACGCCCGACTGGCCATTGGCCACCGTCAGCACGCCGAGTGTGACAAACAGACACGCACCGCACGCGACCAGTGTGATCGTGCGCAGTCCGGCCGTGCGCTGGCGCATCTGTCGCTCGAGGCCGATAGCGACGCCGCAGGCGAACGCGGCGAAGAGGCGCAGCAGGAAGTCTGATGTCATTAGATCGGTGCTAAACATTGATAAAAAAACCGATTACGGTGTCATTCCATTGTGTCGTGCTCGTGACCGCTCGAAAAGACCGCGTCGTTGAAGACAAGCGACAAATGTACGCGATCATCGACGGATGACGGTTGCCCATGCTGCATGTGAACTGCACGACCTGAGCTGCGCGATCTTCGACGTAGCGGCTCCCGTCAAATTGCGCTTCGGCAAGCGGCGCGGACGAGCAGCTTCGGACGTCGCGTCGGCATAGCGTGATGAAATGCCGGGAGTGCCGGATTATCGCCGTGACAGCGCTTCTGTGCCACGGGCGATGCGCAATTTCGTGTCGGCAACGGGTAGAACGGCCGCATCGTGCTTGTCGCGGATGTGGAACGCGTCAACGAATTTCGCAGGCACGAACTTCACCCTGCGGCCCATTTCAACCAATTACCGCACCTGGTGCCGGAATCCGCTGCGTGACTCCATACCGAAGGCAGGCCAGGCGGTTTGCAAAGTATTTGAGGAATGCCCCGCTTGACGGGCTTGTCCACGATCTCACCAGTGTCTGTGTCGACCCGATGCCTGCATTATATTTTTTTCGACGTCTACGCCCACCATCGCATGCGTCGTGATCGAGTCTCGAGGTAAGTAGACCGGTCACGCTGGGGTGACCGGGCATCATGTACTGCCTGCAATCCCGGAAGAAGGAATGATGCCTTCATCGCTGTTCATCTCGGCGCCGATTGCGCGCTCGACGATTGACCGGCACGATGGTCTCGATACCAGCGACTACGCAAGATCCAGCGATCCGACGCGCGCGCTCCGCACCGCCTCCGCATCACTGTTGCGGAAAAACGCAATGGCTTGCGTCAACTGCCGCCCCTGCTCCTCAAGGGAGGCGGAAGCTGCGGCCGCCTCCTCGACGAGCGCGGCATTCTGCTGGGTGACTCCGTCCATCTGCGTGACCGCCAGATTGACCTGCTCGATTCCTCGGCTTTGCTCCCCCGACGCGGTAGCGATCTCGCCGATGATATCGGTCACCCGGGTGACCGCCTGCGTGACCTCTGCCATCGTCTTGCCTGCGTCACCCGCCAGCGTCGAACCATCATGGATCTTCCGCACCGACGAACTGATCAGATCCTTGATTTCCTTCGCTGCGCTCGACGACCGTTGTGCCAGACTTCTTACTTCACTCGCCACGACCGCAAACCCGCGCCCCTGCTCGCCCGCTCGTGCAGCCTCCACGGCCGCATTAAGCGCCAGTATGTTTGTCTGGAATGCAATGCCTTCGATAATCCCGGTGATGTCCGCGACTTTCGTCGAACTCTCGCTTATGTCGGCCATCGTCGCGACGACTTCTCCAACCACCCTGCTACCTCTTTGTGCAACCTCGGAAGCGTTCGCGGCCAGCTCACTCGCCTGCCGCGCATTCTCCGCGTTCTGTCTCACGGTCGATGTCAGTTCTTCCATGCTCGACGCAGTCTCCTGGAGAGACGAAGCCTGTTGCTCGGTACGGCAAGACAGGTCCTGGTTGCCTGCGGCGATCTCGCTTGACCCGGTCGCGATGTTGTTAGCGGACGACCTGACCTTGCCGATCAGATCAACGAGACTAGCCTGCATTTCGCCCATCGACGCGAGCACGCTGCCTGTGGAAGCATCCTTCGCACCAGCAATGGGGCCGATGTCGCCCGATGCGACCCGTCGGGTCGCTTGAGCGAGGGCTGCCGGTTCAGCGCCTAACGCGCGCAGCAGATCACGGGTGATCAGAACGCCTGCGAGCACCGCTATCGCCAGCGCACCTAGACAGATGGCGATCAACAGATTGCGCTGACGTGTGAAGTGGTGTTCGGCGTCCTGAACCATTTCCGCCGCGCGGGCGCGGGTCGCGTCTGCATATTCGTTCGTCGCCCTGATCAGGGCGGAAAGCAGCGGTCGGCATTTTGTATCGATTTCAGCGATCGCCTCTTCCTTCTGACCGGCCAGTGCCAGCCGGTCGATGTCCAATGCAACCGGTTTATAAAGCGACTCGATGCGTCCAATCTCGTGCGCCAGGCTGCGCGCCTCCGGGCTCATGTCGTTGGCGGCAGCGACGACCGCGTTGAATTTCGCCAGCCGGCTTTCGACCGCCTCTTCAGCATCGGAGACAGCATTCTTTTCCTTTTCGATGTCGGCAGGCGTAGTGACGAGAACCAGATTGCGAACTGCCATGGCGCGATCGTCGACGGCTGCGCGAATTGACGCGGCCATTTCCGCGCGAGCGTTGATGCCGCTGACGTAATCGGCGAACCGGTCGTTAGAATTGTTCAATGCGCTCAGGGCGACGAGGGAACTCGTCAGTACGACGAGGACAAGTAACCCGAACGAAACCATAAGCTTCACTTTTACCGACATATTGCGCAGATTCATCAACGGGCTCTCTTACAAGGTCTGGATGATCAATTCACACTGCGAGTCGCTACAGTCTGGCAAAGAAGTCATTCGATTTGCCGGCAACTCGCCGTGTGATCCATATTGCATAACGGCTAAAGAGGAGATCGCTGAAGAGGCGCAAATGCACCTCCTTTGAGGTGCGCGCGAGTACGCGCTTTTCCACCGCACGCCTAAATATCTGGGTGCTTGATTCGCCATTTAGCGTTTCATGATGAATTGGAAAACGCCGACCCTTGCGCGTAAAAACGCGTAAGTCCCCTTTCGTGGCCGGTGAAGTAACAGTCTGGAAAGAGTAAGCGCCGCACTATCTGCCGGTTTGAACGCTAGATGTTTTAATCGGCCCGCCTCGTGACCGTTCATGTTCCCGCGAATCTTTAGTAAAACCCTCCGCCCGAAGACTTTCACAGGCGGAGGGTCCGAGTATTAAAACGCGTGCCATTCAGTCTCAGCCTTAGCAATAGATTTCTTTGCCAAGACCATTCGTCCGGTATTGATCTTCGTTTGCTTCTGCTGGCGATGCTGCATCGTCTCTCTCGCCGGTGCCACGTTTCGCTCGCTGCCTGACTGCTTCAGCCTGAAGGTCGCGACCAGTTCCTTTAACGTCGAGGATTGAGCCGCCATAGATTGAGCCGCTGCCGACGCTTCTTCGACAAGTGCAGCGTTCTGTTGCGTTACCTCATCCATCTGCATCACAGCCTGATTGACCTGCTCGATACCCGTGTGCTGTTCACTGGACGCCGCGGTGATCTCACCCATCAGGTCCGTGACACGCT
Organism: Paraburkholderia sp. PREW-6R; assembly: GCF_039621805.1. NCBI lineage: Bacteria > Pseudomonadati > Pseudomonadota > Betaproteobacteria > Burkholderiales > Burkholderiaceae > Paraburkholderia > Paraburkholderia sp. PREW-6R. The sequence continues at coordinate 256,498 of NZ_CP155075.1, read as the reverse complement.
TTACCGAGACGACGACCTCACTGATCGTCGTGCCCGCTTCGCCCACTAGCGCGGATCCCGCCCTAACACGCTCGACCGAGTGTCCAATCAAATCTTTGATCTCTTTGGCAGCAGAAGCACTCCGTTGTGCAAGCGTGCGAACTTCACCCGCGACAACCGCAAATCCCCGCCCTTGCTCGCCTGCCCTTGCAGCTTCAACTGCCGCATTCAACGCAAGGATATTCGTCTGAAACGCAATGCCTTCAATGACAGTGATAATGTCAGCAACCTTTTCAGAACTCGTCGTAATTTCACGCATTGTGTCCACAACGCGGCCGACCACTTCGCCGCCACGCATAGCGACATCCGAAGCGCTTAACGCAAGACGATTTCCCTGGGCGGCATTCTCCGCATTTTGCCGAACGGTTGCGGTCAATTCTTCCATACTCGCTGCAGTTTCTTCGAGCGACGCGGCTTGCTCTTCAGTGCGTCGGCTTAGGTCCGTATTGCCTTCAGCGATCTCGGCAGATCCGGTTGCAATGCTTTCGCTACTGGCACGCACCTGTCCTACAACATTAGCCAGGCCATCATTCATTTCACCCAGGGCAGTGAGCAATTGACCTGTCTCATCTTGACTCCCGGCAACGACATGTGAGGTAAGGTCACCGCTTGCAACAGCTTGGGCGATGAGGACGGCTTGACGGATAGGAAGCACGATCGAGCGCGTGATGAGAAATGCGATGACTGCGCCAAGCGCTACAGCGACGGTGGCCACACTCACAGAAAGAGTAATCGCAGAGCGGTAGCTTGCTGCGGCCATTGCGCTGGATTCTTCTGCACCTTTTGCGTTGAGCCGGATGTCTTCTTCGATGAGATTCATCGTGTCAAGGTAAAGCTTTGCTCCCTTGCGAACGGCCAAGGACCGAGCCTCTTTTTCACCTTCCTCTCCTGATTCAGCGAGGTTCAGCATTTTCACCTGGTCCGCATCAGCGAGCGTCCAAGCAGCTTTGATGCTATCTGCAAGATGCTGCTCCTCCGGTGAGGAAATGAGCTTCTCGTATTTACTCCATTCAACGGCGTATTTCGACGTCGCAGCATCATGCGTCGCGCGTTGCGCTTTTCTACCCTGCTCGTCGAACTCCAATAAAGCACGTAAGGTCGCGCGCCGCGACGTATTCGCTGCTGCCTGTATTTCGCCTAATACCTGGACGCTTGGGAGCCAATTATCTGCGAGGTCAACAGTGCCGGCGTAGATACGACTACTCTGGTAAATCGCTAGAGTGCCGAGCAGGCACAATAAAACCAGTACCGCCCCAAATCCGGCTGCTAAGCGAGCTCCAATCTTCCAGTTCGTTACAGCATTCATTTAATTCTCCGTTCAGTTGAGTAATAACTTCTTAACGGACGGGACAAACGTTACCGAAGCGAATTTTCTGGATTTTTTGCCGGGCTTTGACGGGCGGTAAAAAGCCTCGGTCGGCGTCACACGCCGAGTAACGCGGAGCTCATTAATTCCTCGCTGCGCCAGAACGTGCGCCGGCCATACTGCGAGCCGCTTAGTGGTCGCCGATCGATTAAGTCATTATTGACTTCATCGCGGCGAGCGGCGTCACTTTACTCTTTCGCGCAATCCAGGCGCACACGAACTCGATCTGCCATATAAAAAACGCGAATTTCTTTTCAAAGCATCTACATCAACGGTCGGACGTGCCGATAAGGTGAGTGAAGCCCACACGTCTGGAGGCAACGAGTATATGGCGGAGCAATTTACCTGCGATCTGGCGATCTGTCCTGTCGATTCCCCAACGCCCGCGTTGTGTCCAATCGATCCGGCGGAGCATCAGCGGCTTGCAACACTGGAATCGTTGCAGATCCTGAACACTTTGCCCGAGGCGGCCTATGACCGAATCGTCCGACGGGTTAGCGAATTTTTTCGCGCGCCGATCTGCCTGATTTCGCTGGCTACGCGAGAGGACCAGTGGTTCAAGGCCAAGATAGGCGTCGACATCGATTCAGCGCCACGCGAGGCCTCTTTCTGCCAGGCGGCGCTTCGGCAGGACGACGTACTGGTTATCCCGGATGCAACGCGCAGCGAGGAGTTCCACAGTCACCCTTTTGTGCTCGGACCTCCCTATATGCGGTTTTATGCCGGCATGCCGCTCGTGATCGAAGGCGGGCAGAAAGTAGGTACGTTATGCATCATCGATACGATTCCGCGTGTCATGAGCGCTTCGGAATCGGCCGCGTTGAAGGACTTCGCCGCTCTGGTCGTCGACGAATTGCATCTACGCCTGCGCACGATCCGTCTTGAAGCCGAACTGAACCGGCGGCGCGACATCGAGGCTGCCGCTTTGGCTTCGCAGCGGGCGCGCGCCGACTTCCTTGCAATGGTGACGCACGAGGTGCGAGCGCCTTTGAACGCAATCGCCGGGATGGTCGAAGTGATCTGCGCGCGCAACGAATCGGCAGCCCAGGAATCCGACATCGACACTTTGCGTGATTCGACCGCCCAACTCGTGCGCATGATCAACGAGGTGCTCGATCTTGCCCAACTTGAAGCGACCGGTTTCACTTTCAATCTGCAACCCTTCGATCTGCGCCGCGAATTGCGCCGCGCGCTTGCCGTGGTCAGGCCGCAAGCTGCAAACAAGGGACTCGAACTGACACTGGAGGTTGACCCGGCTGTACCTGAGCGTCTATCAGGCGATCGCACGCGCGTTTCCCAGATAGTGCTCAACCTGCTCACGAACGCAATCAAGTTCACGTCCCAAGGCTGGGTACGCATGACGCTCAATGCGCAGCCGGATGGTGACGCCCGAACACGGGTAGCCCTCTGCGTGATGGATAGCGGCATCGGCATGAGTACCGAGGTCGCGCGCGGGCTCTTCGAAAGTTTCTCTCAAGGCGCGCCTGAGATGAAGGCGCGTTACGGCGGCACCGGACTTGGTCTGGCGATCTGTCAGAAGCTGGTGCAGGCGATGGGCGGAACCATCGCCTGCACCAGTTCCCCGCATGTCGGCACGGCCTTTACGTGTTTGATACCGTTCGACGTTCCGCCGCCGGATGCGCTCACGGAAACGCCCGCGCCGGACGCGCGCCGTGGCGTTCATCGGGCCGATCAAGTCATCCTGATTGCCGATGACGACGACGTCAGCAGGAAGATCAGCACGGCGTTGCTCACCCGACTGGGCTATCGGGTTGAGGCGGTGGCAAGCGGCCGTGAAGCCCTCGCGATGTTGCGAACGCAGCCCATCGATCTCGCGGTCGTGGACATCAACATGCCTGATCTGAACGGGCTGGAACTGGCTCGCGAGTTGCACGAGCAGACTGAATTCGGACTTCCTGCGCCGCTGGTCGCCGTCACCGGCCAGTCGAAACCGGTCGACGATCCGCGCGTCGATCTGTTCGACGGCTATCTCGTCAAACCCGTCAGTGCCACGATGCTCGATCGCGCCATCATGGAAATCCTGTCGCGCCGCGATCCGGTTGTCATTGCCCCCGATCACGAAGGCGCCCTATGAAACACTTCCTGACAACGAGCCCCGGCAGCGGGTCACCCCGGCCTTTCCGACGCAGCATTGGCTGGGTCGGAACGACTGCGCTGGCAATGGGCGGCAGCAACCAGAGCCTGTTTCTGATCGCCGCACTCTTCGCCGGTCAGGGAGACATTCCGGGGCAAGGCAGCGCGGCTGTTCCATTGCTCATCCTCGGGCTGCTCCTCAGTTATGCAGCGTTGCCCGGCTGGATCGAACTGGTCATGCTTTCGCCGCAAAAGGTGGGTGGCATCGCTGCGGCTTGCACCGAAGCCTTTAAGCCGTACGGACAGATACTGTCGACGCTGACAGGCATGTGCTACTGGTGGGGTTGGGTGCCAACCTGTGGGCTGACCGCCATCCTGTCGGCCACCGCGATCAACCAATGGTTCCTGCCAGCCGTTCCGGTCCCGCTGATGGCTTGCGCCCTGGTGTGTTTCTTCACTGCCGTCAACCTGCTAGGGATCAAATGGGTCACGCGGCTTGCCGTACCGATCGCAACGTGCTCGGCGGTGCTCGCTTTCATCTCCGCGCTGGCGCCGGTCCTGACCGGTTCCGTCGACTGGCATCAGGCAGTGGACTTTCATCTGGTCACCCCGTTTGCGGGCTGGTTCGGCGGAATGACTTCATTGATGGCCGGGCTTTATCTGGTCGGCTTCGCCGCGCCGGCTTTCGAGGCGGCTGCCTGCCATGTCGCCGAAACACGCGATCCAGAAAAGAATGTCCCACGAGCCATGAAGGCGAGCGCAGCGATGGCATCGGTCTACTTCGTCGTGTTGCCGCTGATCTGGCTCGGTACGCTGGGCGCGAAACCGCTCGGCGACGACCTCGGCCAGGTGCTTGGACCGACCTTTGCACCCGTGTTCGGCGCCATGGCGAAGTCCGTGGCCATGTGGTTCATGATGTTCAACATGTTTCACGGCACGATCCAGCCACTCGCTGGCGCCGCGAGAACGCTCTCGCAGCTCGCCGACGACGGTCTTGCGCCGCGCTGCCTGTCGTGGCGCACACGTTCGGACGTCCCGCTAGTCGCAACGCTGGCGACCGCTGCGTTCGCAATCGTCTTCCTGTTGATCGGCGATCCGATCTGGCTGGTCGCGGCGGCGAATTTCACCTACCTGATTGGAATTACGTTGCCGAGTATCGCCGTCTGGCTGATGCGTCGCGACGCGCCGCACGCACTACGGCTATATCGTGCCCCGCGGTACACGATTGGTCTCGGCGTAGTGGCCGCGGCGATTTGGGGCGCGAGCACAGTGCTCGGTTTCCAGCAGTTCGGACTGCCGACGGTCGTGTTCGGTCTGGCCATGGCTTATTCGGGCGCCGCAATCTACGCATGGAGAAAGTGGGAAGACCGGCGGCTGGCGGACTTGCCGGGTTTTGCGCCGACGCTTCACCTGCGTCTTACCGGCGCAATGCTTCTGGTGCTCGCGCTCGATGGCGCGGGCTACATTCTTGCGGTCTCCAAACTACCTCATAACCAGCTGCCGCTTACGACCGCGCTTGAAGACATTTTCGTCGCGGTGGCCATGCTCACCATCACGGTGGGCATCGTGCTGCCGGGCATGATTGCGAATTCGGCGCAGGACGTGAGCAATGCCGCGCGCACGCTGGCAAGCGGCACGCTCCGCGATTTTTCCAGGGCGATGAACGCGCTGGGGCGAGGCGATCTGAACGCCGCCACGGCCGACATCAACATTCGTCGCGTTGAGGTGCGCTCCAACGACGAGCTCGGCCAGATGGCCCGAAGTTTCAATGAACTTCAGGCCGAAGTCGCTTCCGCGGCGAACGGACTGACCGATGCCCGCGAAGGACTGCGCTCCGCGCGCGAACGTCTGACGCTCGCCAACCAGTCCCTGCGCGAGAAGGTCGTCGAGCAACAGCAACTGGCGCAGGCGTTGCTGGCTGCAAAGAATGTCGCTGAAGAAGCCAACGCTGCGAAGAATCAGTTCATGGCGCGTATGAGTCACGAATTGCGTACTCCGTTGAATGGCGTGCTTGGACCTGCCGATCTGTTGCTCGACCTCAATCAGACGGGCCACGAGCACGAAATGCTCATGAGCATTCGCGAATCGGGTTCGGCGCTCAAACGGGTCATCGAGCAGATTCTGGATATCGCGCAAATCGAAGCAGGCTCGCTTGCATTGCACAACGAATCGTTCGATCTGGTCGAGCTGATCGAACGCACTGCGCTGCCGCATCGCCGGAAAGCCGAAGCAAACGGCGTGACTTTCCTGCTCGACATGGGGACCACGGCATCGACGGTCGTCTGGTCAGACCCTGAGCGCTTGCGCCAGATTGTTTATAACCTCCTGTCGAACGCGGTGAAGTTCACGCGCCGCGGCTCGATTGCCGTAAGTGTTCGCCTGATAGCCGGCGAGCAAGCGCAACAAACGCTCGTCGTATCCGTACGGGACACCGGACCGGGCATTGCGGCGCATCTCCACGAGCGCATCTTTGCGTCCTTTTCGCAGGCAGACGAGAGTCGAACACGCGAGCACGACGGCGCGGGCATCGGGCTATTTCTCGTGCGCGAACTGGTCGCCCGACTAGGTGGACACATCGCAGTGGAGAGCGCGCCGGGACACGGCGCGACCTTTACGGTGAGCCTGCCAGTCGTGATCGAGGGTGCCGTGCATAAGGCGCAACAGCCGACGCACGACGCACTCCCCGCAGGCGCGAGGCAGGCTTTGATGGACGGCGCAGCAGTCACGGCGGACGAGGTGGGCGGCGCGTCGCTGCCGCGTGGCGCGGCTCGCGTTCTGGTTGTGGAGGACAATCCGACGAACCAGAAGGTCGCGCTCGCGGCGCTGCGCCGGCTCGGCCTAGCCGCGCAGGTGGCGGGGGATGGACAGGAAGCGCTACGGTTGTATGAGCAAGGCCAATTCGATCTGATTCTGATGGATTGCCATATGCCCCGGATGGACGGGTTGCAGGCCTCGGCCGCCATCCGCACGCGCGAGCGGCAACTTGGCGCTCGCGCCGTGCCGATCGTTGCCGTGACGGCCGACCTGACCTCCGCGAACGTTGCGCAATGCAAGGCGGTCGGGATGAATGAGGTGATGGCGAAGCCTTTCACGTTCGCCGACCTGTCTGCCAGGGTGGAGATGTACATCGATCTGGCATCGGCGCAAGACGCGAAGGGGCACGCGGTGCAGCCTCACACCGTCGAAGATGCCGCTACGATCGATCTGGCCAGCATCCAGGAACTGCGAGCGTTGGCCGACGACGGGATGCCCGACATTCTTGACGATATCGTCACCACGTACCGCGTGAACTCGGAATTGCAGATCGGGGAGCTGTGTCTTGCTCTCGCGGAAGACTCATTGCCGCGCATCGGCCAGATCGCACACGCGCTGAAATCGAGCAGCGCCTATGTCGGCGCCCTTCGTTTCTCCGCCCTGATGAAGGAACTGGAGGCAGCAGCGGCCGATGGCGACCGGACGCGTATTGCGCCGCTTGTCGGCAATGCAAAGCTTGTCTTCACGGCGGTGTCCGCGCGCTTGGGCGGCCTACTCGAGGAGGCTGCGGCCAATGTCCGGTCTGCATAACGATACGAAGGGCAGCGTGCTGATCGTCGAGGACGATCCCCTGCAGTTAAAAATCCTGCTCGCGATGACCAGGAAGCTCGGCATGGCGAGCTTCGCGGCGGCCACGTTGCAACAGGCGACCGCACTACTGTCTGCCGAGTCGATCGGCATGGTGTTGCTCGACCTGCAACTGGGCAGCGAAGTCGGCCTCGACCTGCTGCGGGAGTTGGGACGCGATAACGCAGCCTGCCCGGTGGCGTTCATTAGCGGGTGCGACGAGCGCACACGAACCGCCGCGACGGGCATTGCACAGGCGCACGGCATTCACGTTGCTGGAGCGCTGGGCAAGCCTGTGCGATTCGAACAACTGGCGGCCCTATTGCAGGCAACCCCCGCTTCCGCGTGGCGTCCTGCCCAGCGGGAGGCGCCGCGCGTCACCGCGCAAGATCTCGCCATTGCCATTGGCGCCCGGCAGATCAGGGCCGCGTTTCAGCCGAAAATTGACCTTTCGAGCGGCCTGCCCATCGGAGTCGAGGCCCTCGCGCGGTGGCATTCACCTCTATTGGGCGCAGTACCGCCCGACGTTTTTATTCCGCTTGCGGAAGCCACCGGGCAGATTCGCGCGCTCACGGAAGCCATGCTGACCGCGTCACTAGAGGCCTGCGCCCGTTGGCGGCGCGAATTCCCCAGTTTGACCGTCGCAGTCAACGTGTCGCCGTCCATCGTGGATCACGAGACGCTGGCCGTTATCACACGCCTGCTCGAGACGAGCGGCGTGCCGGCGCAATCGCTCGTGATAGAGATTACGGAAAGCGCCGTGATCGGAGACCGGGCATTGGCCAGCGATGTGCTCACGCGTTTGCGGATCGCTGGTGTGCAGCTTTCCATCGACGACTTCGGCACCGGACATTCTTCGCTCGTCTCGTTGCTGCGTATGCCGTTCAACGAGCTCAAGCTTGATCGCCTGTTTGTGTCGACGTCCGTACAGAATCCGGATGCAGAACGGATTCTCGAATCCGTGATTTCTCTCGCCGCGCAAATGGGCTTGCGTTCAGTCGCAGAGGGTGTCGAAACCGAAGATGTCTACCGGCGTCTGCGCGCATATGGCTGCGACGCTGGCCAGGGCTGGCTGTGGTCGCCCGCGTTGAGTGAGGCGGATCTGACCAACTGGCTTGCCGTGCGCTACGCTCGCACGCACGAAAGTATCACCGGAGGGCGCTATGAATGAACCCCGGCGTCAACTTCACGGCGTGTCAGCCGACACGTTGCAACGCGTCGAGGCGGCCTGCCATGCGGCGGGCGGCGGCAGCTGGGCAGCGACGGTCGAGGCCTGTCGAAGCGGCATGTTGCATCGGGTCGAGTTCGCGGTGCGCCGACCGGTCGATTTCGTCAAGGAATTCGCCGCCCTTGTGAGGCAGGCCGGTCTGAAGCTGGCCGCCGACAGTACACTTGAGCTGTTTCTCGGCATGCCGGCCGCACTGGAATGCCTTTCTCTCCCGCAGTGGTCGTCTGGCGTTGCGTGCAAGATCCGCACGCTACGCGACCTGGGTTTCGTGGAGGAGACCGACACCACGATGCCGGCCCTGTCAGCCGTGCCACGCTCTGCGGGCATCACGCACATACGCCGCGCGCAGCATCGGCCACTTGCCAACATGCGCGTGCTGATTCTCGACGACGACGCGGTCTCGCTCAAGGTGCTGAGCGCGGCGCTTCAACGCGAAGGCTGCGAAATTCGCGCAGCCGCCGAAGCCGAAGCCGCGTTCGGCCTGCTGCGCGCCTCTACGCCGGACGTGATCATCCTGGACATCGTGCTCGGCGGCACCATGGACGGCTTTGACGTTTGCACGGCGATGCGAGCCAACCCGGCTTTCGCCGCGATTCCCGTGCTTTTCGTCACCGGTCATCCGGCCGAAGCGTTCAGGCTCAGAGCTCAGCACATGACGCAGACGCGTTACTTCGAAAAGCCGCTGTCGCCCATCCGACTACGCGACGAAGTGCTGGCGCTATCACGCCACGGCGCGCTCAAACGCGACTGACGCATCAGGCGGCGACTGTCGCGCCGCGTCGATCTGTCTATCGTCTCCGGGATGATCTGCGGCCCATTCGCTGAACCATCTCGACAATCAATTGCGGGCCGAAATGAAGACGAACGGTCGAACGGACCACATTGCGGATGACGGAAAAGCACCGGCTGCCGAATGGCGTTTCACCCTGGAGACCCAGGTGAACAAGCTGCCGGCAACCTTTGCGCAGGCGGCAAGTTTCCAGGTGCGATGCCGCTATCGCGCGACATCCAGTCTGAAAGCGGCCCTTACCGACGGTTCGCACGTCGCACGGCTCGTCGACCGGAACATGCATCTGCCCAGGCGGCGATCAGGTGCCGTAGAGGTACTCACAGAACGCGACGCTCGCCCCCAGCTTGCGTGACAGATCAGCAGCCGCATCCAGTTGCGGCCGATCGAGCTCGCCCGACGTGTGCGCCGCGCTAAGCCGCGACGCAGGCCCGGAAAGCGTCAGCGCCGCCATGAACTTGTCGCCGGCGCCAAAGATCGGTACAGCGAACGCTGCCGTGTGCACATCGCGGGCACCCGCGGTAAAGACGGGCAGCGCTGGCGGCTTGTCGTAGATCGGTTCGCCCAATCCCCAGTAACGGATGACCTGGCTGATGGCCGTATCGTCGAGCGGCAGCGTCGTGCCCGCGAGCCGCGTCTCACGCAGACCTTCGGACGGCTCGACCCGAAACAGGCACAGCCGCTCTCCGTTATGGTGAACGTAGTACGATGCGCTTTCTTTCGTTACCGCGGCGAGCGAGTGCAGCGCCGGTTCCACCACCGTGGAAAGATGAAAGGACTGCTCGTACAGCTTGCCGAGATACAGCACGCGGTGTCCAAGCGAATAGTTGCCGGATTGAGCGCGCACCACATAACCCATGCGCTCCAGCGAGTTCATCAGTCGGTAGACCGTTGTCTTGTGCATGCCGGATGCTTGCGCAAGCATCGCCAGCGATTGAGATTCTGCCCCCGGCTTGAAACAATCCAACAGCGAGAGCGCCTTCTCGACCGCGATGACTCCATCGTTTCCCATTTCTGCCTCCGGTCGTTCGTTTCCAAAGATTGTACACAGTAAAACGCCGGTTTATACCGTAAAAGGGTAAACGAGAGTGGTTTTGCCCGTCTTCGCTAGCTATAGTGATTTCATTCTGTACACCAATGTTGTACACAGTACAACTTCCTGACCGAGGTGAAATCCATGAGCACCCATGCTGCGGCTTCTTCCGCTATCAATCGCACTATCGAACGCGTCTCGCCGGAACTGGTCGAGGCAGCGGCGCGTTACCAGGCCGCTATCCTCGCTGACGTCGCTGGCCGTCGCGGCACGCTCCATGGCCGGGTCAAGCCGTTGTCGCCGACGATGAAAGTCGCGGGTCCGGCCGTCACGGTCGAAGTACGTCCCGGCGACAACCTCGCCATTCACGCCGCGCTGTCCATCGCGAAGCCGGGCGACGTGATCGTCGTCGACGGCAAGGGCGATCTCTCATGCGCGCTGATCGGCGAAATCATGGCAACGCAGGCCAAGGCGAGCGGTATCGCGGGCATCGTCATCGACGGCGCCGTGCGTGATGCGCATGAACTGGCGAGCGGCGGCTACCCGATCTTCGCGGCCGGCCTGAACCCCTGCGGCCCGACCAAAAGTGTCGCAGGCCGCGTGAATGCGCCGATTTCGGCGGGCAACACGGCCATCCACCCGGGCGATCTCATTGTGGGCGACGCGGACGGCGTGGTCGTAATTCCGCGTAACGACGTTGCGCGCATCATCGATCTCGCGCAGAAAAAGCTGGAGATGGAAACGGCGCGCATTGCAGCGATTCACAGGGGTGACGTGCGTCCGGGCTGGATCGAGAAAGAACTGCGTGCAGCGGGCATGCTGGCCGAAGGCGAGGTGCTGTGATGCAGACGGCTTCGCACAAACCCGTCGTCCTCGTGACGGCTGCCGATCTCGCGCCGCAAGCACTTGATATGCTGAGCCACTTCGACGTCGTGTTCGCGGGCAAGCAGCCGACGGAAGACGACATCGTGGCGCTCTGTGAGCAGCACAAGCCGGTGGCGATCATCGTCCGATACGGCAAGGTGAACGCCCGCATCATGGATGCCGCCGAAAACCTCCAGGTGATTTCCAAGCATGGCAGCGGCATCGACGTGATCGATCAGGCAGCGGCGGCCGCACGCGGTATTGCGGTGCGCGCCGCCGTGGGCGCCAACGCGGCGGCCGTCGCGGAGCATGCATGGGCGCTGATTCTCGCGTGCGCGAAGTCCGTGCCGCAACTCGACGCACGCATGCGCGAAGGCCACTGGGACAAATCCACGCACAAGTCCGTCGAGCTGGACGGGCGCACCCTTGGCCTCGTCGGACTGGGCGCGATCGGCCGGCGCGTCGCAGCAATCGGTGCGGCGTTCGGCATGAACGTGCTCGCGTTCGATCCGTACGCGAACGAAGTGCCCGCCGGCGTGAAGCGGGTGTCGCTCGACGAGTTGTACGCCGCTTCCGACATCGTTTCGCTGCATTGCCCGCTGACAGCGGACAACCGCCAGATGCTCAACCGCGACACGCTGGCGCGATTCAGGCGCGGCGCAATTCTCGTCAACACCGCACGCGGCGGTCTGATCGACGAAGCGGCGCTCGCCGAGGCGCTCGCCAGCGGCCAGTTGCGCTTTGCCGGTCTCGACAGCTTCGACGTCGAACCGATGACGCAGCCGCATCCGTTCCAGCAGATCCCGAACACGATCCTGTCGCCGCATATCGGCGGCGTGAGCGATGCCGCGTACGTGAACATGGGTAAGGGCGCCGCCGCCAATGTTCTCGCCGCCGTCGAGGAACACGCCCGCAACGCAGCCTGACGTCCGCACGAGAAGCTTCATCATGTTCTATCTCACCTCGCCCGAAATACGCACCGCCGAAGTCTTCACGCGTATGCCGGACCCATTCCGCAAAGCCGACGTCCAGACCGATTGGGCGCGCGCCAATCGCGGCGGCCTCGCCACGGACTCGTTTCTCGAAGGCCCCGTGTGGGACCCGGCGGGCTATCTGTTCGTCACGGATATTCCGCACGGCCGCGTTTTCCGGATTTCGCTGTCGGGCGAGTGGGAACTCGTCGTGCAATACGACGGCGAGCCGAACGGAATGAAGCGCTTCGACGACGCGCATCTGCTCATCACCGACTATCGCAATGGCCTGATGCTGCTCGACATCGCGCGCGGCGAAGTGCGCCCGTTTCTCGAGCGGCGCAATTCCGAGCGCTTCCGGGGCGTGAACGATCTCACCTTCGATTCGAACGGTAACCTGTACTTCACCGACCAGGGGCAAACGGGACTGCACGATCCGACGGGACGTGTGTACCGGCTGTCGGCGGACGGCAAGCTCGACCTGCTGCTCGGCAATTGCCCGAGCCCCAACGGACTCGTGCTGTCGCCCGACGAAAGGATTCTCTTTGTCGGTATGACGCGCGGCAACTGCGTGTGGCGCGTGCCGCTTCAGGCAGATGGTTCCGTCAGCAAGGTCGGGCAGTTCTTCACGTCGTATGGTCCGAGCGGTCCGGACGGACTGACCATCGACACGCAAGGGCGACTCTTCGTCGCGAATCCGGGACTGGGCCGCGCGTGGGTGCTGAACCATCGCGCCGAACCCGTTGAGATTCTGACGAGCCCGGAAGGCGCTTCGCTCACGAATCTCTGTTTCGGCGGCGCGGACATGAAGACGCTGTTCATGACCGAGTCCGTTTCGGGCACGGTTCTCAAGGCTGAAATGACGATCGCCGGGCCGCTGCCGAAGCAGGCCGGGCGAACCGTCTGATCGGGCGCCGGGCGCGAACGTCCGATACAGCAATACATGTGCGCCGACAGAAGCGCGATGGAGGAGCAAGCATGACCATGTCGCACACCCTGAGCGCCGACGGCGCCGCGCGTCAGACAGAAACGCCACCCGTTGCCGGCATCGCCGGCGAGGACTACGCGGCCAGTGAGCGCACGCTCGCCAAGGCGTTCCGGCGAATCCTGCCATTCATCTTCATCTGCTACGTCATCAGCTATCTCGACCGGACCAATGTCGGCTTCGCTGCGCTGACGATGAACAAGGACCTCGGTCTGACGTCCGAGCAGTTTGGCCTCGGGGCAGGACTTTTCTTTATCGGTTATTTCCTGTTCGAAATTCCGAGCAACCTGATCATGCATAAGGTCGGTGCGCGGGTGTGGATCGCACGCATCATGATCACGTGGGGTCTCTTTTCGATGGCGACTGCGTTCGTCGTCGGCCCGAAGAGCTTTGCCGCCGCGCGCTTTCTGCTTGGACTCGCCGAAGCGGGCTTCACGCCAGGGATCTACCTGTATTTCACGCACTGGTTCCCAGGCAAGTGGCGCGCGAAAGTGACGGCTGCGTTCCTGGTCGGCATCCCCGTCGCGAATATGATCGGCTCGCCCGTGTCGGGCACGTTGCTCGAACTCGGCGGCCTGCATGGACTGCGCAGCTGGCAGTGGTTGCTGCTGATCGAAGGCGGACCGGCCGTGTTGCTCGGCATCGCCTGCCTGTTCGTGCTGGCCGATCGTCCCGAAAAAGCGAAGTGGCTCACCGACGAAGAGAAGTCGTCGCTGGCGAAGCGTCTTGCCCTTGAACAGGGCGACATCGGCGCACGTCACGGCAGCACGCTGCGCGATGCGATGACCAACTGGCGCGTGTTCGTGCTCGCGTTCGTCAACTTCTGCGGCATCGTCGGGTCGCTTGGCGTCGGCCTGTGGATGCCGCAAATCATCAAGCAATTCGGCGTCGCGCACTCGGTCGTGGGCTGGCTCACGGCGATCCCCTATGCAATCGGCGCAGTCGTGATGCTCGGATGGGCGCGCGTCGCGAATCGCTCGCACAACCGCATTCCCTATGTGGCCGGTGCGCTGGTCGTGGCGGCCGCCGCGCTGTGCGCGAGCACGTTCGTCGACGCGCCCGTGCTGAAGCTGATCGCACTCTGCTTCACGGTGAGCGGCATCCTCGCTTTCCAGGCGACCTACTGGGCCATTCCATCCAGCTTTCTCACGGGACGGGCCGCGGCCGGCGGCCTCGCGCTCATCGTTTCGGTGGGCAACCTGGGCGGCTTCGTCGGTCCGTCGATGATCGGCGCGCTCAAGCAGCTCTCAGGCGGGTTCACCGTGCCGTTGCTCGCCGTGTCGGGTGTGCTGCTGCTCGGCGCAGTGACCATCGCCTGGCTCGGTGATCCGGGCGCCGACGCAGGCGAAGCGCCGACGGCCCACGACGTTTGATTCACCCATTCACAACCAATCCTTAAAACTTTACGGGAGACTTCATGCTGTTCAAAAAGGCCAGCCACTGCGTCAACACGAACGTCCGTTTCATGCTCGGTACAGTCGCCGCCGCAGGCGTCGGCCTGACCTGCGGCTCTGCACATGCGCAAAGCAGCGTCACGCTGTACGGCATCGCGGACGTTGGCGTCGAACACATCAACAATACGAGCGCTGGCGGCGCACAAACGCGCGAAGTGTCGGGCAATCTGTCCGGTTCCCGCTGGGGACTGAAGGGCGTCGAAGACCTCGGCGGCGGCATGAAAGCGATTTTCCAGTTGGAAAACGGCTTCAACATCAACGACAGCGCGACCGCTCAATCGACTAAAGGTCTGGGCGCCAACGCTGCAACGACCGCCCGGCTGTTTGGCCGGCAGGCTTGGGTCGGTCTTTCGTACAAAGGCCAGCAACTGACGTTCGGCCGGCAGAACGCGCTGCTCTACGAACAGGCCGTGGCGTTCGATCCGATGGGCGCATCGTCGCGCTACTCCGCGCTGTCGGTCGACTACGCGATGGCCGGACGCATCGACAACTCGGCGAAGTACACGGGCGTGTTCGGGCCGCTGACCGCGCAGGCGATGTACAGCACGCGCTACGACACGGGCTATGGCGCCGAAGTGCCGGGCGCGGAAATCACGGGGCGCTTTTTCAGCGGGGCCTTGACCTACGCGCAAGGCCCGTTCGCGGCGAGCGTGTCGTACGAGCAGCGCAACAGCAACACGGTTGCAACCAGCACGGGCACCGAGCGTCGCGCAACGGCAGCCGCTTCGTATGTGATCGGACCGGTGAAGGGATTCGCGGGCTACCGCTATCTGCGTGCGTCAAATGCTTTCCTGCCCGTGAACCCGATTGTCGTTGCAAACGGCTCGCAAGCCAGCGCTGCGAATCTCTACTGGGCGGGTGCGCAGTACAACGTGACGCCCGCTTTCATCTTGACGGCCACCGGTTACTACCAGGACGTGCATTCGACGGGCGCCGACCCGTGGCTCGCGGTGCTCTGCGCAGACTATTTCCTGTCGAAGCGCACGGATCTTTACGCCTCCGCGGGCTTTGCTCACAACAAGGACAAATCCACGTTGGGCGTCAATGGCTATGGTACGGTCGCGCCCGGATATAACCAGACGGGCATCACGATTGGCATGCGCCAGAAGTTCTGACGGGAGGGCGTCGTGCAGATAGTCCATGCGCCCCATCTTCCGGTTCGAGAGAAGTGGCTTGCCCGGCGAAAAGAGCCTGTTCTCGAGCCTGAGTTGCCGATTGTCGACGCGCATCATCATCTGTGGGACCGCCAGACCGGGCGGTATCTCGCGGACGAGTTTCGCCAGGACGTGGCAAGCGGGCACCGGGTCGTGTCGACGGTCTACGTGCAATGCCGCTCGATGTTGCGCGAGGACGGTCCCGAGTCGATGAAGCCCGTTGGTGAAGTGGAGTTCGCCAACGGCATCGCCGCGATGTTCGCGAGCGGCGCGTGCGGACGGGCGCGCTGCTGCGAGGCGATCGTCGGCGGTGCGGATCTGATGCTGGGCGCGGAACTCGATGCGGTGCTCGAAGCCATGTTGCAGGTATCCGGCGGACGCCTGCGCGGCATCCGCAATCCGCTCGCGTGGCATGCGAGCCCAGAAGTGAGTTCGAGCCCCGTGACGCCGCCGCGCGACCTGATGACGAATCCGGCTTACGCGCAAGGTGTGAGGGCGCTCGGCCGCTATAGGCTGTCGCTCGACGCATGGGTTTATCACACGCAACTCGACGACTTGTACGAACTCGCGCGAGTCGCGGATCACGTGACGGTCGTCATCGATCATTTCGGCGGTCCGCTCGGTGTGGGTCCACACACCGGTCAACGCGCGGCGGTTCACGCCGAATGGCGGCAAAAACTCGCGCGCCTCGCGAGTTTGCCCAACACGCGCATCAAGCTCGGCGGTGCGGGCATGAACGTATTCGGCTTCGACTTCGCCGCGCGCGACGTGCCGCCTTCGTCCGAGGAACTCGCTTTCGCGTGGCGCCCGTATTTCGACACCTGCGTCGAACTGTTCGGCGTGAATCGCTGCATGTTCGAAAGCAACTTTCCCGTCGATAAAGGGATGTTCAGTTACGGCGTGCTGTGGAACGCCTTCAAACGACTCGCGTTCGCGATGTCCGCCCATGAAAAAGCCGCCCTGTTCAGCCGGACTGCGGCGGCAACCTATCGCCTCGCGATTGCCGGAGACAACACATGAAGACGAGTGCAACGGTTGCAGCAAGCGAATTCCAGGACGGTGCCGAAGCCCGAGGATTGAGGAACATCACGCGCATCGAGTGGCGCTCGCTAACACTTGCCGGCCTCGGCTGGACATTCGAAAGCTACGACTCGTTCCTGCTGTCGCTTCTGCTGCCGACGCTCGCCCTTCAGTTCGGCTTGAGCAAGGCGCAACTCGGTCTGTTCACGAGCATCACGGCAGCCGGGCAGATCGTCGGCGGAATTCTGTTCGGATATGTGTCGGACCGGCTGGGGCGCGTGCGAACCGCGTTGCTCTGCGTCGGCATTTATTCGCTGTTCTCGGGTCTGCTTGCATTTGCGCCGAACGAGCACTGGTTTGCGACTTTGCGCTTCTTCGGCGCGTTGGGCATGGGCGGCACGTGGACGGCGGGCGCCGCGCTGATCGCCGAGACATGGCACGCGAGCCGGCGCGGCAAAGGCGGCGCGCTGATGCAGATGGGATTGCCCATCGGCGCGATCCTCGCCATCACGATTTCGGGCGTCGTCAGCGGCGTGAACAATGGGCTCGGTGGCAATAGCTGGCGCCTGCTCTTTCTGCTCGGTGCGTTGCCGTTCTTTATCCTCTTCTGGGTCGCGCGAAAAACGCCCGAGTCGCCGATCTGGCTGGAGCGCAAGCACGCGAAGGCATCGGTCCAGCGCGCTGCCGCAGCCAGCGGCGACGTGCTCAAAGTACGGGGACTGCTGACGGCATTCGGTTTCATCTTTTTTCTGCAATATCTGTACTGGGGCGTCTTTACGTGGACACCGACATTCCTCGTGACGGTGAAGCATCTCGACTTCGTGCATAGCCTGAAGTTCGTGCTTGCGCTGCAGTTCGGCGCGATCACCGGCTTCCTGCTGTTCTCGGCTTTCGTCGACCGGCTTGGCCGACGGCCCATGTTCCTCGCCTACCTGCTCGTTGGCGCTGCCGCCGTGGGCGTGTACATCGTGTCGTCGAATGCACTGCTGCTGATGGCCGCGATCTTCCTGACCGGCTTCAGCGTGAACGGCATTTTTGCGGGAGCGGGTCCATTTCTCGCAGAGATCATCGGCAATACGGCGTCGCGCGGATTTCTGATGGGCCTCGCGTATAACGGCGGCCGTCTGGGCGGCTTCATCGCGCCGTTGATCATCGGCACGCTCGCGTCGACCTCCGGCGGATTCGTGCTGGGACTCGCGACGACCATCGTCGCCTTCGTCGCCGCCGCCGTCGTCGTGTTCTTCGCGCCTGAAACGCGCGGCAAGGCGTTGTCATGAGCATCGCCGCGCCAACCGGCTTCGTCAGCAGACTGTTCCCGGCGCTCGCCGAGGCGTCGCTGCGACGCTATCTGAGCGGACAGGTCGCATCCGTGCTCGGAAGCTGGACGCAGAACGTCACGCTGAACCTGCTCGTCTATCACCTGTCGGGGTCGGCGGCGATACTCGCGCTGCTCAATTTTCTGCTGTACGGACCGCAACTGATCGTCGCGCCGCTCGCCGGCTCGCGAATCAGTTCGGCCAATGCGAAGCGCGCGACGCTCTGCGTGCTCACGGCGTCGCTGGTGCTGACGGCCAGTCTCTTCACGTTGTCGCTGCTCGGCGTGCTCGGCGTGAAGCTGATACTCGCGCATGCGCTCGCCATCGGCGTGTCGAGCGCTGTCGAGACGCCCGCGCGCCAGGTTCTGCTGCTGACGAGTCTCGACGACCCGACGCATACGTCGAACGCCGTGGCGATGAACACGATGGTGTACAACGTCGGCCGGATGGTCGGCCCGACGATTGCGGGTTTCGTCTATCCGACGTTCGGGCCGAGGACGTCGTTTGTCATTTATGCGGTGGCGCTTTGCTTCATGGCGACCTGCGTGCGTTCCATCAGAACGGCCCCGGCCGCTCGGCCCGCGCGCGCGGACAGCAGCCTGCGCGACGCAGTCGGTTACGTGCTGTCCGATGCGTTCTCCGCCCGCTATCTGCCCATTCTTGCGTGCATCGGGTTGTTCGCGGGCAGTTATCAGACACTCGTGCCGTTGCTTGCGGACCAGGGGTTTCACGACGCAGCGCGCTTTACGGGCGTGTTTTTCGCATGCGCGGGCGCCGGTTCGCTGAGCGCGGCAATCCTGCTTTCTTCGGCGATCGGCACGTTGGCATCGCGAAGATGCATCGCGTGGGCGCCGTGGACGGCCGTCGGCGCACTCGCGTTGCTCGCCGCCACATCCGAGGCGGCGGCCACGGTGCCGGCGTTTTACGCACTTGGCTTCAGCCTCACGTTCGCGGCCACGTCAACGAACGCGACCATCCAGCGGCAATGCCCGGAACACGTGCGCGGCGGCCTCGTCGGCATGTACGGGATGGCCTACAACGGCACGATGCCATTCGGCTATCTGCTCGTCGGGACCGCTTCTGAAGCGCTGGGCGTTCGACACACATTTGCAGCCATGGCGGTGGTACTCGCCAGTGGCGTCATCGCCGTCATTGCATGGCAGCGATTCACGAATCAGCGCGCAGGCGCACAATAAACGGAGACGACGATGCAGACTGGATTCATGGACAAGTCCGCGATCGAGCGTAGGACGATGCGAAAGGTCGTCTGGCGGCTCGTTCCCTTTCTGATGGTGTGCTATCTGCTTGCCTTTATCGATCGGGGCAACGTGGGCATGGCGTCGCTGCAGATGAATCATGACCTTGGCATGTCGGCGAAGGTGTTCGGCTTCGGCAGCAGCCTGTTCTTCATTTCCTACTTCCTTTGCGAAGTGCCGAGCAATCTCGCGTTGGAAAGGTACGGCGCGCGTATCTGGATCGCGCGGATCATGATTACGTGGGGCATCGTGTCGGCGGCGACCGCGTTCGTGCATAACGCGACGTCGTTCTATGTGCTGCGCTTTCTGCTCGGCGCCGCCGAAGCGGGCTTTTTCCCCGGCGTGCTGCTGTATCTGTCGTACTGGATTCCGGCCTCGTATCGAGCCCGGATCGTTGCAACGTTCATGGTCGCCATTCCCGCCGCGAGCTTCATCGGCTCACCGATTTCGGCGTTGCTTCTGCAGATGGACGGATTCTGGGGGCTGCGCGGCTGGCACTGGCTGTTTATTCTCGAAGGCCTGCCGACTGCGCTGCTCGGCGTTGCCTGTCTGTTCACGCTGACCAACAAGCCGGAGAATGCGACATGGCTCGACGACGACGAGCGCAGGTGGCTCGTCAATGCGCTCGTCAGCGAACAGAAGGCCCCGAAGACAGTGCCATCGCTTCCGCTCACGCAACTGTTCCGCAACCGCTACGTGTTGTGTCTCGCACTCGTCGATACGTGTGCGTCGGCGGCGGGCAGCACACTGTCTGTGTGGCAGCCGCAACTGCTCAAGTCGTTTGGCTTGTCCGTCATGCAGACGGGCTTGCTGAACTCGGTTCCGTACGCGGTTGCTTCCGTGTTGATGGTCATCTGGGGCCGGCGCTCGGACCGACTCGGCGAACGCCGCTGGCACACCGTCGTGCCGATGCTGCTGATCGGCGTGGGTCTGTTCGCGACGTCGCTGAGCGGCTCGCTCCTGCCGACGATCTGCATGCTGTGCGCGGTGCTCGTCGGAGCGTATTCGTTCAAGGGCCCGTTCTGGGCGCTTGCTACGGACATGCTGTCCAATAGTGCCGTGGCAGCAGGCCTCGCGACGGTCAACGCGATCGCCAATCTGCTTGGCGGCGGACTGATGGTGAACGTATATGGATGGGTAAAAGAGGCGACCGGAAGCTATGCGCTCGCGTTGATGCCGCTCGCCATTCTTACGCTCGTTAGCGTCGCGACCCTGTTGCTGTTGACTCGCAATGGTTCGGCGAACCGCCTGGTCAGCAAAACCGGGACCATCTAAGCATGACGGTTGCCACAAGACGCGAATTCCTTCAGTTCGCCGGCGCTGCACTGATGTCGGCAGCGCTGCCGACGCTGGCCGCCGCTGAAGAAACCTGGTCGAGCGGCACGAACGCACCTGCGTTCAGGTTGCCCGAAGGCGCCATCGACTGTCACATGCATATTTACGACGATCGTTTTCCGGTTGCGCCGGGCACGACGCTGCGTCCGCCGAATGCCACGGTCGCGCAGTACCGGCTTGTGCAGACACGCCTGGGTGTGAAGCGCAATGTGGTCGTCACGCCGTCGACGTATGGAACGGATAACCGCTGTACGCTGGAGGCCATCCGGCAATTCGGCGCAAACGCGCGCGGCGTTGCCGTCATCGACAGTTCCGTGACCGATGCGGAACTGCAGAACCTGGATCGAGGCGGCATTCGCGCCATTCGCTTCAACCTGAGCTATCCGGGCGCAACGACGCTCGACATGCTTGCGCCGCTCGCCGCGCGCATCGCCGATCTCGGCTGGCATATCGAACTGGTGGTACAGGGCGCGCGGCTGCCGGAACTCGAGCGGCATCTTTCCGCACTGCCTTGTCCGCTCGTCATCGACCATATCGCGCATGTTCCGCAACCGGGCGGCCTGTCGTCGGACGCTTTGCGCACCGCGCGGCGCCTGGTCGAGAAAGGCAATACGTGGATCACGTTGTCGGGGCCGTACGTCGACAGCAAGGCGGGCGCGCCGGCATACGAAGACGTTGCGCCGGTCGCGAAAGCGCTGATCGGGATGGCCCCGGAGCGGATGCTGTGGGGTACCGACTGGCCGCATCCGACAGAGAAGCTTCGTAAGCCGGATGATGCAAGCCTGCTGGACACGATCGCGAACTGGATCGGGCGGCCGGATTGGCAGCATCAGATTTTCGTCACCAACCCAACGAACTTGTACGGGTTCGCCTGACGCTCTGAAGGCTGCGGACACGGGATCAACGTCGATCAGCCCGACAACGCGGACGTCGGCGAAACCGTTGTCCGGCCGACCGCCCAGGCATGAGCGTGCGTTTCTCCCAATACTGTCTCAGCGCTTGAGATGGCCGCGCCTTTACGGCTGGTGATCCGCCGTTCCCGCGAGCCAGACCGGTGTGCACGCCACATAAAATGCTGCGCAACACACATCAAACACCGCTTTTGTACGCTTTTGAAATTTTTTTGAGCGTCGCGGTGTGACAGTGACCGCGTAACATGAAGTCGCTATCCGCCCTGTTAGCGCCCGTCGAATGTTGCCGATCCGCGCGTTTGTCATGAGCCGGCTGCAGGTATTCCGAGCCTTCGACCGGGTGCTCAGAAGCGACGTGAAATATCGGTTTGTCATTGATCCTGGCTCGGTGAAGTCCGGGATCTGAAACCCAGGATTGGCAAGGGAATACAGTGAACAATATTGATGCCGTGAACGCTACACCCTCAACGCAGGCGCTTCACTATCGAAACTTCACCGAAGCGGACATTCCGACGGCCCAGGCCCTGTCAACGGCTTTCGGCTGGCCCCATCGTCAGGAAGACTGGCAGTTCGCCGCCCGGCAGGGAACAGGATTTGCCGCCGAAGAGAACGGCGTGGTGATCGGTACGGGATTGTGCTGGAAATACGGCACGGACCGCGGCTCGCTGGGTCTCGTCATCGTGTCTCCGGAACATCAGGGACGCGGTATTGGGCGCAAGCTGATGGAGTTGTTGCTCGAAGAACTCGGACCGCGCATCACGTTCCTGCACGCCACGCCGGCAGGTCGTCCGCTTTACGAAAAGCTGGGTTTCAACGTGTGCGATACGCTCCAGCAGTTTCAGGGCAACGTCGGCAACCATTTGCCTGTCGTGTTGCCCGATGGTGAACGGCTGCGTCCGGCGACGTGCGCCGATTTTCCCGCGATCACCGAACTCGCAATCCGCGCTTCGGGCCTTGAACGCAAAGCGATGTTGTCCGCGTTGCTGGAAATGGGCGAAAACGTGGTGCTCGAACGCAGCAGCGAGATCATCGGCTTCTCGAATCTGCGACGCTTTGGCAGAGGCCTCGTGATTGGTCCAATGGTCGCCATGTGCTCGCCCGACGATCTTCGTGCGAAAGCCTTGATCGGCTACTGGCTGAACGGCCGCGAAGGTCAATTCATCCGGATCGACGTGCCCGCGGGCGCGAATCTGTCGGACTGGCTGGCTGCACGAGGGCTGAAATGCGTCGACACCACGGTCAAGATGGTGCGCAACGCGCCCGCCATTGCGCATCGAGGCGCGCCCGATCCGGTCTACCGGCTGTATGGGCTCGTTAGCCAGGCGATGTTCTAGGCGTGGCGACCGGCCCGCTTGCCGACCGACTTTCACCCGACACGCGACTCACGAAGGAGCTTGCACAGATGCGCGTACCGTTGACCCGCATTGTTACCACCCCGACGCTGCCCGATAGCGCCGACGTCGTCGTGATAGGCGCGGGCATTGTCGGCGTATTCACCGCATGGTTTCTCGCGAAGCGTGGCGTCAAAGTCGCGCTGATCGAAAAAGGCATGGTAGGCGGCGAGCAATCCAGCCGGAACTGGGGCTGGTGCCGGCAACAGAACCGCGATGCGCGCGAATTGCCGATTGCGACCGAAAGCCTGCGACTGTGGCAGCAATTCGAAGACGAATCCGGGGAGTCGACCGGCTTTCGCCGCAGCGGTCTGCTGTATCTCAGCAACGACGACGACGAACTCGGCGGATGGACTCGCTGGTGCGAATTCGCCCGCACGGCCGGCGTCAGAACCGAGGTGCTCGGCAGCAAACAGGCCAACGAGCGGGCGGCCGCCACCGGGCGCACGTGGAAAGGCGGCGTGTTCGCGCCGACCGACGGCACGGCCGACCCGGCCAATGCGGCGCCGGCCGTGGCACGCAGCATCATCAAGCTGGGCGGCACGGTTCATCAGAATTGCGCGGCACGGGGCATCGAAACCGAGGGCGGCCGGGTCAGCGGTGTCGTGACCGAACATGGCGTAATCCGCACGAAGATCGCGGTGCTGTCGGGCGGCGCATGGGCGTCGACGTTTTGCCGGCAACTCGGCATCCGCCTGCCGCAGGCGACCATCCGCTCGTCGGTCGCGTCGGTCTCGCTGCCACGCGGCACCTTGCCCGATGCATTGCACACGAAAGACATCACGATCACGCGACGTGGCGACGAAGCCTATTCGCTCGCCATCAGCGGCCTGGCAAAGTTCGATCCCACGCTGCAAAAAGTCCGCTACGCGAAAGACTTTCTACCGATGTTCGCCCGCCGCTGGCAGAGCCTCAGTCCAGGCGGCCTGGAAGGCGTGCGCTCGGGCCATGAAGGCCTGAACCGCTGGCGGCTCGATCAGCCGACGCCGATGGAAAAGATGCGCGTGCTGGATCCCAGCGCCGATGAAGCCACGCTCACGGAGATTCGCAGGCGTGCCATCGAGCTGTGTCCGGTGATTGCCGAAGCACCCGTAACAGCGTCGTGGGCGGGCTATATCGACATGACGCCTGACGGCATCCCCGCTATCGGCGAAGCGCAGTCGCTGCCCGGCTTCGTGCTGGCTGCGGGCCTGAGCGGCCACGGCTTCGGCATCGGGCCAGGCTGCGGTCATCTCATAGCGGATATGGTCACCGGCGTGACGCCGATCGTCGATCCCGAGCCTTACCGTCCGGAGCGGTTCGACAAATCGGCGTGGGGCAAGGTCGCCGATTTCTGACGACGGCTTCGACTTCCATTCGCGCGCTTTCGCCTGTCGCGAGCGCACGGTACGACGCAAGGACAAGCAGCAATGAAATCACCCGTTCTTCATCTGATGCAGGCTGGCCATCTGGACCGCTTCTTTATTGCCGGAGAATGGCTTGAGCCCGTCGGCACGGAACGCGCCGCCGTGGTCTGTCCTTCCACCGAAGAGACGCTCTGCGACATCCCGCTCGGGAACGCCACCGACGCGGACCGCGCCGTGCAGGCCGCGCGTCGAGCGCTCGCGAGCTGGTCGGCGACTTCGCCCAATGAGCGCGCCGCACTGCTCGACCGCGTTCATGCCTGCTTCCTCGAACGCGCCGAACAGTTCGCGCTTGCGCTGTCGATGGAAATGGGCGCACCGATCAACTACGCGCGCAGTGCCCATGTGCCGCTCGCGGCCGAACATCTGCGCGTCGCCCGCGAAAACCTCGCGACTTATCCGTTCGTCGCGCAGCGTGGCACCACCGCCATCGCCCACGAACCGATCGGCGTATGCGCGCTCATCACGCCGTGGAACTGGCCGATCTATCAGATCACCGCGAAAGTCGGCCCGGCGCTGGCCGCCGGCTGCACCGTCATCCTCAAGCCGAGCGAGTTGTCGCCGTTGAGCGCCCTGCTCTTCGCCGAGGTCATCGCCGAAGCGGGCATTCCGGCGGGCGTGTTCAATCTCGTGAGCGGCACCGGCCCGGAAGTGGGGACGGCGCTGTCGTCCCATCCTCAGGTCGATATGGTGTCGATCACCGGCTCGACGCGAGCGGGCGTGCTGGTCGCCCAGGCAGCCGCGCCGACAGTCAAGCGCGTCGCGCAGGAACTCGGCGGCAAGTCACCCAACATCGTGCTGCCGGATGCCGATTTGCCGCGTGCGGTCACGCTCGGCGTCGCGGCTGCGTTTCGCAATGTGGGCCAGTCATGCAGCGCGCCGACGCGCATGATCGTCCCGCGCAGCGTCATCGCTCAGGTGGATGAACTCGCGATAGCGGCGACGAAACAGATGATCGTCGGCGATCCATTCGCCGAAGCGACGACCCACGGCCCGCTCGCCAATCGCGCGCAGTTCAGCCGCGTGCAGCAGATGATCGAAGCGGGCGTGGACGATGGGATGAAGCTGATCGTGGGCGGTCCTGGCAGACCCGTCGGGCTGAGCCGAGGCTTCTACGCGCGCCCCACAATCTTCTCGGACGTCCATACGGATATGCCGATCGCGCAGCAGGAGGTCTTCGGGCCGGTCCTCGCGATCCTTGCATATGACACAGTAGAAGAAGCGATCACCATCGCGAACGACACCGTGTACGGACTCGGTGCGCATGTGCAGGGCACGGACAGAACGCTGATGCGTCAGGTCGCCGCGCGCATCGAGTCGGGTCAGGTGCATCTGAACTATCCGGCGTGGGACCCGCAGGCTCCGTTCGGCGGGTACAAGCAATCCGGAAATGGCCGCGAATACGGGGTCGAGGGCATGGAAGAGTACATGGAGGTAAAGTCGATCCTCGGGTACTACGATTAGACCATCGCAAGACGTCACGCCGTGACGCCGCCGACTTCAAGCTGCCCGTTTCAGAGAGGTGCCGAGATTGGAAACCACTCATATTGCCGAGTCATCGTTAGCCGGGCATCAACCGCATTGGGCGAAGTTGCGACGCGACCTCCATGCGCATCCCGAGTTACGGTTCGAAGAACACAGGACCGCCGACGTCGTCGCGCGTGAGCTCGAGGCGCTCGGTTATACGGTATCGCGCGGATTGGGTGGAACAGGCGTCGTGGCGAGCTTGCCTGGCGCGAACCCGGCCTGGGGCATCGTGCTGCGTGCGGACATGGATGCGTTGCCCATCCACGAGGCCAACGATTTCACGCACGCGTCGTGCACGCACGGGATCATGCATGCGTGCGGACACGACGGCCACACGGTGATGCTGCTTGGCGCCGCGCGCATTCTCAAGGACATGCCGCCATTGCCAGGCAGCGTTCATTTCGTGTTTCAGCCGGGAGAAGAAGGCGGCGCCGGCGCGCGAAAGATGATCGACGACGGGCTGTTCGAACACTATCCAGCCGAGGCAGTGTTCGGCATGCACAATTGGCCGGGTTTGCCGGGTGGGCATTTCGGCTTGCGGGTGGGCCCGATCATGGCGGCCGGTTCGCGCTTCAGGATCACGGTCACCGGCAAAGGCGCTCATGCGGCGCAACCGCATCTCGGCCTCGATCCGATTCCGCTGGCTTGTTCGATGGTGCTGCACTGCCAGACCATCGCCGCGCGACACAAGGATCCGGTCGATCCCGCCGTGATCTCCGTCTGCATGATCCACGCGGGCGATACCGACAACGTCATTCCGGACAGCGCCGAGTTGCGCGGAACGATACGTACGCTGTCATCGGAGCTGCAGCAGAAGTTGCAGCGAGACATCCAGTTAATGTGCGAAGGGCTGGCGGCCGCGCACGGCGCTCAGGTCGAAGCCACGTTCTTCCAGTACTATCCGGCCACCATCAACACGCGCGCCGAAACCCGGCTCTGCGAAGCCGTCATTCGCGAAACCTTCGGCGATGACCGTACGCACGCCGACGTGCCGGCCAACATGACATCGGAAGACTTCGGCTTCATGCTGGAAGAGCGGCCCGGCACGTATGTGCTGATCGGCAACGCCCATGCCGGCACGACTGCACCGGGTTTGCACAACCCGAAGTACGACTTCAACGACGACATCATCCCAGCAGGTGTTCAGTACTGGGTCGCGTTGGCGCAGCAGTACTTCCAGACCCGTCAGCCGGGTAAGGCCGTTCAGAACCCAAAGTGAGCCGAACCACACCATCCGATCGTTCCGTGACCCGCTCGCGGCCGTCGTGGAGGTGTGGTCGTGGCGTGGTCGTCGATCGAACCTTTCTACCTGGAATGCCGCGATGGATCAATCCCAGCAGAACGCACAGTTTCCCGAAACGATGAATCCAGCTGGCCTTGCCACGCCTGGCGGCCACTACAGCCACGTTTCGATCGCGAATGGCCTGATTTTCGTGTCGGGCCAACTGCCCATCGACGCGAACGGCGAGAAGCTCACGGAGCGGCCCTTTGAAGCCCAGGCCGAGCAGGTGCTCGCCAATCTGGCTTCCGCACTCGCCGGCGTGGGCAGCGATGTCAGGAAGCTCGTCCAGGTTCGCGTCTATATCGTCGATGTCGCGCATTGGGCCAGCTTCAACGAGATCTACGCGCGTTGGGCAGGCGATGCACGGCCCGCCCGCGCCGTGGTGCCGGTTCCAGCGCTCCACTTCGGTCTGAAGATCGAGATCGAAGCGGTGGCGATGGTTTAGGGGATCAGAGCCGGGAGCCCATGTCTTCATGCGAGCACTGGAATCCGCCACGAATCGTATTGAACGTGCTGGGCCAAGACAGGTCGGCCGCGCTGGAGTTTGTGATGCTTTTCAGTTCTCTCGATACTGTTGAGCGGCTGGTCAGGGAAGAGTCGATCGATTGCGACTTTGTGCGCTAGGCACCACGCCCCTCGTGACGAAGGCGGAGGAAAGCGCCGCCGGAGACCGTCAGCAACCATCTGCGGCGGCCCCCTGCTCCATCAGCCCTGCCACCATACATACTCGCCGAACGAGAAGCCCATCAGGCCGCCGACCGGGATCGAGCCCAGACCTTTGATGCGCTTGTCGTAACCGTCGAGCAGACTGATGAACGACGGTATGCCGATGCCGCCTTCCTGGTTGATGAGCACCTGCATCTCGCCGTACATCTGCTTGCGTTTCGCCTCGTCGGTTTCGGCGCGCGCGAGGGTCAGCAGCTGGTCGAACTTCGGGTTGTTCCAGCCTGATTCATTCCACGGTGCGTCCGACTTGAAGAACTGCGTGAACAGCACGTCGGCGCTCGGACGCGGATTGACGCTGCCGAATCCCAGCGGATGCTTCATCCAGTGATTCGACCAGTAGCCGTCGGACGGCACGCGGTTCACCGTGAGATTCACGCCGATCTTCTGCGCCGACTGCTGCATCAGCACCGCCATTTCGATCGAACCGTTCGCATCCGAAGTCGCGAAGATCGGCGGAATCGGCGTGCCGATCGCACCGGCCTTCTGCAGGTGGAACTTCGCCTTGTCGAGATCGTAGGGGCGCTGCGGCAGCGACGCATTGAAGTAACGATGGCCCGGCGGGATCGGCTGGTCGTTGCCGACCACCGCATAGCCGCGAAAAACCGCCGAGCGGATCTGCTCCCGATCGAACAGATACTTCATGCCGAGCACGAAATCGGGATTGCCGGTCAGCGTGTTATCGCGCCGCATGATGAGGTCGGTGTAGAGGCCCGATTTGGTTTCCTTGACCGCATAGCCGGGCGCCGAGGCGACCTGTTGCGTCGCACGCGGATCGACCGCGCTGATCAGATGCACGTCGCCCGACAGCAGCGCATTGACGCGCGCCGAGCTGTCGCTGATCCCGATCAGTTCCACCTGGTCGAGATACGGTTTTCCCGGCTTCCAGTAACCGTCGTTGCGAACGCCGACAGTCGACACGCCCGGCTTGAACGTTTTCACCTTGTACGGACCGGTGCCGACGGCAGTCGTGAAATCGGTCGTACCGTCCTTGATAATCACCAGTTGCGGCGTCGCAAGAATCACCGGCAGATCCGCATTCGGCACGGTCAGCGTGAGCGTCACTTCGTCCGGGCCGGTCGCCTTGACCTCGGCAAACTGGTCCGCGACGGACTTGACCTTCGATCCCGTCGCCGGATTCTTGTGGCGCAGCAGCGAATAGACGACGTCCGCCGGTGCCAGCGGCTTGCCGTCGGTGAATGTCACGCCCTTACGCAGCTTGATGACCCAGGTCTTCGCATCGCTGCTCTCGAGCGATTGAGCGAGATTCATCTGAGGCGTGAGGCTTTCGTCCAATTGCGTGAGCCCGCTGTAGAACAGGAAGAAGCGGATGTAATCGGGCCCGGCAGACCCTTTCGCGGGATCGAGTGTGTCGGCCGTCGAGCTCGATTCGTAAGCCACCCGGATCTTGCCGCCCCGCTTCGGCGCATCGGCGGCAAAGGCGCTGTTCGCGCCGGCGAGCAGTCCGCCCGCGCCGCTCGCCATCATGCCGCCTGCAGCCAGAATACGCATCATGTCGCGGCGGGTGACGCCACCCTGCTTGATATCGTCGTCGCTCATACGAGTGCTCCTGTAGATTGTCGGGAAGGAAGGTGCGTCGGTAGTGCTGTAGCTTTTAGTACGCCGGTCAGCGGCGTGTTAACCAGAGCCGACCTGCTTGTAGCCGCGTCCTCCGGTGAGCCCGGTCAGAAGCGCTCGTCCTGATGGAATTTCAACATTGCAGAATATTCAGGGTGTTCCGTTCGACGCTATCCCGCCAGCACAAGCGATCGTTTTGCCGATGCTTTTCAGCATGAATTGCTGCGACAACGACGGCAAAGCCTGCGGCGCGACTCCTGCCGGAGCGGGTCGCCCTATCAATCCGGAGAAGCCAGGCTGCGTTGAGCCATCAGACCTGCGCAAACGCGTGGTCCGATTGATTCGGCAAACTACATAATCTGGTACGTTCCCTCGTGCACAACCTGAAGCAACGACAAGGAAAGAAGCATCGCGGCGACGGCCGAACGCTCAGCAGGCGACCTGCGAACGCCGAGCGACGTAATTCCCCGGCGTTACCCCGACCGTGCGCCGGAAGTGACGGCCAAGATGGCTCTGATCGAAGAAGCCCACTTCGGTCGCCACCACCGATGGCGGCACACCGTTGCGCAGCAGCATCTGCGCGTGCCGCACGCGCACGAGGCACACATAGCGATGCGGCGAGATGCCGACTTCCTGCCGGAACAGCGTGGCAAACCGTGACACGCTCAAGCCGACCGTCGCGGCGAGCATCGCAAGACTGACCGGCTGCGCAAACGACGCTTCGATGAACGCCACCGCCCGTGCAACCGCACACGATCGTGCGACCGGTTCGACATGCGGACGTTCGCCTGCGGCATACATGAGCAGTTTGGCCACGATTTTCTCCACTACGCGGCGATCGGTGCAGCGTTTGCCTGGACGGCGAAGCGCTCGATCGCGAAAGGCTCGATGGGTGTACTGGTCGCGCCCGTGTCGATCAGTTCGGCCATTACGTCGCCGACACCGGGACCGAGCTGGAAGCCGTGCCCGCAGAAACCGAACGCGTAATACAGGCCATCCACCTTGCCGCTGCGCCCCATGATCGGACGGTCGTCCGGCATATAACCTTCGACGCCGCTCCACACGCGAATGATATTCAGGCGCGACAGCGCCGGTGCAACGCGCGCCGCCTGGCGGAACTGCAGCAGCGTGCTCTCTGGCAGAACCTTCGCACGACGCGCGTCGAGATAGGCCGGAGCGCGCGCGCATCCGCCGATCACGATGTTGCCGCGCTTCACCTGGCGAAAATACACAACCTCTTCGATATGCGGCGACGACACGCCGACCACCGTCGTGAGGCCGTAAGGCACCGGTTCGGTGACTGCCATCTGCGGGCCGTGAATCGCGATCGGCACCGCTTCGCCGAACTGCGCGCTCAGCCGGTTGCCCCATGCGCCCGCGGTAATCAGCAGGTTTGGCGCGCAGAACACGCGGCCATCCGTGCTGGTCGCGCGGAACGTGTCACCGTCTTTCTCGACCGTGGCGATTTCGGTGTTTTCTTCGATCCGTGCGCCGGCTTTCACCGCCGCGCGTCCGAAAGCCGGCGCCGCGAGGCGCGGATTCGCGTGCCCGTCGATCGGCGCATGCGATGCTGCCAGTACCTCGGGACCGAGGAACGGAAACTTCGCGCGCATTGCGGCGCCATGGTACAGATCGAGCTTGAGCCCATAGTGCGCGGCTTCGCGGGCATAAACCGCGAATGCCTCGTCCTGCTCCTGCCGGTAGCACACGCGAATATGTCCGGTCGGCAGAAACTCGGCATCATGATCGATCAACGCCGGCAGTTTTCCCCAGATTTCGCGCGATCGGTTCGCCAGCGGCAATTGCGGCAGAAAGCGGCCCTGCCGGCGGACGTTGCCGAAGTTGACGCCACTCGCCTGCTGACCGACCAGGCCGCGTTCCAGCAGGATGACCGAGCGGCCGCGCTGGCGCAGAAAAAACGCCGCCGCGACACCCATGAATCCGCCGCCCACGATCACGACATCCGCGTCGGTCCGTTTCATTCTTCCTCCACCGTGGGGGTTGCACTCGACGGCGCCGCGGCCGGCGCGACAGCGGCAGGAGACCAGCCGGCCACCGTCGACATCGCGAATGGTTTGACCGGCGCCTGTCCACGCAGGCGGCCGACCTGTTCGAGCGGCACGCGCGCCGCTGCGGCAATGACCTCGGCGGCCGCATGGCCGCAGTAGCGGCCCTGGCAGCGTCCCATGCCGACCCGGCTGAACGCCTTCGCGCGATTGGCTTCGCGTGCGCCTTCGTCACGGATGACGCGGCGCAATTCACCCGCGCTGATGCCTTCACAACGGCACACGATCGTGTCGTCGGACAAGTGCGCGGCCTGTTGCGACGGCCATGGAAACGCCTCGGCAAGCCCCGCGCGAAAGCGGTCCATCTTCGAGCGCTCACGCGTAAGCGAAGTGACGCGCGATACATCGACAGCGTGTCCAAGATCTTGCAGCACGGCCAGTGCGGCGAGTTTTCCGGCGATCTCCGCGCCATCGGCGCCGAGCACGCGCACGCCGTCCCCCGCGAGATAAACGCGTTTGACCGAGCTGCGGCCCATGCGGTCCAGTACGGGCAGCCATTGACGAGTGGACGCATCGAACGCGAACTCACAACCCGCGAGGTCGGCAAGCTGCGTTTCAGGGCGCAGGTGATAACCCATTGCGACGGCATCGCACGCAATCCGCTGCTGCACGCCGCGCTTATCGCGGTAGCTGAGCGATTCGACGCCGCGCCCGGCGTCACCGTGGATCTCGACCGGCTCAATACCCAGCTCGATTCTGACACCGCTCCTTTTCAGCGACGACACGAGCGCCGCCCCCTTGCGCAGCACGTCGGGCCGCGCAAGCAGCGCGGGCAGCGCACGCAGACGCCTGCTCGAACGCGACGTGTCGAGCACGGCCGCCACCGTTGCGCCAGCCTGCACGTACTGGTTCGCGACCAGATACAGCAGCGGCCCGGAGCCCATGAATACCACGTTGCTGCCGATCGAACAGGCTTGCGCCTTCAGCGCGATCTGCGATGCGCCGAGACTGTAAGTGCCGGCATACTGCCAGCCCTTGACCGGCATCAGCCGGTCGGTTGCGCCGGGGCACAGGACCAGCGCGTCGAACGGATGATGATCGGCCACACCGTCACGCGCCGTATAGAGCTTGCCGCCGGAGATATTCCACGCGAGCGTTTGCGGCAAATAGCCGATCTTTGCCCGCAACCGTTCGAAGCTCTCGTGCAGGTTCTGCGCACTGGCGGCTTCGGTGCCATACAGCTTCGTATAGGGCCGGGAAAACTGCTCCGGCTGACGGCGATATATCTGGCCGCCATCACGCCGGCTTTCGTCGATGACGAGCGGACGCAGCCCCGCCTCCACCAGCGCCTGCGCGCAGCGAATCCCGGCCGGTCCGGCACCCACGACGATTACACGAGGTTCGGCCATTGCAGCTCCGGTTGCCGGGTGACGATATCGAGTTCCTCGCTGAGCACCGTCGTGCACGCGCGAAGCCGTTGGCCATCGACGGTCCAGACCCAGCAGTCCTGGCACGCGCCCATCAGGCAGAAGCCCGCGCGCACTTCCGGACCGAACTCGGACTGTCGCACGTGGCCGGTGTTGCACAGCATCGCCACGAGCAGCGTGTCGCCCTGCAGCCCGTCGACCACTTTGCCGTCGATGCGAAACGACACAGTGGGACGCGTGGTTTCCGCGAGCCGGACGAATCTGGACTTCATGCGCGTGACTCCAGTTGCGCGCCGACGCCGCGACGCAGATCGTGAGTGCCGTCGAGTGGCAGCCTGGCCTTCAATGCAGGATGTCCTGCAGCCGGTAATACGCGCCGACCAACGGCAGAAACCATGCGTGACCGAAGTGCCCGGGAATGGCCGGCCATTCGAGATCCCGCCAGGGATTGCCGGCCGCTGCGCCGTACAGCACGTCGGCCATCACGCGGCCCATGTGTACCGACATCTGCACGCCATGGCCGCTGTAACCCATCGAATAAAAGAGCCCTTCGTGTTGACCCGCACGTGGCAGACGGTCGGCGGTAATGTCCACGAGACCGCCCCAGCAATAATCGAGGCGCACGTTCGCCAGCTCGGGGAAATAGCCCGCGAGTCCGGCGCGCAGAATCTGCCCGCTTTTTTCATCAGATCTCGGGCTCGACATCGCGAAGCGGGCGCGGCCGCCGAATAGCAGCCGGTTATCGGGCGTGACGCGAAAGTAGTTGCCAATCTGTCGCGACGTAACATAGGCGCGACGCGTGGGGAACAGCCGGTTCAATTGTTCGAGCGGCAAGGGCTCGGTCACGACGATGAAGCTGCCCACGGGCGCGATACGCCGCCGGAACCACTGGAACGGCCCGAGCTGCGACGCGCCGGTCGCAACCAGCACGCGATCCGCGCGGATCGTGCCGCGCGCGCACGTCAGCTCATAGCGGTCGCCGTCGAGCCGCTTCATCTGCGTGACGGCAGCCTGTTCGAAGATCCGCGCGCCCTGCAGTACCGCAGCCTGCGCGAGACCGACGCCGAACTTGCCCATGTGCATTTGCGCGCCGTTACGCTGCAGCAGGCCGCCGTAAAAGCCGTCCGAGCCGACTTCGTTGCGCAGGCGTTCGCGCGGAATCAGTTCGATATTCTGGTCGACGTCGCGCATCAGGACTTCGTAGGTCTTCTGCAGCTTAGCGAAATGCTCGGGCTTCGCGGCCAGCTTGAGCTTGCCCGTGCGGACGAAATCGCAATCGATCTGATGGGTGGTGACGATCGAATCGACCGTGGCCACCGCGCTTTCATACGCGCGATAGAACGCCTTCGCCTGCGTCGCACCGATTTTCGCCGCCAGCGACGCGTAGTCGTGCGACAGCCCGGTGTTGCACTGGCCGCCGTTACGTCCCGACGCTTCGCCGGCAATCTGGCCGGCTTCGAGCACCGTCACCTGGACGCCGCGCGATGCAAGTTCGAGCGCCGCCGACAGACCGGTAAAGCCGCCGCCGATCACGACCACTTCGGCATGCCGCTCGACCGGTCCTTCGCGACCGCCGCGGAAGGCTGGACGCGTGTCCAGCCAGTACGATTCGAGTTTCATCCTGACCTTTCAGCGCAGTGCAGGTTAAACCGCCGGTGCTCGCGGCGTGACAGTGCACGTACTCACAGGCCGACCACGCCCGGAAGACCGCCGATGTCCCTGATCTCGGTGTAGCCGTAAAACGGCGTCGACGGCTCGTGCCCGCGCGCCACGAACACCTTGTTCCTGATACCCATGTCATGGGCCGTCATCAGGTCGTAACGCAGGCTCGACGACACGTGCAGGATGTCTTCGGGACCGCAGCCGAGATTGTCCAGCAGATATTCGAACGCCTGCATGCGCGGCTTGTACGCCTGTGCCATCTCCGCAGTGAAGACCTTGTGGAACGGCGCGCCGAGCTTGTCGACGTTGCTCTGGATCTGTTCATTCATCGCGTTCGACAGAATCACCAGCGGAATTTCCTTCGCCACTTTTGCAAGACCTTCAGGCACGTCGGCGTGCGGACCCCAGGTCGGGACCGCGTCGTAGAATTTCTGCGCTTCGGCATCGATGTACTCGATATTCCAGCGCTTGAGCGTGCGGCGCACGGCGTTCTTCACCACGTCCTGATACGGCTTCCACGCACCGAGCACTTCGTCCAGACGGTATGCCGCGAAATCCTTGACGAACTGTTCCATCTGATCGGCCGGAACGCGGTCGGAGAAAACTTCGCGCGCCAGATCACCCATGCGAAAGCGAGTGAGCGTGCCGTAGCAGTCGAACGTGATGTATTTGGGTTTGAAGCGGGTCATGTCTAGTCCCTGTGGTCAGCGAAGATCAAGTCAGAGCCGGAAACAGACGCGGTCTGAAACCGCGTCGACGAATCGAACGCAGCAACGCCGGCGCCGTCGAACATTCTCGCCCTGCGGCATGGCGCGGTAGAGAATCCTTCACGGCGTCGCTTGCTGAGAAACATTAAATCACCTTAAAAAAGCCGACTTACCGTGTATTGGCGGTTCAGCAGCACAGAATCCACCGTTTTTCGCGCCTTGTTCAGCACACTATGCGGCACAGTTTTGGGTGCCATTTGGGGCAATGCCGGGCGGCCTGTCAGGCCCTCAGTCGCACGTACTTGCGCATGATTGCGCATGATTGCGCGTGCTTGCGCGTGAATGTGTTTGCCTCGCGCGTAGTTGTTGCCGGCATGGCGCGCGCCGATACGCGCTGGCCGCGTCGCCTCGCTCGCGGCCTCAGGCGCCGTCGGTCAGGTCGATCAACACGCTCTTGAAACGCAGATTCGCTTCGAATGCCTGGCGTCCCAGGTCTTTGCCGATACCCGACTGCTTGTAGCCGCCCGTCGGAATCACGAAATCGGCGGTGCGCCCATAGCGGTTGATCCACACCGTACCGGCCTCGATGCCTCGCATCATCCGCAGCGCACGGCTCAGATCGGCCGTGTGAACGCCCGCTGCAAGACCGTACTTTTCGTGCGCGGCCAGCGCGAGCGCTTCATCGTCGTTATCAAAAGTCTGCACGGTCAGCACCGGCCCGAAAATCTCTTCCCGCACCGCTTCGGACGCCGGAGTCACGCCGGTCAGGATAGTTGGTGCATAGAACGCACCGTCGCCGTCCAGCTCGATCCGGGCGCCGCCTGCGGCCGCTTGCGCCCCGCTATCGAGCGTACGCCGCACGATGCCGTCGATGCGTTGAAGTTGCAGCGTCGAAATGATCGGCGGCAACGTGGTGCCCGGGGACCAGGTATTGCCCGCCTTCAGTGCAGCAAATGCGCGCGCGATGCCGTCGATCAGGCGCGGCGCCGCGCTGCGCTCGACCATCAATCGCGAGCCGGCCACACATACCTGCCCGGCGTTACCGGCAATCGCGGATGCGACGCGGCGGGCGACCCGGTCGAGATCCGGCGCGTCGGCGAACACGAGTTGCGGACTTTTGCCGCCCAACTCCAGCGTGACCGGTTTAGTGCCGCTCTGCGCGCATGCCGTCATGATCGCCGCGCCGGTCTGCGTCGAGCCGGTGAACGTGACCTTCGCAATCTTCGGATGACGGCACAGCGCGTCGCCCGTCATACGGCCATCGCCCTGTACGACGTTGAAGATGCCCGGCGGAATGCCGGCCTCGATCGCGAGTTCAGCGAGCCGCAGCACCGAAAACGGCGTCAGCTCCGAGGGTTTGAGTACGACCGCGTTGCCTGCGGCGAGCGCGGGTGCGATCTTCCACGACGCCATCACGAGCGGGAAATTCCACGGCGAAATCGCAGCGATGACACCGTAGGGTTCCGCGATCGTCATGCCCAGATGATCGGGGCGAGTCGCGGCCACTTCGCCGCCGATCCGGTCGGCGAATTCGCCGTAAAAGCGGATGCCCTCGGCGGTAAAGGGGATGTCCCAGCGAGCCGCGTCGGCGACCGGGCGCGTCGAGCCGAGCGCTTCGAGCGGCGCGAGCGTCGCCACATCGGCTTCGATCAGTTCGGCCCAGCGGCGCATCGCGCGGGCCCGCTCGCGTGGCGCCCGGCGCGTCCAGTCGCTGGATTTGAACGCGCGCCACGCGTCCTCCACGGCGCGATCCACCAGTGCGGCATCGGCCACCGGCAATTCGGCATAGAAGACGCCGTCGGACGGTCGAACGACGTCGAGCGCGCCGCTGCCTTCGACATACTGTCCGCCGATGAAGTGCGCGCTGCGCACCTTGACTCGGTTAGGGTCAAACCTGTCCATCTTGTCCGCTCCTGTCAGGAAGAAAGGATGTCGCCGCGCAAACACGCCAATGCGTGACGCTTGCGGCCGCGCCGACGCTCGTACGCAAGCCGACATGACCATGTCGTACCGTCACGCCGCGCTCACATCGCATTCAATTGCGGATAATCGCAACGCAGGTCGGCGAACATCGCCTGCACGATTTCAGCACCGCTCTCGTGCGCGAGAGACGGAGCGGACGCGATCCGGTTATCGAGCGCCTCGAACAGCCGATGCTTGATGAAGTAGCGCCACTGCACCGGCACGCTTGCGAGGATCACCGTCAGCGCGGCATAGCGTTCGCGGGTCCACTTCGCCTCGAACGCCTCGCGGTACGGACCGAACGAAAAGGCAGGCGGCGCCGATGCGCCGATCCGGGCCCGCGCTTCGTCGCGCAGTTGCCGCGTGCGTTCGCTATCCAGCGTGTCGCCGTCGAGCGCGACGCCGTAGACATCACGTGCTTCATCGATGCTCACGTAGCCTCGCAGTACGTCTTCGCGCACCTTGTGCGGATCGCGCTCGGTCGGTCGTCCATAGCCTCCCGCGCCCGCGCCGACGAGACGGATCACGTCGCCCGGCATGCAGACAACCAGATCGTTGTTATCCAGTTCTTCCGCGCGCGGCGTGTCCGGATTGCGGGTGAATCGCGCATTGCCGCCGGCGTGGCCGCCGTGCACGCCCCACGACGCGAAACGCGTGCGGTCGCGATTGCGCGCGGTCACGAGCGTATTCGGCGAGAACACCTTGAATTCCATGACGAGGCCCTGGCCGCCGCGATACTGGCCCGCACCGCCCGAACCTGGCGCCACACCGTAGCGGGTAATGCGAATCGGCACCTCGGTTTCGTTGATCTCGACCGGCGTATTGCGCAGAAACGCGTTGTTGGCACCCGAGCCGTCTTCGCCGTCATCTGACGGACCGCCGCCCGCGCCGCCGCCAATCGGACCGATCGATGCCATCACGGTTGCGCCCTGCCGGTCGAGCGTCTTCACGCTGAGAATGGACAGGCCGCCCGCCGGACACGCCGCGAGCCGGTCGGGCACGGCCTGCGAGAACGCGCCGAATGTCAGCAGATGGAGCAGCTTGCACGTGAGGCTGCGCATGCCGACCGCTGCGGGCGGGGTTGCGTTGACGACCGTGCCTTCCGGCAGGATGCAGCGTGCAACACGCAGCATCCCCGTGTTGAGCAGAATGTCCGGGTTGAGCGTGTAGAGCACATAGACGAATCCGACCAGCGCGAGCGCGTGGCGCTCCCGCCCGCCAGTCGGAATATTGAGCGAAGACTGCAGTTGCGGGTCGCTGCCGGTGTAATCCATCTCCACCGAATCGCCGTTGATCCGCACCGTGAGCGCGACGCGCATCGGCTTGCCGCGGACCGAATCTTCGTCGGCGTATTCGGCGAAGAAATAGTCGCCGTCCGGTATGCCACGCAAAATCGTACGAGCCTGTTCTTCCGAATAGTCGAGCAGCGCGTGCATGCCCGCCTTGAAGCCGTCAATGCCAAACCGCTCGATGATCTCCAGCACGCGCCGCTCGCCCGTATGCAGCGACGCGAGTTGCGCCTGCAGGTCGCCGATATTCTGATTCGGCACGCGCACGTTCGCCGCCATGATCCTGACGATCGAATCATCGAACACACCCGCGCGCACGATCTTGCACGGCGGAAAACGAATCCCTTCCTGTTCGATTTCCGTCAGCGTGCGCGACAGCGACGCGGGCACCGCGCCGCCCATATCCGTGTTGTGAATATGTCCGCCGATGAAACAGACGATCTCGCCGCCGTAATACACCGGCTTCCAGATCAGGATGTCAGGCGTATGCGTGGCGACGAAGCCGCTATACGAGTCGTTCGTCATGCAGATGTCGCCCGGCTCATAGTGATCGATCATCGCGATCACCGGACTGTAGTCGAGCCCGACATACCACGTCGCGCCGAGCGTCTTGGGTGAAGCGAACGTGAGGCCCTCCGGCGTCATGATCGCGCACGAAAAATCCTCGGTTTCCTTGACGAACGTCGAGTGCGCGGTGCGCACCAGCGTGTACGCCATGCTTTCGGCTGCGGCCACGCAGTAATTGGCGAAAATCTGCAGCACTGCCTTGTCGAATTGCATTGCGATGCTCCGTCCGAAATCAGTTGACGACCGTGAAAACCAGATTGCCGTATTGGTCGACACGACCGTGATAACCCGGCAGCACGCAGGTCGTGCAATCGTCCTGGGCAATCACCGCCGGCCCGTGAATCTGCTGACCGGCTTTGAGCGCCGTGCGGTGATAAAGCGCTGCATCGTGGAACGCGTCGTCCATGAACACGCGGACCGTGCCCGCCGGCGTGGGCGGCTGATCGCTCGATCCGATCGGTTGCAGCTTCGGTTTGGGCGTCGCGGCGGAGATCACGAGACGCAGCGCGACCACCTGCACGCTGGCGGAAGCATCGCGATGCCCATAGAGCCGTTCGTGCTCGCGATGAAACGCCTCATGCACCGCGCCGAGATCCTGGCCGGTGAGCCAGCCGCTCTCCAGCGGCGTGTCGATTTCGAACGACTGGCCCTTGTAGCGCATATCCGCCGACACGACGATATGCGCCGCGCCGCCATCGCCGGTCTGGCCGGTCATCCAGTCGCGTGCGGACGCTTCGAGCCCGCTCACGTCGTCGGCTAGACGGGCCATCGAGGCCGGATTGAGGTCGTAATAGGTGGTCTTGACGAAGTCGTTGCGGGTGTCCGCAATCAGCCCGCCTAGCGCACTCAACACACCTGGTGCGGTTGGCACGACGATCTCCGGCATCCCGATCGCGCGCGCGAAGTAGCATGCGAGCATCGGACCGGCGCCGCCGAACGGCAACAGCGAAAAAGTCCGCGGATCGATACCGAAACGCGACACGATCCGGCTCACGCCCGCATACATGCCCGACACCGCGACGTTCACGATCGCCTCGGCGGTCCTGTAGACGCTGCTGCCGAGCTGGCTCGCCAGCACCTCGACCGCGCGGTGCGCCGCGTCGTGATCGACCTTCACCGAGTTGTAGCCGAGGCTCGCATTGCCGATCACGCCCAGCACCACGAACGCGTCGGTGATGGTCGCGCGCGTGCCGCCGCGTCCGTAGCAGACCGGACCCGGATTCGAGCCCGCGCTTTCCGGGCCGACCTTGAGCACGCCGAAATCGTCGACCCATGCGATCGAGCCGCCGCCGTCTCCGATCGACGACACCGAGACCGACGGAATATGAATCTGGAAATCGCCGATGTATTCGCCGCTCGCATATTGCGGCTCGCCGTCGACGATCAACGCGACGTCGGCGGTGGTGCCGCCGATGTCGAGGCTCATGCAGTGCTTCAGTCCGCTTTGCCGCGCAACATACGCGGCGCCGATCACGCCCGACGCGGTGCCCGACAGGATCATCTGCACGCAGTTCGTCTTGCCCGCCTCGGCGCTCATCACGCCGCCGTTAGACCTGGTCACTTTCATGTCGGCGCTCACGCCGGTTTCGACCAGCGCACGTTGCAACGAAGTGAGATAGTGCGAGACTTTGGGCTGCACGTAGCCGCCGATGACCGCTGTCGAAGTGCGTTCATATTCACGGATGATGGGCCACACGTCGCTGGAACACGACACGAAAAAACCAGGCCATTCCCGTTCGATGATCGCTTTCACTTCGTGCTCGTGTGCCGGATTACGATACGAGTGCAGCAGCGAGACGACCACACCTTCGCAACCGGCCCGCTGCAGATTCGCGGCCGCCTCGCGCACGCTCGCTTCGTCGACCGGCGTTTCTACGAGACCTTCCGCTGTCAGACGTTCAACCACGCCGAACACGCGCTCGCGCGGCACCAGCGGCACCGGACGCTTCGACAGCAGGTTGTACATGTCCGGACCCTTGAGACGCGCGAGGTCAAGCACGTCCTCGAAGTGGCGCGTCGTGATCAGACCCAGACGCAGGCCCTTGCGCTGCACGACGGCGTTCACGCCGACCGTCGTGCCATGCGTGAAATAATCGACGTCACGCGGTGCGATGCCGTAGCGCTCGGCAAGCTGCTCCATCCCACGCAATACTTCGCTGCCCGGACTGTCCGGCCGCGAAAAGACCTTCAGCGTGTTGAGCTCTCCGGTTTCGTCGTTCAATACGGCAAAATCGGCAAACGAGCCGCCGATATCCACTCCGATTCTCATGCCCATGAAGTTTCCCTTTTCGACGTAAGCTCCGGCGAGCCGGATTTCGCCGGACGACAGGCGGCACGCCCTGAGGCGGTGCCTCAGGACCTGCGTGAAACTGCTCTCTGGCGGTGACCCTCCCGCTTCGCACGGGGTGGTTCCAGCAGCGGGCCAATGCAACTCCGGCTCCTCCACTTCGGTGGAACCTGTCACATCAGACGCGCGTCATGCACGCTCCACGTGTTCCACCGAGAGCGGACTGAGCGGCTGCTGGAAGCCGATCAGATCGGCCTCGCTGCGATGACACAGCACCTGCGCGCCGTTTTCGAGCGTGCGCAGCGAAGGCGTGGTCACGTTGCACACGCCGTCGATGCGCATTGAACAGCGCGATACGAATGTGCAGAGTTCGGGGTTGTCGCTCGACGGACCGATGGGCGCAAGCTCGCGGTGACAGCGCTCGCTCGCATCAGCGAGCCAGCCCGCGCGCAACTCCGGTGCCGACGACACGAGCAGATGCGAATAGGGGTGGTAAGGCGGCGCGGACAAGGCGGCGCGCGTGCCCGTTTCGACGCGATGACCCGCATACAGCACGACGATGTCGTCGCTGATCGCCCGAACCTTGGCGATGTCGTGCGTGATGAACAGGTACGAAACGCCGAGCTTTTTCTGCAGATCGCGCAGCAGGTCGAGGATCGCGGCACCCACGACCGTATCGAGCGCCGACGTGACTTCGTCGCACAGGATCAGATCGGGTTCGGCCGCGAGCGCACGCGCGAGATTCACGCGTTGCTTCTGGCCGCCCGACAGCTCAGCGGTGCTGCGCGCCGCCACCGACGCCGGCAGCCGCACCAGCTCCAGCAACTCCGCGACCCGCGCCTTAGCGCGCGCGCCCTTCATGCCGTGATAGAAAGCGAGCGGCCGCGCCAGCGTGCGTCCTACCGTGTGAGTCGGATTCAAAGCGGTGTCGGCGTTCTGGAACACGATCTGGATGCGGCGGAACTGCTCTTTCGTGCGCCTGTTCAGGTCGCCCGCGAGCGGTTCTCCATCCAGCAATAACTTCCCGCCCGACGGCGTCACGAGCCCGGCGATGACCTTCGCGAGCGTGGTCTTGCCCGAACCGGATTCGCCGATCACGCCAACGGTCTGAGCGCGCCCGATCTTGAGATCGACATCGTTCAGGATCAGCGTGGTCGGCCAGCCTTTCGCGTTGCGGCGGCCATAGCCTGCCATCATGCGGCGCACTTCGAGCAGCGGCGTTGCGGAGGCATCGACTGCCGGTCGCGTGGCCCGGTCCTGGTGGTTGCGCGGCTCGTCGCAGACCGCTGCGCCGTCCGGTGTCACCGCCGCGATCAGGCTCTGCGTGTACGGATGCGCGGGCGCATGCAGGATCTGTCCGGTCGCGCCCGCCTCACGGATTGCGCCGTCGCTCAGCACGAGGATGCGATCGGCCATTTGCGCAACCACCGCCAGATCGTGCGACACATACACCGCCGTCATCCCGTACTCCTTGATGACGCGCTTGAATGCCTGCAACACGTCGATCTGCGTGGTGACGTCGAGTGCCGTAGTCGGTTCATCGAGAATCACGAGTTCCGGATCGGTGATCAGCGCCATGGCGGCCATCAGACGCTGCAGTTGCCCACCCGAGACCTGGTGCGGATAGCGCTTGCCGATCAGGTCCGGCTCGGGCAACGCCAGCGCGCGAAACAGCTCGACGGCCTTGGCTTGCGCAGCACGCTTGCTCAGTGTGCCGTGAATCAGCGCGCTCTCGATCACCTGGTCGAGGATGGTCCGCGACGGGTTGAAGGCGGCGGCCGCGCTTTGCGCGATATACGCGACCGTGCGGCCGCGCAAGGAAGCCAGTCCTTTCGGCGACAGCGAGCGCACATCCGTGTCGCCGACCCGGATCGAGCCGCCCGCGATGCGGCAACCGCTACGCGCATGTCCCATCAGCGACAACGCAATGGTGGTCTTGCCCGAGCCGGATTCGCCGATCAGCGCCAGCACTTCGCCGCGCGCCACGTCGAAATCGACGTCGTGCACGATCGTCGTATCCGGCTCGCCCGGACGGCTGCCGACCACGCGCAGTCCGCGTACTTCGACGAGGTTGCCCGACGCCATGCCGGGATTCGCGTCATGTTTCGTTTTCGGATACGTCTTCATCAATGACCTCCGTCGGCGCTGCGTGCGATCTTGCCGATTTTCCCTTTGCCACCGCGATGCGGGAGCCCGTCGATCAGCAGATTGACGCCGACCGTCAGGATGGCAATGGCCAAAGCCGGCATGATGACGACCGGTGCGCCGTCGCCGAGCCCTGCAATGTTTTCCCGCACCAGAGAACCGAGATCTGCATACGGCGGCTGTACGCCCAGGCCAAGAAAGCTCAACCCGCTCAGCAACAGCACGACGAACGTGAAGCGCAGTCCGGTATCGGTCAGCATCGGATGCAACATGTTCGGCAGCATTTCGACGCATGCTATGTACAGCGAACTCTCGCCGCGCGCCCGCGCCACCTGCACGTATTCGAGCTGGCTGATATTGACCGCAAGCGAGCGGGCGATCCGGTAGGAGCCCGGCATGTAGCTGATCGCGGCCGTCAGGATCAGCAGCGTCAGCGATGAGCCGAACGCGGCCACGATCATCAGCGCGAACATCTTCGAAGGAATCGAGGTGATGGCGTCGAGCAGGCGGCTCATGGTTTCATCGATCGCCTTGCCCGCGACGGCAGCAAGCAGACCGAGTGTCGTGCCGGTGACGGCCGCGAGCAGCGCGGCGGCAAGCGCGAGCAGTACGGTCAGCCGCATACCGTAGATGATGCGGCTCAGCATGTCGCGGCCGAGATAGTCCGAGCCGAGCGGCAGCTTCGCGCTGAAGTTCGCGAACACATCGGGCGTAACGATCGCGCCGACCTCGTGCGGTGCGATGAGGGGCGCGAAAAGCGCGACGAAAAGCGCGAGACACACCATGCCGAAGCCGATCCAGCCACCCGTGGACAATCTCATCCGGGAGGCGAGCGAGCGGCGGCGTGCCGGTTGCGGTTGAGCCGGCGGCTGCGTCGAACCGCCACCGAACGGCTGCGAACGGTCCGCACCCGGCGGCAGTTCGCTACTGCGTTGAACGACATCGGACGTAGTCATGGGCTGCACCTCTTGCGAAAACCAACGGTTCGAGTTCATGTCCGCAGCCTCGGGTTCGAGATGATTGCGCACAGGTCGGCCAGCAGCACCAGCACCAGATAGCCGAGGCAGAAAAGCAGCGTGCAGGCCTGCACTAACGGAAAGTCGCGGTTGCTGACTGCGTCGACCATCAGGCTCGCGAGGCCCGGATAGTTGAAGATGGTTTCGACGACGATCACGCCGCCCAGCAGATACGACAGGCTCAGCGCAATCGCGTTGGCGATCGGACCGATCGCGTTCGGCAGCGCATGGCGCAGCACCACGCGCGCGGGGCTTGCCCCTTTGAGCATCGCCATTTCCACATATGACGATCCCAGTTGTTCGATTACCGCAGCGCGTGTCATGCGTGCCATCTGCGCGATCACGACGGCGCACAGTGTCAGGACCGGCATCGCGTACGCACGCAAGAACTGGTTGAAGTTGTCGATCTCGCCGCCGTAGGAGAGCGCCGAGAGCCAGTGCAGCTTCACCGCGAAGATCAGCACCGCGATCGTGGCGATCAGGAACTCCGGCGTCGCGACGAGCGACAGCGTAGTCAGACTGACG
Organism: Paraburkholderia sp. PREW-6R; assembly: GCF_039621805.1. NCBI lineage: Bacteria > Pseudomonadati > Pseudomonadota > Betaproteobacteria > Burkholderiales > Burkholderiaceae > Paraburkholderia > Paraburkholderia sp. PREW-6R. Next base: position 211,588 of record NZ_CP155075.1, on the reverse strand, counting down.
ATGCGGTCGATCAGCGAATTCCGGTTGACCGCCGCGATAATGCCGAACGACACCGCGATCGGCACCGAGACCGCTGTCGTGATCGCCGCGAGTATCAGCGATTTCGGCAGACGACCTTCGATCAGTTCCGAGACCGGCAGATTGTTCGACAGCGAGACGCCGAAGTTGCCATGCATGAGACCCGCCAGCCAGTGCACGTAGCGCAGGTAAGCCGGTTGGTCGAGGCCGAACTGCAGGCGCAGCGCCGCGACGGTTTCGGGCGTCGCGGACTGACCGAGTGCGGCTTGCGCGGCATCTCCCGGCAGCAGGTTCGTGATCGTGAAAATGATGACGGACACGATCAGCAGTGTGAGCGCAGTCACCGCGACGCGTCGGCCTATCAGTGCGGCTATGTTCTGGTTCATCGTCCACCTCTCCTGAGAATGACACCTGCCGGAACCGGCGCGCGGGGAGCGCCGCGCTGACCCGGCGCGGACTGCGCGCGGGTCAGGTTGCTGCATGCTGCCGTGCTACGTCAGGCGTTCCACCACACGTGCTCGGCAAACGAGAAGCCCATCATTGCGCCGCTCGGAATCGAGCCGAGCCCCTGCAGATGCTGGTCATATGCATCGAGCAGACTGATAAACGCGGGAATGCCGATCCCGCCCTGATCCGCGACGATCACCTGCATGTCGCCGTACATCTGCTTGCGTTTGGCGTCGTCGGTTTCCGAACGCGCGGCGAGCAGCAGTTGATCGAACTTCGGATTGTTCCAGCCCGACTCGTTCCATGCGGCATCCGACTTGAAGAACTGCGTGAAGAGCACATCGGCGCTCGAACGGGGATTCACACTGCCGAATCCCAGCGGATGCTTCATCCAGTGATTCGACCAGTAACCGTCGGTGGGCACGCGGTTGATGCTGATGTTCGCGCCAATCTTCGCGCCGGTCTGCTGGATCAGTTCGGCCATTTCGATCGAGCCGTTCGCATCGGCGGTCGCGTAGATCGGCGGCAAGGCCGGGCCGAGCGCACCCGCCTTCTGCAGATAAAATTTGGCCTTGTCGAGATCGAAGTGGCGCTGCGGCAGCGACGCGTCGAAGTAACGATGGGTTGGCGGAATCGGCTGATCGTTGCCGATCACGGCGAAGCCCCGGAAGACGGCCGAACGGATCTGCTCGCGATCGAACAGATACTTCATGCCCAGCGCGAAATCGGGGTTACCCACGAGCGGGTTATCGCGGCGCATGATCAGATCGGTGTAGAGACCGGACTTGGTCTCCTTCACCGCGTAACCCGCCGTCGACGCAATGCGCTGTGTCGAGCGCGGATCGACGGAGTTGATCAGATGCACGTCGCCGGACAGCAGTGCGTTCACGCGTGCGGCGTTGTCGCTGATCGCAATCAGCTCGACCTGGTCGAGATGCGGCAGACCCGGCTTGAAATAGCTGTCGTTGCGAACCGCGACGGTCGTCACACCCGGCTTGAAGGTCTTGACCTTATACGGGCCGGTGCCGACCGCCGTCGTGAAGTCGGTCGTGCCGTCCTTGATGATGACGAATTGCGGCGTCGCGAGGATCACCGGCAGATCGGCGTTCGGGCTCGACAGCGTCAAGGTCACTTCATTCGGGCCGGTCGCCTTGATCTCGGCGAACTGATCGGCCAGCGTTTTCACTTTCGATGCGGTTGCCGCAATCTTGTGGCGATTGAGCGAATACACGACGTCCGCCGGCGCGACCGCTTTGCCGTCGTGGAAAGTCGCGCCTTTGCGCAGCTTGATGACCCACACCCTCGCATCGTGCGTGTCGAGCGCCTCGGCCAGGTTCATCTGCGGCGTGAGGCTTTCATCGAGCTGCGTCAGGCCGCTGTAGAACATGAAAAAGCGGATGTAGTCGGAGCCCGTCGAGCCTTTCGCGGGATCCAGCGTGTCGGCCGTCGAGCCCGCGTCGTACGCCACGCGAATCTTGCCGCCTTTCTTCGGCGCAGACGCCGTGGCGGCCGCGGCCGACGCCGAAGTCGCGCCCGCCAGCAGTCCACCCGCGCCTGTCGCAAGCAGGCTCCCCGCAGCCAGCACACGCATCATGTCGCGGCGGCTGAAACCATTTTTGACTTCGTCGTCCTTCATGCGAACTGCTCCTAACAATGACAGGGTTGATACTGGTCACCGCACTCGCCGCGCGAGCCGCTGAACGCGCTTGAGCACCGACCTGTTGCAACAGCATGACTTCGCTGGACTGGCACCCGGCAGCGTCGACTTGATTTAAACACCCCAAAAAGGGACTGTCGTTGCATTCGGGACGTTGCAACCATTCGATTCGGCGGTTTAAGCCGGGTCGCGCAGCACGAGTCGCGGTGCAGCGCAGCACGCGCTGCAGGCCGGCATCGCCCGTGCCGGCCCTTGCGGCGCGACGTGGCTGCGTACTGACATCCATCGTAAAGTCACACGACTGATATATGCCGCCGACAAAAATGCCAATTCAGCACAATCCACGCGTTCAGACTGGTTGGACAGCTGTTTTGCATCGTGTCGGCGCGCGGATGACCTCCATCCGGGGACATAGGAGGATCGTCCTATCAAGCAGGCAACCGGCGTGCGACAGTCGCGGGCAAGCGTGACGTCAAAAGAAAGGAGTTCGCCGTGCCTGAATCAACGCAAAGCGGGTCGCTGACCTACCGACGTTTTACCCCCGACGACATCCCCGCCGCCCACGGTCTGTCGACGGCCGTAGGGTGGCCGCACCGGCCCGAGGACTGGCGCTTCGCTGCCGAGGCCGGCGGCGGCTTCGTCGCGGAACAGGCCGGCGCCGTGATCGGCACGGCGCTGTGCTGGAAGTTCGGCGCGGACCGCGCGACACTCGGCCTCGTGATCGTGTCGCCGGAACATCAGGGACACGGCATCGGCGCAAAGCTGATGCAACTGGTGCTCGAAGAAACCGGCAGCCGCGTCACCTTCCTGCACGCGACGCCGGCAGGCATGCCGCTCTACGAGAAGCTCGGCTTCCGGGCGTGCGGCGCGCTCGACCAACACCAGGGCGCGGTGTTCCAGCCACCGCTCGTGTCGCTGCCGGCCGGCGAACGGTTGCGCCCGCTCGGCATCAACGACACGCCGCGACTGACTGCGCTGGCCGCATCTGCAAGCGGCCTCGACCGCGATGCGATGCTGTCTGCGCTGCTGCAAAGTGCGGATGGCATTGCGCTCGACCGTGACGGCGAACTGCTCGGCTTCTCGCTGTTCCGGCGTTTTGGGCGCGGTTATGCAATCGGCCCCGTGATCGCGGCCGATTCGCCGGATTCGAGCCGCGCGAAGGCGCTGATCCGCCACTGGCTGGCGCTCAACGAAGGCGTGTTTGTCCGCATCGACGTGCCCGCCGGGAGCGGGCTGACCGACTGGCTGATCGGGCTAGGCATCCCGCGTGTCGATACGGTGGTGAAGATGGTCCGCAACGACGACCCGGCGCGCCACGAAGGGCCGCCGGACGATCGCCTTCTCCAGTTCGGCATCGTCAACCAGGCGATGATGTAGGAACGCCACGCACATGACCTTCCTCTACAAAGCCGACCCGGTTCGCGGCGCGCAATGGGCCGCGCGCTTCGCACAGCTCGCCCCCGACCTGCCGTTCCGCATCTGGCCCGACGTCGGCGATCCAGCCGCCATCCGCTATCTCGCCGCCTGGCAACCCGACGATCTCGCGCAAACGCTCCCGAATCTGGAGATCGTGTTCTCGGTGGGGGCGGGCGTCGACCAGTTCGACATGACGCGCGTACCCGATCATTTGCCGATCGTGCGGATGATCGAGCCCGGCATCGTCGACGGCATGGTTGAATACGTGACCGAAGCCGTGCTCGCGGTTCATCGCGATCTGTTCGACTACGCGCTCCAGCAGCGTGAACGCATCTGGAAGCCGCTGCCGGTGCGCACTGCGGCGACGCGCCGGGTTGGCGTGCTCGGGCTCGGCATGCTCGGCACGGCCGTGCTGGAGCGGCTGCGATCCTTCGGCTTTGCATGCGCGGGGTGGAGTCGCTCGCCGCGTGAGCTCGATGGCGTGCGATGCTTCGCTGGCGAAGCAACGCTCGATGCATTTCTCGCGCACACCGACGTGCTGATCTGCCTGCTGCCGCTCACCGATGCGACGCGCAGCCTGCTCGGCAAACGCGTGTTCGATGCACTGCCCACGGGGGCGTCGCTGGTTCATGTCGGACGCGGCCCGCAACTGGTGACGGCCGATCTGCTCGACGCGCTCGAACGCGGCCAGTTGCGCAACGCGATACTCGACGTGACCGATCCGGAACCGCTGCCCGCCACTCATCCGTTATGGGACCACCCGCGCGTGCGCATCACGCCGCACGTCGCGAGCGCGACGCAGCCCGACACCGCGGTCGATGCCGTACTCGACAATCTGCGCCGCCATCGCGCAGGCGAGCCGATGCGGGGCACGATCGACCGCAGGCGCGGTTATTGAGTGCTGGCGAGCATCTCACAGCGAAAACATGCTGTGCACGCGCCGCCGTACAGACAAGGCTTTTAAACGCATGCAGCAGAAGATGCTGCCCACGGGCCTCAAAACGCGACGCCTGCGCTTTTTCGCGCTTTCTTTGACGAAGCGACCGATACGGGTGAATGGGTAGTATGGATTGGTCAACAGCCACCCTGACGAGATACCCGACATGTCACATCAATCGCTCATCGAAGCCGACCGCAAGCATCTGGTCCACCCCGTCATCAACTATCGCGCACATGAAGCGCGCGGTGTCACCGTACTCGAATCCGGACATGGCGCCTATCTGCGCGACATCGACGGCAACGAGTTGCTCGACGCGTTCTCGGGGCTCTGGTGCGTCAATACCGGCTATGGCCAGGAAAGCATCGTCAAGGTGGCGACCGAGCAGATGATGCGCCTGCCCTATGCGACCAGCTATTTCCATTTCGCTTCGGAACCGGCGATCCGGCTCGCCGAAAAACTCGTGTCGCTCGCACCGGCTTCATTGCAGCATGTGTATTTCACGCTCGGCGGCTCGGATGCGGTCGACTCGGCGCTGCGGTTCATCACGCATTACTACAATGCAAGCGGTCGCCACAACAAGAAGCATATGATCGCGCTGCAACGCGGCTATCACGGCTCGTCGTCGGTCGGCGCCGGCTTGACGGCATTGCCCGCGTTCCATCGGAACTTCGATTTGCCGCTGCCGCATCAGCACCATTTGCCGTCGCCTTATGCTTACCGTCAAGCGAACGGGACTGATTCGCAGGCGCTGATCGCGTCGTCGGTGGCGGCGCTCGAAGCGAAGGTGGCGGCGCTCGGCGCGGAGAACGTCGCCGCGTTCTTCTGCGAACCGATTCAGGGATCGGGCGGCGTGATCGTGCCGCCGGTCGGCTGGCTCAAAGCCATGCGTGATGCGTGCCGCCGTCTCGACATTCTGTTCGTCGCCGACGAAGTCATTACCGGCTTCGGCCGCACCGGCCCGCTGTTCGCCTGCGAAGGCGAACAGGTGAAACCCGATCTGATGACCGTCGCGAAGGGGCTGACCGCAGGCTACGCGCCGATGGGCGCGGTGTTCATGTCGGACGAAATTTATCAGGTGATTGCCGGCGACGCCGGCGACACCGCGATCGTGGGTCACGGTCACACGTATTCGGCGCATCCGGTGAGTGCTGCAATCGGTCTCGAAGTCATGCGCCTCTATCATGAAGGCGGTCTGCTCGCGAACGGCAAGGCCATGGCTCCGCACTTCGCGGCAGGTCTCGACGCGCTGCTGGAGCATCCGCTGGTCGGCGATTCGCGGCACCGTGGGTTGCTCGGCGCGCTCGAACTCGTGTCGGACAAGGACAGCAAGCAAGGCTTCAATGCGGCGCTCAAACTGTCGGAGCGCATCGCCACAGCCGCGTATCGCAACCGCCTTGTGTTCCGTGCTTTCGGCGACAACATCCTCGGCTTTGCGCCCGCGCTGTGTTATACGGAGGCCGAATTTGCGCTGTTGTTCGAACGCCTGAAACGGACGCTCGACGACGTGCTGAACGAGGCCGAAGTCCGCGCCGCGCTTCGCGGGGCCAGCCGCGAAGCGGCATAACTTCGTGATAACATCGCCCTGCCCGATCGGAACAATCTTCGATCGTCAGACAGAATTAGAGCCATGAGCAGCGACTGCAAACTCGACCGCATTGATCTGCGTATTCTTTCGCAACTGCAGAAGAAAGGCCGTATTACGAACGTCGAACTGGCCGACGCTGTGGGACTGTCGCCGAGTCCCTGTCTGATCCGCGTCAAACGGCTGGAGAAGGCCGGTTATATCGTCGGTTACGGCGCGCAGATCCAGCTCGAAAAACTCGGCGACGTGCAGATCGTCTTCACCGAAGTCACCCTTGCGGATCACCGCCGCGAAGACTTCATCAAGTTCGTCGCCGCGATTCGCGACATCGACGAAATCGTCGAGTGCCATCTGGCAAGCGGTGGCTACGATTATCTGCTGAAGTTCGTCACGCGCAGCGTCGGTCATTATCAGAGTATTGTCGAAGGGCTGCTGGAGCGCGACATCGGCATTGAAAAGTATTTCAGCTATGTGATCATCAAGACGCCTTTCATCAAGACGCATTACCCGCTCGAAACGCTCTTCCCGCCGAATCAGCATTAAAGCGTTTTTTCCGATTTTCAATGCGGACGTTGGCGCGGCCCATGCGCCACGTCAATGCCGACTCCGCTTTCTTCCTGACCCTCTCCGCTCTCTTTCAACGCGTTCGCGACACGCGGTTCGAGCTGCATTCTGTTCGCGTGCGTTTTTCAGAATACATGCCGCGTCGGCGCGCCAAATGCAGATTTATCTGCGGTGAATGCCCACATAGAATGAGTCTCAAAGCTTGGCGCGTGCACGGCGCGCACGCTCACTAAGGAGAGACTTGCTATGACCCGCAGTTATCGCGTTGCCGTCATTCCCGGCGACGGCATCGGCGTGGAAGTGATGCCCGAAGGTTTGCGCGTGCTGGATGCGGCGTGCCGGCGCTTTGGTATCCAGATCGACTATCGACATATCGAATGGGCCAGTTGCGATTACTACGCGCAACATGGCCAGATGATGCCCGAGGACTGGAAAGCGCAACTCGACGGCTGCGACGCGATTCTGTTCGGCGCCGTGGGTTGGCCCGACAAGGTGCCCGACCACGTTTCGCTGTGGGGCTCGTTGCTGAAATTTCGCCGCGAATTCGACCAGTACATCAATCTGCGCCCTGCTCGTCTCTTCGACGGCGTGCCGTCGCCGCTCGCGGGGCGCCGCCCTGGTGACATCGACTTCATGATCGTGCGGGAGAATACCGAAGGCGAATATTCGTCGGTAGGCGGCAAGATGTATGAAGGCACGGAACGCGAAATCGTCATGCAGCAAGCGATTTTCTCGCGTCACGGCACCGACCGCGTGCTGAAGTTCGCGTTCGATCTGGCCGCGCGCCGCGAGAAGAAGATCACGGTGGCAACCAAGAGCAATGGCATTTCGATCAGCATGCCGTGGTGGGACTCGCGCGCCGCCGAAATGGCCGCGCGCTACCCCGATGTCACGTGGGACAAACAGCATATCGACATTCTCTGTGCGCGTTTCGTACTGAGTCCCGACCGCTTCGACGTGGTGGTCGCGTCCAATCTTTTTGGCGACATCCTGTCGGATCTCGGTCCTGCCTGCACGGGCACGATCGGCATCGCGCCGTCGGGAAACCTCAATCCGGAACGCACGTTCCCGTCGCTGTTCGAACCGGTCCACGGGTCCGCGCCGGATATCGCCGGAAAGGGTATCGCCAATCCCGTCGCGATGATCTGGTCGGCGGCGATGATGCTCGACTTCCTCGGCAACGGCGAAGGTGCGGAGCGCGCCGCGCACGATGCGATGCTCGAGGCCATCGTGCAGGTGCTCAAGGAAGGGCCGCACACGGGTGATCTCGGTGGCAACGCATCGACGAGCGAAGTCGGCAAAGCGGTCGCCGCGCAGCTCACGGAACGTATCGGCACGACAGCCATCGGTTGACATTGTGACTAGCAGAGGAGTCGATCATGACACTGGAAGAGCAGGCCGCCGCGTTGATTCGCACGGACAATTTCATCGACGGTGAATGGGTGCCCGCGCAAAGCGGCCGGCGCTTCGCCGTCACGGATCCCGCCACCGGCAAGCTGATCGCGGACGTCCCCGACAGCGGGCCATCCGACGCCCGCGCCGCCGCCGATGCCGCCGCCCGCGCGCTGCCGGCATGGCGCGCATGTTTGCCGAAAGAACGTGCTGACGTGCTGCATCGCTGGCACGCGCTGATCCTCGAGCATCTGGACGCGCTCGGCGCGCTGATCTCGCTCGAACAGGGCAAGCCGCTCGCCGAAGCCCGCGGCGAAGTCGCCTATGGCGCGTCGTACGTCGCGTGGTTCGCTGACGAAGCGACACGCATTTACGGCGATCTGATCCCGCAGCAGCAGCGCGGCAAACGGATGAGCGCGATCAAGGAGCCGATCGGGGTCGTGGCGGCCATTACGCCGTGGAATTTCCCTCTCGCGATGATCGCGCGCAAGATCGCCCCTGCGCTCGCGGCCGGCTGCACGGTCGTCGCCAAGCCGGCCGAAGATACACCGCTCACTGCACTGACGCTCGTTCATCTCGCGCACGAAGCCGGCGTACCCAATGGTGTGCTGAACCTGATCACGGCCTCACGGGAATCGACCGTCGAAGCCGTGGCGGACTGGCTCGCCGATGGGCGCGTGCGCAAGATCACCTTTACGGGCTCGACGCCGGTCGGCAAACAGCTGGCGCGTGAATCGGCGGCTACGCTCAAGAAGTTGTCGCTGGAACTCGGCGGCAATGCGCCGTTCATCGTCTTCGAAGACGCCGATCTCGATGCCGCCGTCACTGGCCTGCTGGCCGCCAAATTCCGCAATGGCGGGCAGACCTGCGTGTGCCCGAACCGTGTGTATGTGCAGTCAGGCGTGTATGAGCGCTTTGCGGACATGCTCTGCGCACGCGTGTCCGAACTGCGCGTCGGTCCCGCCAGCCATCCCGCTTCGCAGATCGGCCCGATGATCAATGGTCGTGCCGTCGACAAGATCGCGCGCCATGTCGAGGACGCCGTGGCGCGCGGCGCAACCGTGTTGACGGGCGGCAGGCGCCTGCCCGAGCTTGGGCCCAACTACTTCGCGCCCACCGTGCTTAGCGACGCGAGTTCGCCGATGGCGCTGTGCAGCGAGGAAACCTTCGGTCCCGTCGTTCCGCTATTTCGCTTCGATACCGAACAGCAGGCGGTCGATGCGTCGAACGATACGCCGTTCGGCCTCGCGTCCTATTTCTACAGCCAGGATCTGCGGCGCATTGAACGCGTTTCTCACGCACTCGAAGCCGGCATTGTCGGGATCAATGAAGGGGCGCTCGCATCGGAAGCGGCGCCATTCGGCGGCGTGAAGGAATCCGGCTATGGCCGCGAAGGCTCGAAGTACGGTCTCGACGATTACCTGTCGATCAAATACCTCTGCCAGGGCGGTCTCGACTGAGTGTTTGCGGACGGCGCCAGGTACGCGGCGCTTCGCCCCGGATCGCATCGGACTCAATCAACACAGGAATACGCTACGTGAAAGTACAGCAGATCAAACAGACCGTCGAACTCGGCGGACTCGAAGACTGGGGCACCGCTTCTCTTCCCGGTGAGGAAGGGGTACACGTCTCGGGCAAGCAGTACGTGATTGCCGGGACCGAGGCAATCGACACCGGTGTGTTCGAATGCTCGCCCGGCACCTATCGGCGCAAGGTCAAACAGGCGGAAGTCATGCATCTCCTGTCCGGCTCGGGATCGTTCACACCCGACGGGGAACCCACGGTCCACTTTCGCGGCGGCGATACGATGTTCTTCGAGGCCAACACGGAAGGCCTGTGGCAAGTGGACGAAACGATGCGAAAGGTCTACGTCATTCTGTGAAGGAAGGCGGCTCAATGAAGCGACTCGAGCGTGGGCCTTCCGGTGCGCGATGCCCATCCATCTCAGTCCGGCACGGGCTCTTCAATGTCGATATCGAGCAGCGCTGAGCTCACCGACTTGCCGTGCGCGTCGAGCGCCAGCGACCGTGTCACGCCGCCGCCGAGCGCGTGGCCCAGCACGAAATTGAACGCGCCGAGAAGCGGCAGTTCATAGCGCACGACATCGCCTTTCACCACATCGGCGAGATGTGCCTTGACGCGCTCGGGCGTCAAAGCTTCGCGCAGATGCGCATAGTGCGTCGGGTCGAAGCAAATGACCGACGCGTTCAGCGTGTTGCCCTTGTCTCCGGTACGGCTGTGCGCGAGTTCACGCAACTTCATCGTGGGCCTCCACGAATTCAAAAGCAGGTTTCACATGTTCGCGCGCGAGCAGCACGGACTGCACGGCGATGACTTCGCGCGTCATTTTCGTTACACCGCCGCCCGCTGCCGGGCCGTTGGTGTAGAGCGTTTCCACTTCGTTGCCGATACGCGTCGCTTCGTTTGCGTCAAGTGTGCGCCCCGCTACGCGCAAGCGGACTTCGGCAGCATCTTCGCTGTTGCTCGCGAATGCCTCGCCGTAGAGCGCGTTCACCCCGATCATGTCGAAGCGCAACTCACTCGCATGGACGCCAGTGATCGCGAGACGCTCGCGCACGATATCGCGCGCGAGACGTGCGCGTGCGACTGCGCCCGGTCCGCCATAGGATATCTGCCCTTCGCCGATATACCCGTCGACGTAGGCGACGGAGACTTTCAGCGTATCCGTGCGCGCATTGCCGCGTCCGCCCCAAACGCGCACGCGGTCCTGTGCTTCCTGCTTCACTTGTACTGCGGTGAAATCGGCGACCACATCCGGCTGATAGTAACGCGCCGGATCGTGAATCTCATAGAGCAGCTGTTCCTTGCACGTCGCCTCGGTCACGGCACCGCCTGCATGCGGCACCTTCGTCACGACAATGGAGCCGTCGGCGGCCACCTCGCCAATCGGAAAACCGAGCCGCGCTGGATTGCCGACGTCCTTATAGCCGGGGTCGGCGAAGTACCCGCCCGTCACCTGTCCCGCGCATTCGAGCAGATGCCCTACGACGGTTGCCTGCCCAAGGGTGGTCCAGTCGTCCATCTTCCAGCCGAATTCGTGAATGAGCGGCGCCGTGAAGAGGGACGGGTCCGCGACACGTCCTGTCAGCACGATGTCCGCACCCGCGGCAAGCGCATCGACGATCGGCCCCGCGCCGAGATACGCGTTCGCGGAGACGAGGCGCGGCGCATAAGCGCTCACCTTGTCGCCGGATTCCTCGAAACGCAGATCCGAGCGCAGGACGACATCGAGCACGTCGTCGCCGGTGACCGCAGCGATTTTCAGCCCGTGCAACCCGAGTTCGCGCGCGATCTCCGCGGTCTTTCTCGCGGCCGCGCGCGGATTGGCCGCGCCCATGTTCGAAATGATGCGCACGCCGTTTCTCGCCGCGACCGGTAGCACCGCGCGCATACGCGTTTCGAGCAGCGGGTCGTAGCCGAGGCCGCGGTCGATGCGGCGCGCCTGTTGCGCGATGGCAATCGTGCGTTCGGCGAGGCATTCGAACACGAGATAGTCGAGCGCGCCGTGTTCCGCGAGCTCGACGGCGGGTTCGATGCGGTCGCCTGAATAGCCTGCGCCCGCACCGAGTCTGATCGTGTGTTTCATGACGTCGTCCGGTATGGATTAAAGCGGAAACACGCCCAGCACGACGCACGTGATCGTCATGACGATCGATGCGCCGAACAGCAGCGGGAACGTAAACTTCTGATGATCCGCCAGATCGATGCCGCACAAGCCGACGACCAGAAAGGTGGCCGGCGTGAGCGGACTCACGGGAAAGCCGGTTGTCATCTGACCGAGCAGGGCCGCCTGACCGACATGCACTGCTGGCACCCCGAGCTGTGACGCGACTTCGGCGATCACCGGTAGCACACCGAAATAAAACGAATCAGGGTCGAATAGCATTGAAAGCGGCATTGACAAAAGGCCCAGCGCGACCGGAATGTGTCCGGCCATCGCGGGGGGCACGTGTCCGACGGCCGCCTGCGCCATCGCCTTCAGCATGCCGCTGCCCTGCATGACGCCGGTGAACACGCCCGCCGCTAGAAGAATGCCCGCCATCATGAGCGCAGCGCGCGCGTGCGCATCGATGCGTTTCCTCTGCATGTCGACGTTCGGATAATTCACGATCAACGCGATGCACAGTCCGACCATGAACATGATCGCGGGCGGAATTTTCTCGCCCATCACGACCATCGTGCCGAGAACGACGATCGTCAGAATGATGTTGAACCAGAAGTTCCCCGGACGACGCAGCGCCTGCTCCTCGGCGCTCAGTTCACGCGTGGGAACGGGAATCGCGCCGCTCGCGCTCGAATAGCCGAGACGCTTTTCTTCACGGCGCCCGAGCCACCAGGCCATGCCGAACACGAACACAAGGCCGACCGCCTGCACCGGAATCAGCGGGTTGAAGAGCGCCGAAATGCGCAGGTGCAATGACGCGGACGCGCGGATCATGGGCCCGGTCCACGGCAGGAAGTTAATGCCCGCCGCCATCGATACAGCTGCCGCGAGCACGCGCCTGTCCATGTTCAGGCGATCGTAGAGCGGCAGCATCGCCGGGATGGTGACGAGGAAACACACGGCGCCGGAGCCGTCAAGATGGATCAGAAGCGCGAGCAGCGTCGTGCCCATGACAATGCGCGTCGGTTTCGTGCCGACGGCGCGCAGGATGCGGTCGATGATCGGATCGAGCGTGCCTGCGTCGGTGATCGTGCCAAAATAGAGAATCGCGAAGACAAACATGCCTACAACCGGCGCAAGGCTCTTTAATCCGTCGATGACGAACCTGCTCGTCGACAGGCCGAAGCCGCCGATCAGTGACGCTGCGATCGGCACGAGGATCAGCGCCACGAGCGGCGACATGCGCTTGGAAAGAATTGCCCCTAGCAGGACGAGGATGGTCGACAGACCGAGCAGCGGCAGCATCAACTTGTCTCCGGATATTGTCTTTTAATAGGGCCGAGAGTAAGTTTGGTGCGGCGATAATGCAATTGAAATGATTTGATCGTAGCTATCACGAACCGTAATGGATCTGAATCTTCGCGATATCCGCGCGCTCGTCGCGGTGGCTGAAGCGGGTAGCTTCACGCGCGCGGCGCAGCGGCTGCACCTGTCGCAGCCCGCGCTCACCGTACAAATACGCAGACTGGAGGAGGCGGTCGGCGCGCGGCTCTTTGATCGCAATAGCCGCAACGTCGCGCTGACGCCGAACGGGCGCGAACTGCTACCACTCCTTCGCAAGTCCCTGCGCGACATGGAGACGGTGCTGCGCGATGCGCGCGCGATGGGTACAGGCGAAAGCGGCACGATCCGGATCGCCTGCCTGCCGACCTTTGCAGCGAGCGCGTTGCCCGAGTTGATCAACGCCATGAAGCGCGACGTGCCGCGCGTCGTTTTCCAGATCCACGATGTCGTGGCCAGTACCGTCAACGCGCTCGTGCGCGAAGAAGAAGCGGATATCGGCCTCACCGGCGGTGAAGTGCTCGACCCGGCGCTCGAAGTCCTGCATGCGGGAGTGGACCGGCTTGTCGCCGTGTGTCCGCAGGCTCACCCTCTCGCCAAAAAGCGTCGCATCGGTCTGGACGAACTGGCGCGCTTACCGCTCGTACTCACGGCGCCGGGTACGAGCGTGCGCGCAGTCGTCGATGCAGCGCTCAGCAAATCGAGCCAGCCGCTCGACATCGCGTGCGAACCCACCTACATGATGACTGCTGTCGCGATGGTGCGCGCCGGTCTGGGTGTAACCATCCTGCCAGCGACCGCGCGCGAGGTGCACGCCGAAGCGGGGCTTGCTGTAAAGAAGATCGACGACCCGGCGTTCGTGCGCTCGATTGCCATCGTGAAGAAAAGAGGCAGAACCTTGTCGGCCGTCTCCGATAACTTCGTCCAACGAATGCGTCGGAGTGTGAGGACGCGGTGAGCTTGTCGCATGTATCCGATCGGTCTCTGCCCGGGGTAATTGGCCTGGAAGATCGTGACTATCTGGATGCCACGTCGATAACGACCTTGCCAAAGTGACCCGCCTGCTCGAGGTAGCGATACGCCGACTGCGCGTCGTCGAACTCAAATACACGGTCGACAACCGGTTTGATGCGCGACTGGGCGATGGCGCGCGTCGCATCTGCCAGATTCGCAGTCGATCCTGTCTGGCTACCCACGATCCGCAGTGTCTTCAGCATGACGGGAAGCACCGGAAACGACACGTCCATGCCGCTAATGAACCCGAGCGTAAAAATCGTGCCCCCGATGGCCGCCACGTTAATGGAGCGCCGGAACGTATCGGGGCCAATGGTTTCCACCACCAGATCCGCTCCGCGACCTCCGGTTGCTGCGAGCATCGCTTCGTCCCACGCCGGCGTGGTCCGGTAGTTGATCAGTTCGTCCGCGCCCAATGCTCGCGCCCGCTCCAGTTTTTCAGGAGACGATGACGTGATCAACACGCGCGCACCCGCCGCTTTGGCTAGCTGCAGTGCGAAGAGGCTCACACCGCCCGTGCCGAGCAGCGCGACTGTCGTGCCTGGGCGAATCGATCCCGCCACGAGCGCGTTCCAGGCCGTCGTGGCGGCAATCGGCAGGCAGGCGGCTTCGCGATACGACATCGACAGCGGGATGCGCACGAGCGCGGTCGTCGGCACGACGGCGTACCCGGCGAGGGAGCCGGGCATCGATACGCCACGGATTCGCTTGCCGGCCTCAGTCGTGTAGCGCCCTGCGGACCAGTCGACAAACGTGCCCACGACCACCCGCTCGCCGACCTCCCAGCCCTCGACGCGCTCGCCCAACGCGGCGATCTCGCCGGCACCGTCGGTGCCTGGTATGAACCCGGGCGCAACATCGCCAAAGCGACCGCGCGCCACAGCCAGATCCAGATAATTCAGACTCGCTGCATGCAGTCGGACGAGTACTTCACCGCAGCGCGGCACTGGCTGCTGCATGTCGATGCGCTGCAACCGGTAGTCCTCACCTGCCATCAGATTAAAGGCTTGCATGGTGTTCTCCTTTGAATGGGGTGGAACCATGCTACCTATCCTGAGACGCTACAATCGATGCGCCAGACACAACATTGCTGCATGAGGTGCATGAATGGATAGCCTACAGGCCGATCAGACAAACGCGTTCCTCGCCGTGCTCGAAACGGGCAGCTTCACGGCGGCGGGCCGCAAGCTCGGCCGCGATGGGTCGGTGATCTCGCGTCGTGTCGCGGCGCTCGAAACGCGGCTGGGCATCCGGCTGCTCGAACGCTCGACGAGACGCGTTTCCGCAACCGAAGCGGGCGCGCGCTTACGGGCACGGATCGGCGAGGCATACGGAATACTGCGGCGGGCGGAGGACGAAGCACGGTCGATGGCCGAGACGCCGACGGGTCTGCTGCGCATCAGTGTGCCGGCCGGATTCGGCCGTCGGTGGGTGGCGCCGCGGCTACCTGAGTTCCTGGCACGCTATCCGGCACTTGAAGTGGAGTGCAGCCTCAGCGACAGGTACGTCGACCTCATTGCGGAGCGCTACGACGTGGGTGTGCGGATCGGCAAACTTGAAGACAGCCGTCTGATCGCAAAGCCGCTCCTGACCATGCAACGTCTGCTCTGCGCGTCGCCCGAATGGGTCCGCAGCCACGGGCGCCCCACCCATCCGCGGGATCTCGCGCATAAGTCGTGTATCGGGTTCACACCGCTGCACACCTGGCCGACATGGCACCTGCATCGTCGCGGCGAGCATCACGCGGTCCGCATCCAGGCACAGCTCGCGACCGATGACGTGGATACGATGGTCCATGCGGCCACGGCCGGTGCGGGCATCATGCTCGGCGCGGACTGGCTGGTCGGCCCCGAACTGTGCCAGGGGAAGCTGGTGCGTGTCCTCCCCCAATGGACCGTGTCGGAGAACGAGAAACTGAGCATTGTGCGTGCGTCGCGCAGAAACGAGCCCGCGAAAACGCGGGCGTTCGTTGACTGGTTGAGTGCACTGTTTCAGCAACCACCGTGGACGGACGTGGTTAGGTCAATCGGGACGCGGAAAGCCGACTAGTGTGATTCATCACCCGAGCGACGAAGTACCGGCCGCATGTCTGGCCAATCCGAGTAGCCGGTCGAATCTCCCCCGTACCAGTATTCTTTCGGCGCGTCGGCAAGTGGCGCGCCGACGCGCAGCCGGTCAACCAGATCCGGGTTCGCAATGAACGGCCGTCCCATACTGAAGAGGTCCGCGTCGCCTGCCGCCAGCGTTCTTTCGGCAAGCTCCAGTGTGTACTGGTTGTTGGCGATGTATGCGCCGTCAAACTGTTTGCGTAGTGCGGCAAAACTGACGCCGCTATCCGTTTCTCGGCTCAGTTGCGTCACGCCTTCTATGTCATGGATATACAACAGCTTCAGCTCCGACAACGCCCGCACATAAGCACCGAACACAGTCATAGGATCGCTGTCGACAGGCGTTTCCCCCGGCGCCGTTGTGACCGGTGAGATGCGAATGCCGACGCGCTCGTTGCCCCAGACTTCGAGCACCGCCTTGACTACCGAAAGTGGAAAACGCAGACGGTTCTCGACCGAGCCGCCGTACTCATCCGTCCGCTGATTGGTGCTGTCGCGAATGAACTGTTCGAGCAGATAGTTGTTGGCCGAGTGGATCTCAACGCCGTCGAAACCCGCGCGCTTCGCATTCTTCGCGGCATGGCGATAATCGTCGACGATACCGGGGATTTCATCC
This sequence comes from Paraburkholderia sp. PREW-6R, assembly GCF_039621805.1. NCBI lineage: Bacteria > Pseudomonadati > Pseudomonadota > Betaproteobacteria > Burkholderiales > Burkholderiaceae > Paraburkholderia > Paraburkholderia sp. PREW-6R. The sequence continues at coordinate 194,868 of NZ_CP155075.1, read as the reverse complement.
GCACGCAGCGCGCGAGGCGTGACAAATTCCTTCATGCCGTCGTGAACGCGTATCTCACCGCCCGGCTTGATCGCTGAAGGTGCAACGGGTAACGCGCCGTCATGCATGTCCGGGTGAGAGATCCGCCCCGTGTGCCACAACTGCAGAAAAATCTTGCCTTCACGGCGATGGACCGCTTCGGTCACGCGCGTCCACGCGGCGACCTGGGCCTCGGTCCAGATCCCCGGTGTGCGGGGATAGCCGCGCGCCTGCGCGGAGATATTGGTGGCTTCGGTAACGATAAGGCCGGCGCCTGCGCGCTGCGCGTAGTAATCGGCTGCGTAGTCGGGCGGCACGCCCGCGTCGTCGGCCCGGCTGCGCGTCATCGGCGCCATCACGATGCGGTTCTTGAGTTGCAGGTTGCCCACCGTCACCGGTTGAAGTATTGGACTTACGGATGAATGGTTCATATTTCGGATGACTAATTGAAAGTTTAAAAAGTCTTGCGTGTCGGGTTCGATGTGAAGAGAATCAGTCGACCGTGCGCGCCCAAACCGCCTGAGCGTTGGTGAACTCCCGCAAACCGAAGTGCGACAGTTCCCGACCATATCCGCTCTTCTTGACCCCACCGACAGGAATGCGCGGGTTGGAGGCCGAGAAGCCGTTGATAAACACGCCACCCGTTTCCAGCCGACGGGCGATGCGTTGAGCACGGGCCACATCGCTCGTCCACAGGCTGCCACCCAGTCCGTAATCGCTCGTATTGGCAAGTTCGATGGCGTGCTCCGCGTTGTCGGCCACGGTGATCGCAGCGACCGGGCCGAAGGTCTCCTCGTCGAACGCGGCCATTCCCGGGACCACATCCGCGAGCACGGTCGGTTCGTAATAATTGCCTGCGCCCGCAACCTTGTTGCCGCCGAGCAGCAGCGTGGCACCGGCTTCGATCGTGCGCTCCACCTGACTGTGCAGTTCATCGCGCAGATCGGCACGCGCCATCGGCCCGATCGTGCTCGCCGGGTCGAGAGGATCGCCGGCGCTCACCTCGCGCGCGGCTTCGACGAACTTGCGGGTGAACTCGTCCGCAACCGGACGCTCCACGATGAATCGCTTCGCAGCAAGACATACTTGCCCCGCGTTCTGGAAGCGCGCCTCGATTGCGGCCTTTACAGCGAGGTCCACGTTCGCGTCAGCCAGCACGATGAAGGCGTCGGCGCCGCCCAGTTCCAGCAGCGTTTTCTTGAGCGCCTTGCCTGCCGTCGAGGCGACCGCCGAGCCCGCGCGCATGCTGCCGGTCAACGTAATCGCGGCAACACGCGGATCTTCGATCACGTGCGCAACGGTGTCGTTATCCGCATTCAGATTGGCGAACAGACCGACCGGAAAACCGGCCGCTTCGTAAGCGTCCTGAAGCGCGTACGCCGACCCCATGACATTGGCCGCGTGCTTGAGGATGAATCCATTGCCTGACAGCATGATCGGGCCCGAGGCGCGAATGACCTGCCATAGCGGAAAATTCCACGGCATGACGGCGAGGACCGAGCCGATCGGCAGGTACGAGACATAGACTTCGTCATCGCCGTCGACGGGCGCGGCTTCGTCTGCCAGCAACGCGGGGCCGTTCGCTGCAATCCAGTCGATAGCCGCCGCGCACTTCTCGACTTCGGCCCGTGCGGCACTGAGCGTCTTGCCCATCTCGGTCGTAATCAGCGCGGCCAACGCCTCCGACCGGTCCCTCAAAACCGTCGCGAGTCGGCGGTACGTCACGACGCGCTCCGGCATCGGCGTGGCGCGCCACAGGCGGAAGGCCGCGGCATTCCTGTCGAGCATGCGCTCGATTTCGTCGGCCGTCTGAAAAGCGTAGTGGGCGATGAGTTCGCCCGTGGCGGGGTTACGCGAAGTTGCGCCGCTGGTAACGGGGGTGCTGAGATTCGACATGTTTGCCTCGGTGACGTGAAGAGCAATGGGAAAGTTGCTGCACTGGCGTCACTTTAAGCACGTCAAACCGGCCCAGGAAGGCGTCTTGTCATCCTATTAGTGGCAGTCACTGCCGACACTGCCTGCGATGTCTGTTCCGCCTGAGTCGCCGGCCGTCAGTCGCGGGAGATAGGTGACGAGCGACAGATCCGGCCTGCCCGCCGGCGTCAGCGCGACGTACGTGAATTCGACGTAACCGCCTGAAGGATGACGAAGCCGTTTGTCGCCCTCATCGAAGCCTTTTACGTCAGTGTCCTGCCACCAGTCGCGGAATTCCGCACTGAGCCCGGTCAGCTCGCTGACGAGGCTGTCGAACGGAGCTTTGTCCGGTGCCTGGGCGCGCGCCGCGCGAAACGCCGAGATCATGCCTCGTGTCATCTGTTCCCAGTCGAGAATCAGCGTACGGTAGGGCTTGTAAAGGAATAGCAAACGCAATGTATTGCGCTCGTGCGGCTCGAGCGATCCATAGTCGACGAAAAGATCGGCGATCGCGTCGTTCCACACAAGGATGTCGAGACGCGTATTGCGTACGTAGGCCGGGACGTTGATCGACTGCACGAGTAGTTCGAGTCCTTCGCTGACGCCGCTTCCGGTCGCGACCTGCGAATGCTCGCGCGCCGACAGCGCGAACAGGTGCGCGGATTCGACGGCATCGAGCTTGAACACGGCCGACAATCTGCGCAGCGCGTCGGCGGATGGCTGGATGTCGCGACCCTGCTCGAGCCATGTGTACCAGCTCACGCTGACCCCGGCGAGCACGGCGACTTCTTCACGCCGCAGACCCGACGTGCGGCGGGCGCCTTCGGGTAGACCGAAATCGGCGGGCTGCAGGCGAGCGCGGCGGCTGGACAGAAAGTTGCCGAGTTCGCGTCGTTGTTCAGGAGAGGGTCGTCTGGACATGTTCAAATCAGCTAATAAGAGGGTTGTCTGCTGCCGACAATAGGCGTTTTCGCCCGCTCGCGAAGCCGTGAACCGGCATGGGTACACAGCGGTTCACCTGCTTCGGCTCGCGCATCGAGAACCCCGCGAGGAGCGAACAACGCTTCACGCCGCCAAAGCACTGCCGATCACAATTCCCAGCATTTCGCGAGTCGTAGCGAGCGCGGTGTCGAACGGTCGACCCGAGCGCTCTATCTTTGCCATCACGCTCGCGCCCAACCACAGCGAGTAGAGCGACTCCGCAACCTGCCGGAATGGCCTCGCCGTTAGAACGGACCCCTCTGCCACGCCGTGCTCGATCGCGACCGACAACCGCGCGATCACTCCGGACGTACCCCGCTCCAGCGCTTCACGCATCGGCTCGGACAAGTCGGACACTTCGGCGCCAAGCTTGACGGCGAGACAACGTCCCTGAAAATCGAATGCGAGCTGGTGCTCGCGCCAGCCTGCCCAGTAAACCATGAGCTTTTCCGCCATTGAAAGCCCGTGCTTCGAGAACAGAACATCCATATCCTCGTGATAAGCCCGGAAATACTCGGACAGCAATGCTTCGCCGAACGCATCCTTGGAGGAGAAGAAATAATAAAACGATCCTTTGGGAACGCCTGCTCCCTTCAGGATCTCCATGATTCCCACTGCGGAAAAACCTCGGCGACTCATACATTGCTGCCCCATTGCAAGAATGTCTGATCGCGTATCGCGTACTACTGTTGTCTTTCCCATTCTCGTTCCTCCAGCAGCCCTGACTCGCGGCGGCGGCGAGCAGACTCGGCGCTTGCGTCACTGTACTTTCTCGTAGACCGATCGTCTACCATGTAATAAATCGATTACTACAGGAACTTGCCTGCGTCGCCCCGAGGTATCGCCTGTGACTGGCAGTCATAGGATCACAAGACGCCTTTCTGAGCCCTTAGCGTGCGGATAAGCTAGGATCACTGAAGCGACATTGACTTACGCTTCCGGCAAATGTGATCCGTGAAACGTGAAGTAGCCGACCGGTCTACACAGCATGTTTTCGTAGAAGACCGGCTCGATACCGTCGCATCGGATTTCCCGCGTCCCACCATTCTTTGGAGAAAGTGATGAACGTACTGATGGTTCTCACCTCGCATGACCAACTCGGCAACACTGGCCGCAAAACCGGCTTCTGGCTGGAAGAGCTTGCCGCGCCCTACTATGCGTTCAAGGACGCAGGCGCAAACATTGTTCTGGCGTCGCCGAAGGGTGGCCAGCCGCCGCTCGATCCCAAGAGCAATGAGCCGGCAAACCAGACCGACCTTACCCGCCGCTTCGAGAAGGATGCGCAGGCGGTGGCCGAACTGGCAAGCACTGTGCGCCTCGACAGCGTGTCGGCTGACGACTTCGACGCCGTTTTCTACCCCGGCGGCCACGGTCCGCTATGGGACCTGGCCGTCGACCCGACGTCGATCCAGTTGATCCAGTCGTTCATCGCCGCGGGCAAGCCCACGGCGCTCGTGTGCCATGCCCCCGGCGTGCTGCGAAACACAGTCGACGCGAAAGGCCGGCCCCTCGTGGAGGGCAAGAAAGTGACCGGGTTTGCGAATTCGGAAGAAGAAGCAGTCGGACTGACCGATGTCGTGCCGTTCCTCGTCGAAGACATGCTGAAGGCGAACGGTGGCATTTACTCAAAAGGTGAAGACTGGGCGCCCTACGTTGTCGTGGACGGCCTGTTGATCACCGGTCAGAACCCTGCATCCTCCGCTCCCGCTGCTGCCCGTCTGCTTGCGCATCCAGCGCTGGCCGGCAACGCGTAGCACGCCCAGGCGGCGCCTGATCGCTCGCGATGCGGCCACCCACCTCATAGCTGGCTGCTACCGCCAGCGTGCCAGCGCGGGTCTTATCGCGAGCGAGGGCACGCGGATCGAACGCCGCGTGCAGCGCTAAGTATGGATTCGGGGAATGTATAGCAACCGCGCAGCCCGGCGGCCGGCACAAGGCGACCGACGCCGCCCGTGCCGCCGCTGGCGTCATGTTTGCGCAGTTGTGGTGTGGGATCGGCTTTAAATCGGCCGGGTCGAAGCCGATCCTCACTTGCGGGCAAGTTGCGCCGCATTTTTAACCGCCTCCTAGAACTTCTCCCAGTCGCCGGCGCTGCTCATCGCGTCAGTCACTGCCAGTCGAGGTTCTTCGGTAACCTTTCGTTCAGTAGCCGTACTGAACCTGGAAAGTGCGGCTGGCGTACCCTTTTCCGCAAGCTTCATCGGCTTCGAGACAGCCGGTGTCGTCCGTGTGGTCACCGTCGGTTTCTTCACGGAAGGGACGGCCGGCGACTCGCTTTCGACCGAGAACGTTGAAACGGCCGACCTCAATCCAACGGCCTGTTCTTCAAGTGACTGCGCAGCAGCGGCCGCCTCTTCCACGAGAGCGGCATTCTGTTGCGTGACCTCGTCCATCTGGACGACCGCACGGTTCACCTGTTCAATACCCGTGCTCTGCTCTTCGGACGCAGCAGCGATCCCGCTGACGATGCTGGAGACTTCCTTGATGGACCGATCCACCTCGTCCATCCTGACGCCCACTTCGCGGGCGCGCTGCGAGCCGTCGGCAACCTTCGCGACCGACTCTTCGATGAGCGCCTTGATCTCTTTCGCAGCAGACGAGGATCGCTGCGCCAGCGTGCGCACCTCACCTGCCACAACCGCAAAGCCTCGCCCTTGATCGCCCGCTCGTGCGGCCTCGACGGCCGCGTTAAGCGCCAGAATATTGGTCTGAAACGCAATGCCTTCGATCAGGGTGGTGATCTCCGAGATCTTCGCCGAGCTGTCGCTGATATCGCCAATGGTCGCGACCATTCCTTGCACTGCATCCCGTCCTTTGCCCGCGACATGGCTGGCGCGTTCGGCTAGCTCATTCGCCTGACGCGCGTTGTCGGCATTCTGGCGGACTGTCTGGGTCAGCTCTGTCATGCTGGACGCGGTCTCCTCCAGCGAGGCCGCCTGTTCCTCGGTACGCGCTGAGAGGTCAATGTTGCCCGCCGCAATTTCGGCGGTGGCCGTTGTGATCGATTCGGCCGAGCGCTTGATGTGACCGACGGTAGCTGCGAGATTTTCCCGCATGGTGCTGAGCGCAAACAGCAAGCTCGAATGGTCGTTACTGCGAACATTCGCTGGCGTGCGGAGATCACCCGCTGCAATGCGTTTGCAGACTTCTTTCGCATATTCGGGCTCTCCGCCGAGGTCGCGAAGCACCAGACGGATGACGAAGGCCATCAACCCGCTAAGCAAGAGTCCAACAACGACCACGGCGCCGAGCGAGCGCGCCAGCTTCGCGCGGAATGCGTCGTCGATATCGTCCAGGTACGCGCCGGTATAGACGTGCCACTCCCAGCCAGGCAGCACCCCGGAAACGGTCATTTTTCGCACCGGGGTACTCGCGCCGGGCTTGGGCCACTTGTAGTACGACACATGCGTGCCATCCGTGTCGGACTTCACGATGTTCACCACGATGCGGTTTCCATCGACGTCCGTCAGGCCACTGACATCCGTGTTTTCAAGCGAGGGTTTGGTCGGCAGCAACAACTGTACAGCGTTGGAATTGGTCACCGACATGTAGCCGCTTGTACCGTACCTGAAATCTCTCAGTGCAGCGATCGCCTCGCGTTCACCTTCTTCACTGGTCAGCTTTCCCGCCGCTACCCGCTGCTGAAAGTGCGCTGCAACGCTAATGGCAGCCTGTACCTGTTCCGCGAGCGACTGCTGGCGAGCGTCGAGCATGTCGCGGCGCTCCGAGAAGGCGTTCAAGCTGGCAAGCACGCCGAGCGCCACCCACACGAAGCCGACTGTCATCCACAGTTTTCGGCTCATTGTAAACTTCGACTTCATTCCTGACATTCCCATTCGGAAGTGAAGCGACGGCCTGGCAAAAAGAGCCGCCGCAATAGAAGCTCTAACGGCAAAATGTCGCGGTTCTAAAGGGTTCGGGATGTGCCATGTCGCCGGTCGGCGCGGCAGGGATGCGCTGGGCAAGCGGATGCACACGTATTTAGTGCTCGGCTTTCTCGTCTTGCTGCTCCGCTGACAGATCCCGCCTGAAAGGCTCAGCGAGGAAACACGCGCACACGAGGCTCAATAAAGCGGTCGCGGCGATTTGGATCGAGATGTGTAGCGGGTGGCCGTAGGTGGCGAACAGTAGGCGGCGAACCGATAGGTGACGATCGACGGCGTCGATCCCGGCGTGATGATGCCGGCGATCTGATACGGCAGCGCTGCTCCCGTATTGCGCACCCGCGTACCGAACCGTTCCGCAAACCACGTCGATTGCACGCCATACGCCGACGCCTGGCTCGACGCGATGCCGCAGACGCAGACGCAGGCCGTCGTAGACCGCCGATACCCCCCGACCATGCCTGAGAACGCGAGAGGACGAGAACGTCTTTGCGGATCGCCAGTTTCTCGTAGACAATGCGTCATCAAGGCGCCGGACCATAGCGCGCCACGAGGCCAGACCTGCCTGGCTCGCAGGAAGACTTCCACGGCGCACAATCGGTTTCGCCGTCGCAGCGCTCAATCAATACGGGATGTGAATGGCAACCTCTAGCGAAAAATCTTCGGGACAGGCGCGTTACGCGAGCTATCCCAGTCTGGTTGACCGTGTCGTGCTCATTACGGGCGGCGCGAGTGGCATTGGCGCTTCGTTCGTCGAGCACTTCGTTGCGCAAGGCGCACGGGTGGGCTTTCTCGACATCGACACGAACGCGGGCACAGCGCTTGTCAAAGCGCTCGGCAACGCGCGTCACCAGCCGCTCTTCGTCGCCTGCGACGTCACCGACATTCCCGCGTTACACGCGGCCATCGCCCAGGTGCGAGCGGCATTCGGACCGATCGAGGTACTCGTGAACAATGCGGCGAACGATCGCCGCCACGCGCTCGCCGACGTGACGCCCCAGTCATTCGATGCGGGCGTGGCAGTCAACGTGCGGCATCACTTGTTCGCAGCGCAGGCCGTGGCCGACGATATGAAGGCCGCACGCGCGGGCTCGATCATCAATCTCGGCTCGCATTGCTGGATGCTCAAGAGCAGCCAGTTCCCGGTCTACGCCATGAGCAAGGCGGCAGTACAGGGTCTGACGCGTGGGCTCGCCAAGGACCTCGGCGCGTATGGGATCCGCGTGAACACACTCGTGCCGGGCTGGGTGCTGACCGAGAAACAGCGCAGCCTGTGGCTCACCGACGAAGGCCGCGAAGAGATACGACGCGGCCAATGCATCGACGAGGAAATGGAGCCCGGCGATATCGCGCGCATGGCGCTTTTCCTCGCGGCCGACGATAGCCGCATGATTACGTCCGAGGACGTGATGGTCACGTGTGGCTGGTCGTAGGAAGGCGCTTCTTGCCCGACGGTTTCGCTCGTTAGCGAGCGGTAGTGGCATGGCAACTTCCAGCCAGGGTCCGCTGACGGTGGAGGCGCGTTCGCGTCCTCGCGCAACCCGCCGATGCCTCCAGGATTGTCGACGGCTCCGCCCGGATCGCGCCGACGTATCGTGCGGACTAACCATAAGCACGCACGAGAAAGCGACGACTCCGCGTCGTCAGCACCGCTTCAGACGGTAACCGACGCCGCGCACGGTCACCACCTGCTGCGCGCCGATCTTGCGCCGCAAGCTGTGCACATGCACTTCGATCGCGTTACTGCCCACCTCCTCGCCCCAGCCATATAGCTTCTCTTCCAGTTCCGGCCGCGTGAACACCCGCGTGGGCTCTTCTATCAACGCCTGCAGCAAAGCGAACTCGCGCGGTAAGAGCGGCAGCACTTTGCCGGCCTGGGTGACTTCATGCGCGGCGGGATCGAGCGTGAGTTCGCCGTGCGAATAGACGGGTTGCTTCTGGCCGGTGCGCCGCCGCGATAGTGCGCGCACGCGCGCCGCGAGTTCGTCGAGGTCGAATGGCTTGATCAGGTAATCGTCGGCGCCAGCGTCAAGGCCGTGAATCCGGTCCTCGACTGCATCACATGCGCTCAGGATGATCACGGGTGCGGTGCCGCCGCTCTGGCGGTAGACCTTCAGCACGTCGATACCGTTTTTCTTCGGCAAGCCGAGGTCGAGCAGCACGAGGTCGTACACGCCGTTCCCGAGCGACAGTTCCGCCGCGCGGCCATCTTCGGCCCAGTCGATCGTGTAGCCCGAGCGGCGCATCGCGCCCAGGACCGTCTCCGCAATCATGTCGTCGTCTTCGACCAGTAGCAGACGCATGGCCGCTCCTCTCGTCCATTTGCCGACATTGTCGGACCCGGCAGCTTAACGTTTCCTTATCTCTTGCGGGCTGAAGTTCACGGAATGCCAATGAGCAGCCTGTTTCCGGTTAAGCGTTTCTTAAGCACATCATCAGCAGAATCCAAGTCCGTTCTGCGACACTCGTCGCCGCCCTTCCATCTTGTTCAGGAGCCGGATTGTGCCCGTTTTCAACGCCGCCGCGGCGGCCAGGTCGACGGTTCCGCCCGCAACAGGCCTGCTGTTGCTCATGCCCGTCTGCGCAATGCTGCTCGGCGGATGCGCCTGGTATCACCGCGAACCGCTCTCACCGCAGGACACGGCGACCTCGGCCCATTCGCTGGAACGCATCCAGATCGATCCGTCCACCATGCCGCTGCCTGAACTGGCGGCACATCGCTTCGATCCGTCCGACGGGCTCGACATCGACGAAGTCGCGATGCTGGCGGTGGCGAACAATCCCGACCTGAAGCTCGCGCGTGATGATCTCGGCATCGCCCGGGCGCAAGCTTATTCAGCAGGACTGCTGCCGGACCCGCAACTGAGCGTGTCGAGCGATTACCCCGGCGCGGCCGGCGCCACGCGCGCGTTCAATTACGGTTTGAGCATCGACGTGATGGCGATCGTGCTGCGCAGCGCGAACCGGCAATCCGCAGACGCGACGGCGGCCAAAACCGATCTCGGCCTGCTGTGGCAGGAATGGCAAATCGTTGCCCAGGCTCGCCAGTTGTTCATCAAGACACGCTTCCAGCAGGACACGCTGCCGCTGCTGCAACAGCAGCGGGACCTCGCGCGCACGCGCTACGAGCGCATGGCTGAAGCGCACCGCGACGGCAATCTCACCGACGACACACTCACCGCCGCGCTCACCGCATACAGCGACGCACGCAAGCAATACACCGACACCGAGCGGGCGGTGGAACAGACGCATCACGATCTGAACGCGCTGCTCGGCCTCTCGCCGGAGGTGCAGTTGCGACTCACCGGCGACGACGACGCCACCGAGCTGTCCGACGCGACGCTCGACGCGGCACTGGCCCACCTCGCGCGACGCCGTCCGGACCTGATCGCTTTACAAGCGGGTTATGAGGCGCAGGAGCAGAAATACCGCGCTGCGATTCTCAGCCAGTTCCCCAGTCTTTCCGTCGGTTTCGTGCGCGCGCGAGACACTTCGAACATCTATACCAGCGGCTTCCAGATCAACCTGAGCCTGCCGATCTTCAACCGGAATCGAGGCAACATCGCGATCGAACAGGCGACGCGTCAGCGCCTGCGCGATGAATACCAGTCACGCTTGAATCAGGCCTACGCCGACGTCGCCCAGATGCGTGCGGACACTGTGATTCTCTCTCGACAGTTACAGCAGACCGAAGCTGCGCTGCCCGATGTCGACGTTGCCGCACGACACGCGGCTGAGGCCTACGCGCAGCACGATATCGTGCTCGGCGCCTACACGGATGCGCAAAGCGCCGCACTCACCAAACGCATCGATGTCGCCACGCTGCGCGAATCGCTCGGCGAGCAGCGTGTCGGCTTGCAGGCGCTGCTGGGTAGCACGATTCCCGATGCCTTCTCATTCGCTCAGACCTCCACCGACACTCATGCGAAATAGTCCAATTGCCGCGCGGCGGCAGCGCCTTGCCACTTACGCGTTTTCTCTCGCCAGCGCCGCGCTGATGAGCGCCGGCGCGCATGCCGCCGGTGCAGCCAGCGCCTCCGCCGGCGACGATGCGGCCGACCGGGCCGTCGTATCCGTGCAGACAGTGAAGGTGCAGCGCGCCGTCATCGCGCAGCCGGTCCGCGCGTATGGCATCGTCGCGGCATCCGCATCGAACCTGACCACGGTCAATCTTCCATACACCGCGCGTATCGTGCAGATGCGTGTGCAGGCTGGCCAGAGCGTGAAGCGCGGCACGCCGCTCTTTGTCGCGCAAGCCGACCCTGCGGCGGTGCTCGCTGCCAGTCAGGCGAAAAGCGCGGTGACGCTGGCGCTGGGCGAACTGGCGCGCACGCAATCGCTGTACGACAAAGGGCTCGCCACGCAATCGCAACTCGCCACGGCCCGCAAGGCTGCCGAGGACGCCCGGCAGGCGCTTGCCGCGCAAAACCAGACGGGTGTCGCGAGCGGTAACAAGATCATCGCGGCGCCGATCGACGGTGTCGTCTTGCAGGTATCGGCGCAACAGGGCGATCAGGTGCAGCCCGGCGCCGCGATCCTGCAACTGGCTGGCGGCAGTGGGAAGGATGCGCATGCGAATGTCATGCTCGGCGTCGAGCCGTCTGACCTGTCCGCCATTCATGCCGGCGACACGGTCACGTTGCACGGCCTTTCTACCTCGCTCGCCAGCAGCGCGGCGGACGGTCACGTGGTACTGGTCGGCGCATCGGTCGATCAGCAAAGCCAGCTCGTCAACGTCGGCGCGAACGTCCCGCTCGGACAAGGCGGCTTCATTCCGGGCACGCGCGTCAGCGCCGACATCGCCACGCGTAGCGGCACGCATTGGGTCGTACCGCGCGCCGCCGTACTGAAAGACGACCATGGCGCGTACGTTTTTCAGATTACGCCGCAAAACAAGGCGCACCGCGTGGCGGTGGTGATGCAGGTCGAAAACGGCGACCGTTACGGCGTGGACGGTCCGATCGACGGCGCAGAGGGGCTCGTCGTCAGCGGCAACTATGAATTGAAGGACGGCATGACGGTGCGCTCGGGCGGAGGCGCGCCGCGATGAACTTCGGTCAATGGATGCAGAAGCACCGACGCTCGCTGCTGTTCGTGATCGCGCTGCTGGCGATCGCGGGCGCACTGACCGCGTTTCGCCTGCCGATTTCGCTGTTCCCGAACGTCGCGTTTCCGCGCGCGGTCGTCTCGCTCGACGCGGGCGACCGCCCCGCCGAACAGATGGCCACGCTCGTCACCATGCCAGTCGAAGAGGCGCTGCGCCGCGTGCCGAACGTACGCGACGTCGAGTCAAGAACGAGCCGCGGCTCGGCGGAAATCTCGATTAATTTCGACTGGGGCACCGACATGGCGCAAGCCACGTTGCAGGCCCAGTCGGCCATCAGCGAGATTCTGGCTACGCTGCCGCAAGGCACCTCGATGCAGGTACGGCGCATGGACCCGACTGTGTTCCCGGTGCTTGCGTATAGCCTGACGTCGAAACAGCAGTCTCTCTCGGCGCTGCGCGATTTGGCGCAATTCCAGATGCGACCGTTGCTGTCGTCCGTAGAGGGCGTGGCACGCGTCGAGGTGACCGGGGGCGCGCAGGACGAATTCGAAGTCGCGATCGACCCGGCGCGCCTTGCTGCCTACAAGATGTCGATCGCCGACGTCGCGAAAGCGATCAGTGCGAGCAACGTGCTGATGGCCATGGGCCGTATCGAGGATCACTACAAGTTGTACCTCGTGATTGCCAACACCACGATCACACAGCTCGACGAACTGCGCAACGTGGTGGTCGCGGCCAACGGCGCGACGCAAATCCGGCTCGGAGACATTGCGACGGTCCGGCAGGGAGTCGCGCCGCAATGGATGCGCGTCACCGCGGACGGCCAGGATGCCGTGCTACTGAACGTCTATCAGCAGCCCGGCGCGAACAGCGTGGCGATGGCCAAGGCGATCCGCGCGAAGCTCGCCGGCTTCCAGCATCAGATGCCTGCCGGCGTGAAGCTGTCGAACTGGTATGACCAGAGCGAACTGGTCATCGCCTCGGCGACCAGTGTGCGCGATGCGATCATGATCGGGGTGGTGCTGGCCGCGTTCACGCTGTTTGCCTTCCTGCGCAACTGGAAAATCACCGCGATCGCCGTCGCGCTGGTGCCTGTCGTGATGGCCGCGACGATACTGCTGCTCGACGTGTTCGGCATGGGGTTCAACATCATGACGCTCGGCGGGATGGCCGCCGCGGTTGGCCTCGTCATCGACGACGCCATCGTCATGATCGAACACATCGTGCGACGCATGCGCGAAGGCGGGGCGCACAAATTCCATGGCCGTGTGATGGCGGCGGCACTTGAATTCACACGGCCGCTTGCCGGATCGTCGGCGGCGACACTGATCATTTTCGTGCCGCTAGCGTTTCTGTCAGGCGTGACGGGTGCGTTCTTCAAGGCGCTCTCTGTGACGATGGCCAGCGCCCTGTTCATTTCGTTTTTCGTTACGTGGCTCGCTGTGCCGATCCTGTGCGACCGGTGGCTGAAGCCGAGAGACGCCGAGGAGCACAAGGAAACCCGCTTCGCGTCCTGGATGAACCGGCGCTACGGCGTTCTGGTCGAGCGCGTGACGGCACGCCCGATTCTCGTGCTTCTCGGCCTGCTGCCACTGATCGTCGTGGCTGCGTTCGCGTTTACACGTGTGGGCAGTGGTTTCATGCCAAGCATGGACGAGGGCGGTTTCGTGCTCGACTATCACACCGAGCCGGGCACCTCTGTGACGGAGACCGACCGGCTGATGAAGCAGATCGAGGGCATCATCCGCGCGAATCCGAACGTTGCGACCTACTCGCGCCGCACCGGCGCCGGTCTCGGTGGAGACCTGAACGAGCCCAACAAGGGCGACTTCTTCGTGCGGCTGAAATCGGGCGGCCGTGAGCCGATCGAGACGGTGATGGAAGAGATCCGCTCGAAGATCGAGACACAGGTGCCGGGCGTGAGCGTTGAGCTCGCGCAACTGATGGAAGACCTGATCGGCGACCTGACCGCGGTGCCGCAACCGGTGCAGATCAAGATCTATTCCGACGACCAGAACACGCTCGCCACCACCGCGCGCAAAGTCGCCGCGCAGATCGGCAAGATTCAAGGCGTGGTGGACGTCAACGACGGCATCAACCCGGCCGGGGATGCGCTGGAGTTGCACATCTTGCCGGAGGCGGCGGCGGCGGAGGGCATGGATCCGCAGTCGATTGCGCAGGCGGTGTCCGACATGGTGGAAGGCAATGTTGCCACGCAATTCCAGAATGGGCCGAAGACCGTGGGTGTGCGTGTGCGCGTTGCCGGGGCACTGACACTGACCGATACGCAATTGGGACAGTTGCAGATCCGCGCGCCGGACGGCCATCTGTTCGCGCTGAATCGTGTTGCAGACCAGGTGACCGTGACTGGCCAGCCGGAAATCAGCCGTGACAACCTCAAACGGATGGTGGCCGTGACGGCACGAATCGACGGTCGCGATCTGGGCTCGACGATCGTCGACGTGCAGAAAACACTGAGCGACAAGAGCCTGTTGCCGACTGGCGTGTATTACGAGCTGGGCGGACTGTATCAGCAACAGCAGATCGCCTTCAAAGGTCTGCTGACGGTGTTCGGCGCCGCGATCGCGTTGGTGTTCGGGTTGCTGCTGTTTCTGTACGAGCGCTTCCGCATTGCGCTGGCCGTGATGGCGATGCCTTTGCTGGCAGCAGGTGCGGTGTTTATCGGTTTGTGGATCACCGGCATCGAGTTGAACATCTCCGCGATGATGGGGATGACGATGATTATTGGCATCGTCACCGAAGTGGCGATCTTTTATGTATCCGAGTTGCAGGGTCTCGTCGCGGATGAGGGGCTGCAGTTCGAAGAAGCCTTGCTCGCGGCTGGCCGCAACCGGTTGCGGCCAATCGCCATGACCACGATCGCGGCCATTCTGGCGTTGCTGCCGTTGGCGTTTGCGCTTGGGCAAGGGTCGGCAATGCAGCAGCCGCTCGCGGTAGCGATCATTTCCGGGCTGATCGTTCAACTGCCACTGGTGCTTCTGCTATTACCCGTACTGCTCAAACTGCTGATGAAGCGAGACGCGTAGCGATGTTTATCGCGAGGTGCGGCGACTGGCCAAGGTTTAAGGCCACGGCGACTTCCCGCGCCGGGCCTAGTCGCCTGCCTTGATACAGGCGTGCGCTTCGGCCACAGACCTGCAGTCCCGCAGGCGGCTGCGAAACGCTCCATCATTGAAAAGTTGCGCCACTTCGGCAAGCAGTGACAGATGCATCGACGCTGCCCGGCCCGGCACCAGCAGGACAACGGCGTCCACCACCGGCAGGCGGTCAGGCGAATCCAGATTTAAGGCGATGGCTGAACGTACATAGAGCGCGGCGGCGCTGCGCAGATGATCCAGCCTGCAGTGCGGCACCGCGAAGCCATTTCCGAGCGCTGTCGATCCCATGCTCTCGCGCCTGTGCAATTCGAGCGCAATCTGTTTTGCGTCGACGCCCGTCATGCCGCCGAACCGTTCGCCGATCCATTGAAACAGGTCGCCGCGGCCGGGCAGTTCGAGGTCGAGCACGATCTGCCCGGGCGTCAGCAAATCGCGGATCGACGGTATGGAGCGAAGCGTTGCTTTCTGAGCGTCGAACCGCCTCGCGGCAATCTGCTCGCCCGCGCGGACCCGCGCGAGATCGCGCCACGCGTCGGACGGCGCGAAGGGCATGTGTACGATCCGGTCGAATACCGCGGAGGGCACGTGTTCGCCGATGCGCGACATCGCGCGCTCAACGTGAGGTTTGGGCAGATACAGCGACAGCCTGACGCGCTCGGTACCCGGCACAGGTGCAACGCGCATTGTCCAGCCGTCACCGTCGCAGTCCTGGGATAATGCCTGGCGCAAAGGTGCCGCGTGAACGGCTTCGAGTGTGACGTGCATCATCACACTGCGTGCTGCATCGCTCGCAGTTGTCCGGTCAGTTCCGCGCTCTTCAGTCTGGCCGGCATTCGCGGTAGAGGTGAGAAGTGACATCAGTTTCATGATTTGCGTTGTCGGCATGCCTATGCGTGTGAGCGGCGGCGGAAAGAACGTCCACGAGACTAAAGCCTGCGTGGCGCACAGGCACACTGACCACGTGAAAGGAGTCTTCCTCGATGCCGGGCGGCCGGATAGCCCGGCGGCCGACACCTGGCTGCAGATGCGTCACCCCTCTCTGTGTTCGTGTCAGAGCATCCGGCATGGGCGTGGTCTCTTGCGCAGTGACGAGCCGCTTATTGATGCACCTGGGCTCGCACAAAAAAATTTCCCGTCAAGAAGAATCGACACGGCCTGCGGTTGCACCTCTCAGTCGAGGGACGAAAAACCCTCGAACCCGAGGTGTAGAACGACCAGCCAGCGACAAGGACACGCTCGCGCAACCCGGACGGTTTTTCCTGTCAGGAACGTCAAATGGCCATCTCGACGAGCATGCCTGAATGCCTGCTTCGCGCTCGCCCGAATCCTGCAACTGGCCAGTGAATACATCATGAAGCTGAATAACGTAGTCAGGCCCAAAGCCGCGTCCTGATGGCTTTGGTAGACAACCAATGCGAAGATTGCTGTCGGAACCAGCACGGCCAGAATCGCCATGATCACCAAGGCGATGCGAAACCTTCGTTGCGTCTTGTGCGCATTGATACGCGGATGGGGATGGCCGGGCGTGGGCGAACCGATATCTTCGCTTTCGCCTTGCGCGTCATGAGTCGGATCGAAGTTCAAGGCTGTCATCTCTAATCAGAAGCCTTCGACAGACTATGCGATCAGACCGTTAAGGTTTGCAAAAATACGGGTGGCGGGTATCAATATCGTGTAAAGACCGCCGAACCGCGCCACGCGCAGCACGATTCGCCGGTCGGGCGCGCGCGCCGCTGTCATCCACCGCAGATGGTCACAGTCAGTTTCTAGAATCGCATGACGAGCGCTATTCCCGCCACCATCAACAATGTCCCGAGCGCGCGCAGCCAACTCAAAGGATGCTGGTCTACGCCAACCAGTCCGAAATGATCGATCGCGACCGATGCGACGAGGTTCGCGCAGATGGTCAACCCGTTGAGCGTGCCGACGCCGACCTTCTGCACGAGCGTCAGGCCCGCGAAAACCGCCACTGCCCCTACAATGCCGCCGAGCGGCGCCCACCATTTCATGCTGCGTAAGTTGTCGAGTGTGGGCAATGGCGTCGGCTGTATCCAGAACAGGGCGATGGCGAGAAACGTGACGAGCAGAAACGACACGCCCGACGCAAGCCACGGGTTGACAAGTGCTCTTTTGAGTTCGCCGTTAATGGGCGCGCCTGCGGCCTGGAGAATGCCGCCAAGAATGATGAAGGGATATATCCACGCGTTGCTCATTCGTCTGATCTCCGTCTGTTAGCGTTAATGCCCGGTCAGCAGGCGGCTGGCGAGCGCCAGCACGAGCGCGGGCAGCATGACGACCACACCGATCTTCAGGAACTGCCCGAAGCTCACTTCTTCGCCTTCCCGTCGAATCGCCGACAGCCAGAGGATCGTGGCGAGTGAGCCGGTGATCGACAGATTCGGGCCGAGGTCTACGCCGATCAGCAAAGCGTCTATGACGCGCTCGGGAGCGTGGGCCTGCAACGCCGTCGCGCTTGCAATGAGCCCGGCAGGCAGATTGTTGATTGCGTTGCTTCCAAAGGCGATGACCAGACCGGACAGCGCCGCCGTCATCGACGCATTTTGTCCGGCAGCCTGCTGCAGTAAAGCAGACAGTTCGTGAATGACGCCCGTATGGTCGAGCACCTCGACCAGCACGAAAAGACCGGCGACGAGCGGCAATACACTCCACGAGATCTGGCTCACGAGTTCAACCGGAGACTGCCGCTCCTTGATCAGCACGATCAGCGCCGTCAGGATGCCGAGAGCCGCCGTGGGCAGCCCCAGTTGGAGATCGAACGCTGAGACGACGAGCAGCGTGACTGCTGTCACGCCCATGCTCGCCAGGGTGAGCTTGCCGTTCGTTCCGAGCGGTTCCACGGGCAAATCGCGCGCGCATGTCCCACTGAGATTGACACGCTGCGTAAAGCGCAGCATCACGAAGGTGGCGATAATCGACAGCACCGAAGGCAACGCGAACCGCGCCATCCATAGACCGAGCGCTGGCGTATGGTTTGCATAAAGCACGAGGTTGGCGGGGTTGGAAATCGGCAGAACAAAACTCGCCGCGTTGGCGATGAACGCGCACACATAGAGGAAGGGGAGCGGCTTCGTTTGCGCCTTTTTCGCGGCGGCGAACACTGCGGGCGTCAGGACCACGGCGGCCGCGTCGTTCGACAGGAACGTCGTCACCACGACGCCTACGAGATATACCAGCAGAAAGAGCCTTCGCGGCGAACCGTTCGCGTAGTTGACAGCATGCCCAGCAACCCAGGCGAACAGCTTTTCGCGGCGTCCAAGCTCCGAGAGCAGCATCATGCCGATCAGGAAAAGATAGACGTCGGTGCCCTTGCCCACCGCCTGCCACGCCAGCGTGGCGGGGAGGAGTCCGAGGGCGACCAGCAGCAGCGCGCCGATCACGGCCCAGATGGCCTCGGGCCAGCGAAAAGGCCGCAGAATGACGCCGGCAGTCGCGGCGAGGGCAATACCCCATGAGAGAAAGACAGGATTCACCAATGACGTCCGTTTTTGTTAGGTCCGAGTTGCGAGCCGAGAATGCCGTGCTCCGGCCAGGGTTCGACGGCGTGCGCGTCAGTGCCGAGCGCACCGCGGCGTTCGATCTCTCCGCCCGCGTTGCCCGTTGCCGCTAGTGCGATCGAATCCTCGCCGATCCGTCCATCAGCCGTATGGGCCGTCACCGTCAACGGCATCCGGTGGCTAACCTTGCCCGTTGGCGGAGTGGCATGCCAGATTCCGGGTTCGCACGCGCTGGGCGAAAACTCGAGAGGCATGCCGCCGAGCGTCCCGGTGACGGACACGACCTCATCATCCGAAACGAGCACACGAATGCTTTCATTGCCGGTCGCGTCCTGCGTCGAACGCCGGCGATGTAACCGCCAGTCGGACGGACGCGTAATCATGACGAATGGCGACGCGGCATTGAGCGGGTGAAACTTCCAGCTCACGACCCCGCCATCGATTGCCGCGACGGAAAACCCCGGACGACCCTCGTCTTCCTCGATCTGTCCGGTGGACCGCGTGGCCGCGTAGACGACGAAGCCGTCGTTGAGCAACTCGTTGTAGTGGGTATGCCCGGTGTCCACCATCGCGACTTTGGCGTGTGCGAACGCCTCCGCCAGCGCCTGCCCGTCGGCGACATCGCCGGGATAAGCGTGCATGAACACGACCGGCGGCTCGGGATCTCGGGCGCTGGTATCGAGTTCCCGTTCGAGCCATTGGCGGTCCGAATCCGAAAGCCGGAAGTCGGGGCCGCCACGACCCGCCGATACCACGTCCAGAAAGATGCAACGATGGCCATTCACGACGCACGACGCGGGCAACAGGGCGTTGGCAAACGCATTGAATGCGTCCAGACTGCCTGGCTCGAAATCGTGATCGCCGGGGATCACGTGAAACGGCAACTTCAGATCCGACAATGCCCCGGAGATCCGCTGGAATTGCTCCGGCATCCCGTTATTCGCGTTATCTCCCGGCAGGAATACGAAATTGACACGGTCGGCGAGGCGGCGATTCACGAGCCGCACCATTGCCCTCAGATGCGCGAGGCTCTCGTAGTTATCCTCACTGGAGGCATGCAGATCTCCGAAATGCACCCAACTCAGCATGACATTGCTCCTTAGGTAAGGTACAAGCCCGTCGTCCCAACTAGGACGCGTCGACAAGGTCGGCTATTTCCCTCGGCCTCGATCGTGCGTCCGCGCCGGTTCTTTACGCCATGGCGCCACACGTGAACGTGCGCCCTCCTTCGCGTAGCGACGAGTCATTTGCAAAGGCCATGCCATGCGAGAACGCCTGTTGACTCAAGGCGTAAGTGATGAGAAGCGAGTCGATGTGTCAAGAAACCCGACAGCGTATGTCCGCTTCGCTGACACTGTCGGGATGAATGAGCGCCGAACGCGCAGGGCCGGTCACCTCGTGGACGGCCGCGGTGACGCCGACGCATTCCCACGGCTCGACAGTCACACGTACGATGCCACCTGCAAACGGTTGCATCATTGAATCGTTAGGGGTACGGATGTTATGGATGGGGAAGCGCCGGAACAGCCAGTCCGGCGACGCTACGCTTACGGACCGAGGAACTGCTTACAGGCAGCCGGCGGCCTTGAGCCTCGTGCACTTTCTGCCTACATTACTGCGCTATCCGGTGAAAAAAATTTCGTGGAGGGGTGCAGCGGAGGGCATCAATAACCCGGTGGCCCATCCATTTTTGGATTCCTGTGAGGAACCTCGGGACGTGCCTGATCTGCCTGGTCGGATGCGGGAGCCGTTGACGTAGCCGGTTGACTCGCCGCGCCCGATGTCGTGCTGGACACCGGCATCGTAGCGGTCGTGCATCCCGCGAGGACGAACACTAAAGCCGGTAAGATGTTTCTTGTCATTGCGCCTCCGGAATGGAGGTTACATGTTACGACGGACCGCCAGCCGGAAGCTTAAGGCCCGGCCATTTTCACCACGTTCAAGCGCCGCCTGTGCGCAGCGCTGCTGTCGTTCGCTGGCAGGGTGGCAGTGTCCGGCCACGCGCCGGGGCGCGTATGCCGGACGTACTCGACAACGTGAAGAAGCAGGCGTAATCCGTGTGTCGATGCCGCCGTATGACGCACCGTCCGGCTCGGTCGGCCGCGCATGGAACTGCATGGCTACGATCTCGAAGCGACGAACTGACTTGCGCGGGTCTGAACGTGATGCTGCGGATCGTGCCCGTGGCGGTGCAACGGTCGTTCCCACTGCTCGCCTTCAGCAAGCTAGATGACGTTGAGCAACGCCAGTGCCGTGTCCTGTAAAGGCTGCAATACGCGGCTTAAAGCGGCCTCGGTTTTTTCCTTACCCATCGGCATGTTCGTGCTGAGCGCCCCCACGACTTCGCCGTGGCGGTTCTTGAGCGGAACGGCGATGCCTCGAATGCCGATCTGCAGTTGCTGCTCGATCACGGCAAAACCATCGGCGTGCGCCTGACGGATCGTCTCCATCAGACGTGTCTTGTTCGTCAACGTATGCGGCGTAAAAGGAAGCAGTTCGGTACCGTCGAGCCATTCGCGCACGGAATCCATATCGGGTTTGTACGCGAGCAGCACGACGCCAGGTGAAGCAAGCGGTGCCGGCACGCGCGCGCCGAGCACGAAGCCCGTAGTCATTACGCGCGACGTGCCATTGCGCGCGATGAACACCAGTTCCCATTCGTCGAGTACGCTGACATACACCGACTCGCTGATCGCCGCGCTCAACTGCTGCAAATACGGCTGAACCAGCTTTGGCAAACGCGCTGAGTCGAAGTACGACCACCCAACCCGCAACACGCGCGGCGTCAAACCGAACTGCTTGCCATCTCCCTGCACATAGCCAAGGTGCTCGAGCGTCAGCAGATATCGGCGCGCCGCCGTGCGCGTCATATTGGTTCGCGCTGCCGCCTGGGTGGGCGTCATGCGCGCATGGTCGCTGTCGAACGCCTCCAGAATCGCCAACCCTTTCTCCAGGCCGGCGATCCAGTCACGCTTGTCCAACTGCGGTCTCGTCATGGAGAGAACCCTCACTTTGTGCATTGAGCGCACCACTGTGTGCGATTATCGCGCGAACGCGTTGCATTGTGCCTGCGCGCCGAGCCTTTTGGCCGGCGGATGGCAATCCGCACGGCTTTTGATCTGGTCATCAACGCGTCGCCTCTCGTCCTGAGAGCCTGTGATCCGCTGCCCGTTGACGTCAGTGCAATCGCGCAGCACGCGGCTGTCTGCGACAGACTGATGAAGACCTGCCGACGCCGCTTCTACGCGCGGCGTCCGTACGACCGTCGGAGCCTGGTGCTATCCCTCGAAATGAGCGTTAATCGCGCACTGTCGTTCGATCATCGATCCGTGACCTCCGTTAAAGTATTGCCCGGCTCAAGACAGTTCCCTATTCTGGAGTCAGCGTTCGCCCGGCAAGCGCCTTTGCCGACCACATTAGCCGGACGCTTAAACGAAACACATTCGAGACACGCCATGACATTCGCCGTTCAATCCTCCGAAGCCACCACTTTCGTCCGCTCCGACAAGAGCCGCGCGCGCAAAGCAGCGCTGGGCAGCTTTGTCGGCGCAGTGGTCGACTGGTACGACTTTCTGCTTTACGGCATCGTCGCCGCCATCATCTTCAACCGTGAGTTCTTTCCGCAAATCAGTCCGGCAATGGGCACGCTTGCCGCCTTCGGCACCTTCGGGGTGGGCTTCCTGTTTCGCCCGCTCGGCGGCTTCGTGTTCGGGCACTACGGCGACCGGCTCGGACGCAAGCGCATGCTGGTGCTGACCGTCATGATGATGGGACTGTCGACCGCGCTAATCGGCTTCCTGCCGACGTTCGCGACGATCGGCTGGTGGGCGCCGACGCTGCTCGTGTTACTGCGCGCAATCCAGGGCTTCGCGGTGGGCGGTGAATGGGGCGGAGCGGCGTTGATGGCCGTTGAAAGCGCACCGGAGAAAAAGAAGGCGTTTTACAGCAGCGGCGTTCAGGTGGGTTACGGCGTCGGACTGATCCTCGCCACCGGCATTGTGTCGATCCTGAGCCAGACGATGGACAACGAGACTTTCAGAACATGGGGTTGGCGCATTCCCTTCGTCTTCAGCGTGGTACTCGTGCTGATCGGTCTGTGGGTACGCTCGAGCATGGAAGAGTCGAAAGAGTTCGTCGAAAAGGTCGAAAAGCCCCGTCATCGCGCACGCCTGCCGATCGTCGAGGCGTTGCGTCAGCACCCGAAAGCCTTCCTGCTCATCATCGCACTGCGTCTTGCCGAACTCTTCACGATGTACATCGTCACGGCTTTCGCACTGAGTTATTCGACGACCAATCTCGGCATGCCGCGCCAGTTCTTCCTCAACATCGGTCTGCTGGTGGGCGTCGTGAGCGTCGTGACCATTCCCTGTTTTGCGCTGCTTGCCGACCGTTTCGGACGCCGCCGCATCTATATCGTCGGCGCACTCGTGGGCATGCTGAGCGCCGTGCCGTTTTTTCTCGCTCTCGACGCGCGTTCAACACTCTGGATCGTCGTCTTCGCCGTGTTGCTCGCCAACGTCGCACACGACATGGTGGTGAGCGTGCAGCAGCCGATGTTCACCGAGCTGTTCGGCACCGAGTATCGCTACAGCGGCGCAGGCGTCGGCTATCAGGTCGCGAGTGTCGTGGGCGGCGGCTTCACGCCGTTCATTGCCGTCGGCCTGGTCAGCTTCGCGGGTGGCTCGTGGCATCCGGTGGCGGCCTATCTAGCGGTCGGCTGCCTGCTGTCTCTGGTCGTCGCCGCTCGGATGAAAAAACACTGACATAACCGTGCGGGGAGCCTTTGGCATCGGATGCCAAGGGCCCTCCGTGCCTCGATCAGCCCGGCTGACGCGGGCGATGCCACATGTCACATGGTTGGGGAGATCGCGGTTGAAGTCGTGATCGCGAACGCGTTCCCTCGATCACTCGCCCGGCGGATGCGCGCCGCCGTCCAGCGAACTAACGATGTTCGCGCGACGAGTCGAATGACGACTTAAAGTATGGATTCCGCCTGCCGTAATACCCACTGGAATGTCGACTGCAACGTACTGCGGCGGCGCGCCCTTAACCGGTCCACGTGGCCTTTCGTATGTGAATCTGAAGTGCAAAGTTCTCAAAAATGCAATATATGCACGAGGGGCGCGCTCGTCCCTGTGCGGATGGGCGGCAGGCCTGGCGATAAACCCACGAAAAGTGTCACCGGTCAGTGCGACAGATGTGGAAGTATCCTGCGCATCGGACTCAGCGCATTGCCCTCTGCGCAAGCCGGCGCCTCCGCGGTACGGTCCGTCACACTCGGCTAGCCAGGTACGGCGAAGCAACTGAGCGGTCGGGTCCATGGCGCGAGGATGTGATGCCCGGTTTCTCAACCGCGCTCGCCTACACCGTTCCAGTTCCGGAACCGTCGAGGGCTCTCGATAGGGCGCCGACTCGCGTCATGCGAAGTCCTGGTCCGCCATGCGCGTCAGCTTGCGCTGGGAACAGGTGCACCCGGTCGCCTGCATTCCGTATCTGCGGCCCGGTGCAAGGAGTTGCAGTGAGCCGGCGTGCCGACGCACCTCTTCGGCGGGCAGCGGACCGCCGTGGCCCATGTGGAAGCGCCGTATTCCCGCGTCGACCATGCCGAGCAACGCTGCGCTGACAGCTTTCGGGTCGTCTTCGAACGGAGGACGCATGGCGTGGCGCTTGCGCATGATTCCCCCGAGAAAGACACCCGATGCCACCAGATCGCCGACCAATGCGTCGCCACTGCTCAGCTCGACCGACACAGAGCCCGCCGTGTGGCCTGGGGTGTGCGTTGCCAGCCCGTCGATCCCATAGCCGCTCAGATCGAAGCTGGCGCTCTCCTGCAGCAGGATGTCCGGCGTGAAAGGCAGGTAGGGCTCAAGAGGCAACCCGGAGCGCAGGAAAAGCGGTCCCCACCAATGGGCGACGCAGTATGTCATCTCCTTGCGCCGCTCGTAGTAGTCCAGATCGGCCGCATGAGCAAGGATCGGTGCGCCCGTGAGTTCACGCAGTCGGGCAGCCGACCCCGCATGGTCGGTATGCGCATGCGTGATGACAATCAAGGTGACATCGTGAAAGCCGCGGCCAATCTTCCTCAACGCACGCTCGATCTTCGTCTCCGATCCCGGCGTGCCCGTGTCGACCAGGATGCAACCGGTTGTACCGACAACCAGGTGGCAATGCACCATGCCCAACGGCAGGATCGGGATCGTGATGATGGATGGGGGAGTCACGATGTATTTTCCTTGTACGTGGTTGATGGGCCACACCTGCCGGTTCAGTTCAGCCCCAGCGGGTTCGAAATGCGCAGTCTCCAGCCACCGTCGCGTCCCCTTTCCATGACCTGCGTGGCAGTACCGTGCTCCACGTGGGGCTGCCCGTCTGGCAGCGTCACGTTCAGCGTCCAGTCGAGCAGCACGAGTGCGATGTCGCCGCTCTGCAGCACACGACGCACGGTGTTGCGAATGCGCGGTCGGAGTGCCAGCAGTTGCGCGAAACCGCTACGTAATTCAGCGTTGTTTTGCTGTACCACGTCGCCGTTCGTCATCCGCATCGTGGCCTGATTGCTGAACACGCTGACCAGCGCATTGAGATCGCCCGCATTCAATGCCGCGTCGAAAACCACCGGGACCTCGCCGGGCGTGCTGCACACGGCGCACCTGTCCTCGATAGCCGCGACGAAGCGCGCGATGGTCTGTGCAACTTCGAGCGGAGCTTCCAGCGGCGACAGGTGTCCCGTTCCCGGCAGGATGTGCAACGCCGCGTGCGGAATGCGAGGCAGCAGTTCGGCCTGCAGCGTCGCGACGCGATCCACCTGGTCCAGCTCCCCGGAAATGACGAGGGTCGGGGCGTCAATCGCCGCCACCGCCTCGCTGATGTCTTCGCGCATCGCCACGTTCGGCCACGCCGCCTTGGCCTGCGGCGCGCCCTTCAGGCTGTCCTCGATCACTTGCTGGCGGCAGGCGGCGTCGAGCGGTTTCGCGGTCAGCACGTGATCGATAACGAACTCGACCGATTCAAGAGATTGATACGCGCCGGCCAACGTCGCACGCTGCTCATCGGAGAGGCGCATCGGCGACGGTGGCGACGGGGCGACGAGCACAAGGCCCTCGAGCCCGCGCGGCCGGCGCGATGCGATGAGTTGCGCGACCTTGCCGCCCATCGAGTGACCGACGAGAACGCAGCGTTGCAATCCCAGCGCTTCAATGACGCCCTCGGCGTCCGCAGCAAGATCAGCGATACGGTAGCCATCTGCGGCCGCCTCGGAGTCGCCCCAGCCTCGATGATCGGTGGCGACGATCCGGTAGCGGTCGGACAACTCACCTGCCACTCGGTCCCACGTTCGGGACGAGCCGCCGTAGTAATGCAGGAATACGAGTGCCAATTCCCCGCTGCCTTGCTGCTTGACGTGAATCCGCGTGCCGTTCGTCTGGATGTCCATTGCAGTGCACCTTGTTCATTAGGTGCATCGATGGTAGATCCCAGCCCGGCATCTGATAATTCCCGGATCAGTGGTGACAGTCGATAATGGTGTTACCGAATCGGAGCGCAGGTCTGTTTGACGAGCTTCGGGCGGCTACCCACACAACACGCGCGACTTCTTGTGGTCGCTCATAGTGGGCGCATCCACGTTACGAGTGAGCATTCAGTTACCGAGGAGCGCTGCGACCCGGCTTGCGGTTGCCTTCGCCGATTGCGGATTCTGACTGGTCACGCAAGTACAGACGCCTGATGGCACAGCGGGTATCGTGACTGGGGCTGCTGGATCACTGGTCCTGTGACTGCCGGGTGGCCTTGCCAAGCGTTGTGCTCGCGCCCCCAGGAGCGCTTCGTCACGACCGCGCGCGGCTGCTAGCGCTCCCGCACTCTTGTCATGTCAGCCGATTTCGTGTCTATTCGCTATTTACGATGAAGCCGGTAACGCCTGCATGGAACTGAAGCACATTCAATACTTCATCGCCCTGTTCGAAGAAGGCACCGTTACGCGCGCGGCGAGCCGGCTGAACATCGCGCAGCCTGCGCTCAGCATGCAGATTGCCAGGCTCGAAAAGGAAGTCCGCCAGAAACTCTTCGAGCGCGGACCGCATGGCATGGCGCCGACCGACGCCGCCCGGCTGATGTACCGGCTCTACACGCCGATCATGCGCGACATCGCGCACGCGCGCGAGCACATGAGCCGCCGCGACGTGGTGGTGACGGGGCGCGTGTCGCTAGGGATGGTGTCGTCGGAGGCGCAGAGCGTGTTGCCCGAATCGCTCGCGAGATTCGACGCGATGTTTCCTCAAGTCGAGGTATCGGTGGCCGATGGCTTCAGCGCGCAGCTGATCGACGCGGTCGAGGCAGGCCGCCTCGACGCTGCCATTATCAACAAGCCGCGCGGACGTCTCACGCTCGACGTGGAGCCACTACTCGTCGAAGAAATGGTGCTGGTGACGAGCGCGACACATGACCCCGACCTGCCCGACGAAATCGACCTGACGCAGCACACGGATTTCGAGCTGGTTCTGCCGACGCGCCGCAACGGCCTGCGCGGTGCGCTCGACGCAGCGCTGATGGCCGCCGACGTTCTGATCAGGCCGAAGTTCGAGATTGATCTCTTGAGCACCATCGTGCAGTTCGTCAAGCAGAGCAGCGTCGCCACGATCCTGCCGCGCGTCGTCGTGCAGGCGGACGTCGACGCCGGTCTGCTGCGCGCGCGCACGATCGTGTCGCCGCCGATCGTGCGTCAGATCATTCAGGTCACGCATCCCAAGCGGCCGATTGGTCCGGCCGCGCAGGCATTGATCGCGATCATCACCGAGGAGATTCGCCGCGTGACGATCGGCTCATCCGACGCCTGACCGTCATCACGGGTTGCGCGTGCGCGCCCCGTTGTCGAGCTTTCCGAGTTTGCCGAGCGTTTCGGGCACCACGAATGCGCCGACCAGGAAAATCACGCTGATCGCGCCCGCGAAGATTGCGAGCGTGAGTGGCAACTGGCTCGCATCCTTCGCGACCAGCGAGACGAAGGTCGGCATCATCCCGCCAATCGCGAAGCCGATGTTCCATGACAGGCCGGTGCCGGTCGCGCGGATCGCAGTCGGAAAGCGCTCGTTCAGGAAAATCAGCACCGGCGCGTAACCCGCGCTGCCAAGCGCGGACAGCACGACCGCGTACACGCCGACCATCGTGATGCTTTGCGCGGTCGGCAACAGCAGGAACAGCCCTGGCAGCGCGACGAGCCGAATCAGGCCGACCCAGATGAACGTCCATTTGCGGCCGATAAACGTGCTGAGGTGCCCCGCCGCGACCGACGCCACCACTACGGCCAGGCTGCTGATCATCAGGATGGCGGCGGCGGCGCCGTTCGGTGCGTGACTGACCACCTTGAGGAACGTCGGCAGATAGCCCGACGTCAGGTAATAGCCGCTACCGCCGCCGATCGTCAGCAGCAGGTTCACGAACAGCACGCCGCGATACTCGCGCGAGAACAGCGTGCGAACCGGCGAGCGCACCACTTCGGCCGTTGCATGCGTCACCTGGGCCGCGGCTTTCGCGGCTTTTTCCGCAGCAATCTTTTTCCAGAGCGGCGACTCTTCGAGACTGTTGAACACGAACAGACCGAGCACCGAACTCAGGATGCCGGTGAAGAACATGCAGCGCCAGCCCCACACCTCGAACGCATTGCCCGGAAAGAGCGCGGACATCGCCAGATAGGTGAGCGACGCGAGCAACGCGCCGAGCCCTGCGCCGCCGCCGCCGATCAGCCCCGAAACCGCGCCGCGATACTTCGGCGCGACCGATTCGGTGCCGATCGTGTGCGTGGATGCGACCACGCCGCCCACGAATACGCCTTGCACCAGACGCAGAATCAGAAAGAGGATCGGCGCCGCGAGACCCGCTTGCGCGACCGTCGGCAGCACGCCGAACGCAGCCGTCGATACGCCGACGCCGACCACCGCTGCGATCATCGCGCCCTTGCGGCCGTGGCGGTCCGCATACGAGCCAAATAGTGCGGAGCCGAGCGGACGCATCAGCAGCGTCACGGCGAAAGACGCATACACCGCCGCGAGCGACAGCATCGCGTGTTCGGACGGAAAGAACAGCCGCCCGACAATGGGCGCGACGTACAGGAGCACGAACAGATCGAACAGATCGAGCGCCCAGCCCATGCACGAGGCCATCACCGCGCCCATGACCTGCCGTTGATTGACCGGAACCGCGACGGTCCCCTCTTGCGCTGCTACGGACATAGAAATCTCCTTGAGTGTCGCCGGGCTGGCGATTGACTGGCCCGGTACGGCAGGCGCGCTTCGATGCGCGCTCTTTGCGGGGTTAATGAATCGTTAGTACAGCGCGGCCAGCGGCGACGCCGCGCTCGCCCGTCGCTGCGCCACCATTGCGTCGGCGATTTTCTCGGCGATCATGATGGTCGGTATGTTCGTATTGGCGGACGGCAGTCGCGGCATCAGCGACGCGTCCACGACGCGCAAGCCTTGCGTTCCGCGCACCCGGCCCTCGGTATCGGTCACCGCGTCGCGATCGCGTGCGTCACCCATGCGGCAGGTGCCGCTCGCATGCCAGACGCCGAAAACGTTCGCGCGGATGAAGTCGGCGAGCGCCCGCTCGTTGTCGAGCAGCGCACTCGTCCGCAAGCCCTTCGTGAAGAAGCGTTCGATCAGCACCCGTCGCAGCGGCGCGGGCAGATCGAGCATCACGCCGAGCATCGAAGTGAGGCGCGCATTGCCGGCGCCCACCTTGCTGAGCGCCTTGACGCGCGGCGAAAATGCAGCAGGAAAAAAGTCGCGCCCCAGACTGTCAGCGCGCCCCAGACCGGACGCGGCGACAACGTGCGCGAGCAGGCGCACACCGAAGGCCAGTCGCTGCACATCGCGCTCATCGTCGAGCAGATTCAGATCAACGCTTGGCGCGGCGAACGGATCGGACGACGCGAGTTGCACACGACCGCGAGAATAGGGCCGGTTGCACCACAGGAAAAACAGGCCCAGCCGGGTGCCGAGCGCATGCCATGCGGCGCGCGTTGCGCTCGACAAATACAGGTCGGACGCGTCGCACCCTGCTACACCGGAACTGATGCGTGCGGCCGTCATGCTGGCGCGGCGGCGCGCGAGCGGCATGCGAAAGCGCGGCTCCAGGAAATGGCAGAACGTGAGCGACGGATGATCCTGCAGATTGCGCCCGACGCCAGGCAAATCCACCGCACAGGCGATGCCGAGTTCGGCAAGCTCCTGCGCAGCGCCGATGCCGGCGCGCAGCAGCAGTGCCGGCGACTGCAACGCGCCCGCACTCAACACGACTTCGCCAGCTGAAAACTGCACGCGCTCGCCGTTTGGCGCAATAGCCAGCACACCGCGCGCGATCGCGCCTTCCATCACGATGCGCTCGACGCGCAGATTCGCGTACACACTGAGATTCGGACGCTTGCGCGTCGCTTCGTCAAGATAGGCGATGGCCGTGGACACGCGCCGGTCGTCGAGATTCGAGAACGCGCCGGGAAAGAAGCCGTCGCCGAACTCGCCGTTCTGATCGCGCAGTTCCGCGAGGCCGACCGCGCGAAAGCCTTTCGCAAAAGCATCGCAAAACGGCGGCCAATCCTTCGGCATGATGCGGCGAATCGGGACCGGACCATCGCTGCCATGCAGCTCGCCGCCCGGAAAATCCACGTCGCGTTCGAGCTTGCGGAAATATGGCAGCACATCGCGCCATGACCAGCCGTCGGCGCCGTTGGCGGCCCACTCGTCGTAATCGCGCGGCAGGCCGCGATTCGCCGACTGCACGTTGATGCTCGAGCCGCCGCCCATCACGCGGCCCTGCTCGTACACGCGCGGCGTGGCGTCACGCGTGGCTTTCGCCTTCAGCTCCGGCCAGATGTAGGTGTCGCCACAGAACACGGGCATCGGATAGCTGTCGAGAATGGCCTCGGGCACCGCGCCAGGCGGCGTGTCGGCGCCCGCCTCGATCAGCGCGACGCGCACCGATGGCGACGCGGACAGCCGATGCGCAAGCACGCATCCCGCCGAGCCGCCGCCTACGATCACGTAGTCGTAGCGCTCCATTCTCATGTCTCCAGTCTGTTGTTTTATGCGCAGCGGCGCGTCAGGAGCCGCGGAACACCGGCTTGCGCTTGCCGTGGAACGCTTCGACGCCCTCGCGGAAATCGTCCGACGCACGCAGCCGGCTGTAGCAGTGCCCTTCCAGTTCGATCGCGATCGACAGCGGCGCGTCTTCCGAATCGTTCAACAACTTTTTCGCGGTGCGTTGAGCGAGCGGCGAGAATGCGCGCAACTCATCGACCAGCGCATCGGTGGCCGATTCCAGTTCCGCGTCGGCCACGCAATCCACCGCGATGCCCCACTCGTACGCCTGCTTGCCGGGAATGCGGCGTGAGCGCATCACGATGTCCTTGGTCCGGCCAATGCCGACCATTGCCTGCAATCGCGCCGAGCCGCCCGAGCCGGGAATCTGGCCGAGCTTCTGCTCCGGCAGCGCATAGAACGTGGTGTCGGTGACGATGCGGAAGTCACACGCGAGCGACAATTCAAAACCCACGCCGAAGCAGAAACCGCGGTTGGCCGCAATCACCGGCTTCGAGCAACGCGCGGGCGCCGCGATATTCCATGCAAGCTTCGACACGCGTTCCGGCGACGCTTCGAGAAAGCCCTTGATGTCGCCGCCGCTCGAAAAGTGCTCGCCCTTCGCGCGCACGACGATCACGCGAACACGGTCGTCGTCGTCGAGCGCTTCGAAAACGGTGCGCAACTGGTCGCGCGCGTGCATTGAAATCACGTTGAACGGCGGGCGATGGAGAATGATGTCCGCGCGTTCGCGTGCGGCATCGACTTCGACGGAAAAGCCGTCCAGGTTTTGCAGCAATGCGTCGGCGCGATGAGCGAGTTCGGTCATAACGGTTTACTCCTTGGTGGTTTCGGTGGACTGCGCGGCGGCCGATGGCGTAGCCGGCGCGGTCTGTTCCTGCGGATCGGGCGCGTACTCGCCCGCGGATAACTTGCGGCGCAAAATCTTGCCGACCGGCGACTTCGGGATGTCGTCGACGAACACGTAATCGCGCGGGCGCTTGAAGTTGACGAGATCGGACTCGCGGCACCACGTGTCGAGCATGCCCGCGTCCACATATTCGCGGCGCTTGATGAACGCGACCACGCGCTGGCCCCAGCGCTCATCCTTGACGCCCGCCACCGCCACTTCGTCGACGGCGGGATGCAGGGACAGCACCGACTCGATATCCACCGGCGAGATGTTCTCTCCGCCGCTGATGATCATGTCGTCGATGCGGCCAGTCACGAAGAGATCGCCTTCGCTATCCAGATAGCCAGTGTCGCCGGTGAAGTACCAGCCGTCGCGCAACGACTTCGCGTTCGCGTCCGGGCGGTTCCAGTAGCCTTCGAACGCTTCGTCGCCGAGCAGATCGACAATGATCTGCCCTTCTTCGCCGGCGGCGACGATGTCATCGGGCGACTGTGCGTCGAGCGCGACCACGCGCAGCCGGGTATTGATGCCTGCGCGGCCCGCGCTGCCGGGTTTGCGCGGCGCGTCCTGGTCGATGCTGAACGTGTAGACCTCGGACGAGCCATAGTGATTGACGAACAGTTCCGGCTCGAACGCGGCCGAGAGGCGCTTGAGCAACCCGTCGTTCATCGACGCACCGGCGAAGCCGAGCTTTCTGACCGACGACGTGTCCGTGCTGGCAAACGCGCTTTCCGCGATCAGATCGTGATACAGCGTCGGCACCAGATACAGGCAGGTCAGCGCATGCTTCGAAATGCATTCGAGCGCGAGCTTCGCGTTCCAGCGCCGCACACAGACGAACAGGCCGTCGACCAGCGCCATGGCGAGCAGCGAGCGCACGCCCATCGTGTGATAAAGCGGCATGACGCCGAGTGTGCGTTCGCCGCGCCGGTACAGGTTCTGCGCGACATGCGCGAGCGCGCCTGCGCGTTCATGCCGATGCCGGCGCGGCACGCCTTTGCCTTTTCCGGTGGTGCCCGACGTATAGAGGATCAGCGAAATGTCCTCCGCGCTCGCGTGCGTCGTCACTTTGGCCTGGCCGCTTTCGCCGCTCTCGTGCTCAACGTTGCTGCCGCCGCAAGGCGCGAGCAGCGCGGCGAAATCGATCGTGCGGCCGGGCGCGTCGTCGAGTCCGATGCGCGGCACCTTCTGCGCTGCGGGGCTTTGCATCACTGCGTCGGCGGACACGGGCTCGTAGACGATTGCCCTGGCAGCCGCATCGCTTACGCAGTAGTCGAGCTCTTCCGTCTTCGCGCGCCAGTTCAGCGGCACGATCACGATGCCCGCGAATTGGCCGGCCCAATGCAGCGTGGCCATCTCCCACCGGTTCTGCAGGACCACGAGCAGCCGGTCGCCGCGCTGCAAGCCCTGCTCGCGCAGGTTAGCGGCAACATCCAGGATCACGCGATGCCATTGCGCGTACGTCAGTTGCTGCTCGCCATCGACGAGCGCGAGCGCATTCGGGCTGCGTTCGACGCTCTGCAAAAAGGTACGCCCGAGATCAAGCATGCTCGACCTCCTTCCCAGCGGCAGCGTTTCGGCGCCGTGCCGCGACGTCCAGCACCGCCGCCACGATCGGCGTATAGCCCGTACAGCGGCAGATGTGGCCCGACAGCATCTCGCGCACCTGTTCTTCGCTCGGGTCCGGCATGCGTTGCAGAAAGTCCGCGCACGACATCAGGATGCCCGCCGTGCAGAAACCGCACTGCAGCGCATGATGACGCTGAAAAGCCTGCTGCAGATCGCCGAGCGTCTGCGCGGGCGCGAGGCCTTCTACCGTTTCGACGCGCCGCCCGTCCGCCTGCACCGCAAGCATCAGACACGAGCGCGCCGCCACACCGCCGACGTGCACCGTGCACGCACCGCACACGCCGTGTTCGCAGCCCACGTGCGTGCCGGTCGCGCCAAGTTCATGCCGGAGGAAATCCGACAGCAGTTCGCGCGGCTCGCAATAGCCGCTTCGTTCGCGGCCGTTGAGCGTCAGCGTGATGCGCTGCGCTTCGCCGTGCCGCATGAGAGTGTCCGACATCTTGCTCACTTCGCCTCCTCGATCACGCGCCATCCGAGTTGCCGGACCAGATTCCGGCGATACTTTGCGCTGATGTACGCGTCGTCCTGCGCATTCAATTTCCAGCTGAGATCGTTCAGTGCACCGCGCAGGTCGTCGCCGGTCAACGCCGGCCACGTTTCCGTCACCGGCCGGTCCGCCACGCCGCCTACCGCGATCCGGATCGAATCGTCGCGGACCACCGCCGCGCAGGCGACGATCGCGAAGTCGCCGTGGCGCGCGGAGAACTCGCTGAACCCATAGCGCTCGCCCGGCTTTCGCAGCGGAAAGCGCACCGCTTCCACCAGTTCGTCGGGTTCGCGGGCGGTCATCAGCATTCCCTGAAAGAAGTCTTGCGCGGCTAACGTGCGGTGCTTTTTCTTTGAGCGCAGCATCACGTCGCCGCCAAGCGCGCTCAACACGAGCGGCAATTCCGCGCTCGGGTCCGCATGGGCGATCGAGCCGCACACGGTTCCGCGATTACGGATCTGAAAATGCGAGATGTGCGGAAAGGCCAGCGCCAGCAAAGGCACTTCGTCGTGCAAACTTGCACGCCATTCGACGCTGCCTTGCGTCGCCGCCGCGCCGACGACGAAATGCCCTGCCCTCGTATCGACTCGCACACTGTCCAGTTCGGCAGTGCGCGAAATATCGATCAATACCTTCGGCTGCGCGAGCCGCATGTTGAGCACGGCCATCAACGACTGGCCGCCCGCCAGCACGCGCGCGTCTTCTCCGTATTGCGCGAGCGCGTCGAGCGCGCCCTGCGCGGTGCCTGCCCGTAAATAATCGAATGCCGCGGGCTTCATGCCTGCCTCCTGAAACGCGCGAAAAAGCGGGCGAGCCACGATCCACGCGGCTGCGCCGGCTTGCCCGCCGCCTGCCGTCCGAGCGATTCGAACAATTGCCTGAGCACGACCTTGGCCGCGCCTTCGAGCATTCGTCCGCCGACCGCCGCAACCTTGCCCGACACCTGGGCTTCGTAGTCGTAAGTGAGCCGCGTGCCGTTCGCTTGCGGCGTGAGTTCGACGAGACCGCTGCCGCGCGCGCTGCCAAGCGGCGAGATGCCCGCGCCCGCAAGACGCAGACGATGCGGCGCATCGATTTCCGACAAGCCGATGCGCGCTTCGAACCGCGCCTTGATCATGCCGACGCCCACTGTCACGTCGGCGCGATACTGATTGGGCGCGGTCTCATCCAGCGCATGACAGCCGGGAATCACATTCGCGAGCGCCTTCGGATCGAGCAGCACCGCGAATACCGCCTCGGGCGTCGCGGGCAGATCGACACGGCCTTGCGCGGTCAGCGCGCGGCCGCCGCCGGCCACGGCCGGCTTCTTCACCGGGGCCTCGCGATACTCGGGACGCGACGGTTCCGGATCGTCGATGCCGATCATCTCCAGCACCTTCGGCGGCGTGAGCGGCAGCCGGATATCCTCGACGCCGAGTGCATCGGCCACCGCGTTCGCGATGCACGGCGGCGTGCTCATGTTGTTGCCTTCGCCCAAGCCCTTCGCGCCGAGCGGCGTGAAGGGCGACGGCGTTTCGAGATGCACGATCACGGGATCGGGCACTTCGCAGGTGGTCGGCATCAGATAGTCGGCGAGCGTGCCGGACTGGAAACTGCCGTCCGCGCCGTAGCGGAACTCTTCCATCAGCGCGGCGCCGAGGCCCTGCGCAAACGCGCCGCGAATCTGGCCGTCCGCGAGCGCCGGATTGAGAAGGGTGCCGGCATCGTGCACGGTGACGTAGCGGTCGATTCGCACGCGCCCCGTCGCGCGATCCACTTCGACGCCGCACATGTCGAACGCGAAACCATACGCCGCCGATGTGTTGATGCGATCCTGGTCGTCCGGTGCATCCGTGTTCGGCGGCGACCAGAACACGGTCTCTCGCAGACCCGGCTCCTCGCCGTCCGGCAGCAGCGCGGGCGCCCAATGCGGCGCATTGCTCGCGGCGCGCGCAAAGGGCAACGCGCGCTCGGGTGCGCCAGCGCGGAAAATGCGCGCGCCTTCGAAGCGCACGTCGCCGGGCGCACAGCCGAAATCCTTCGCGAGCACGCGTGCGAGCTTGTCACGCACGCGCGTGGCGGCCAGATGCACCGTGCCGGCCACCGCGCCCGCAAAGCGGCTCGAATAGTTGCCCGACGCGACGGACCATGCGTCCTTGTGCGTATCGAATTCGACGTTGACGACGATGTCCTTGGGGTCCAGTCCAAGCACGTCCGCGACGACCTGCGCGCAGACGGTCATGTGACCCTGGCCTGCGGGCGTCGAGGCGATGGTGACGACCACGCCGCCCAGCAGATCGACGCTGACGGTTGCACTGGCGATCGCGCCACTTTTCGGGCCGGCCTTCCTGCGGGCCTCCGCCGGCATCACCGTGGTGATGTAGCCCATGTTCGAGATCGACGGTTCGACGATTGCCGCAAAGCCGATTCCGTACAGACGCCCTTCCTTGCGCGCAGCGTCGCGGCGCGCGGCCAGTTCGCGGTAGCCGCCGTCATCGAGCGAGCGGCGCAGCGCTTCCTGGTAGTTGCCGGAGTCGAGCAGCGCACCCGCCGCCGCGCGATACGGAAACGCGTCGGCGGGCACGAAGTTGCGCCGATACACGTCGAGCACATCGAGCTTCAATTCGATCGCGATGCGCTGTATCAACCGCTCCAGCGCGAAATACACCTGCGGGCCGCCAAACCCGCGCACGAGGCCGGTCGGCGTCTTGTTGGTCAGCACGACGCGGTTACGCACCAGCAGATTGGGAATCGCATACGCCCCGGTGAGACAGCCGTGCATCCGGTAGAACGTCGCAGGCTCGGGCGCGCGCACGTAGCCGCCCACGTCCTCGAGCTGATCGTAGGACAGCGCGACGATCCGTCCATCATCTTCGACGGCCGCTTCGAGCGTCGACAGACGCGCAGTCGCCGAGGTCGCGGCGCTCAGATGTTCGAGCCGGTCTTCGACCCACTTGACGGGCGCCCCGGCCTTGCGCGCCGCAAGACACATCAGCACGACGTACGGGAAGACTGCCTGCTTCACGCCGAAGCTACCGCCGGAATCGCGCGGCGCCTTGTGACGCAACCGGTTCGCGGGCACGTTCAGCGCCATCGCCATCACCGCGTGCAGGGAGAACGGGCCCATGAAGTTCGACGTGACGTCGTACCCTTCGTCGCCGGACAGATATTCCGCGATCACCACGCCGCATTCGATCGGCGCGCACGTGTTGCGCGGATAATGCGCCACCAGTTTCACGCGATGCGGCGCGTGTTCGAAGGCCGCTTCAGGCTCGCCGTAACGAAAATGCCGGTCGCTGATGACATTCGTACCCACGCGCTCGTGCAGCACGGGCGCGTCGCTTTGCACCGACTGTTCGATCGAGGTCACCGGATCGAGCATCGCGTATTCGACCTTGATGAGATCGAGTGCGTCCTCGGCGAGCGCGCGCGACTCGGCCATCACGACCGCCACCGGTTCGCCGACGTAACGTACGCGGTCCATCGCCAGCGCCCACTGTTCCATCGGCGACTTCACGCCCACCACGAACGGACGCGACCACGCGCGCAGATCATCGCGTGTCAACACGGCGCGCACGCCCGCGAGGCCCTCGGCCGCCGCTGCATCGATGGAAACAAGCTCGGCGTGTGCGTGCGGCGAACGCAACACGGCCGCGTGCAACGTGCCCGGCTTCACCGCGAGGTCGTCGCCGTAGCGGCCACGGCCGGTGAGGATTGCCGGATCTTCCAGACGCTCCATCGGACGGCCGACGTGGCGCTGGGGCGCCGGGGCCGGTCCTGCCTCATTGGCGTGAGGCTCGGCCTTGCGAGCGTTCGGTTCGGCGAACGCCGTCTCACGCTGGTTCATTGCGTCGTTCCTCCCGTTTCGTCGCGGCGCTCAAAGGCATCG
This sequence comes from Paraburkholderia sp. PREW-6R, assembly GCF_039621805.1. Classification (NCBI taxonomy): domain Bacteria; kingdom Pseudomonadati; phylum Pseudomonadota; class Betaproteobacteria; order Burkholderiales; family Burkholderiaceae; genus Paraburkholderia; species Paraburkholderia sp. PREW-6R. The sequence goes on along the minus strand of NZ_CP155075.1, from coordinate 157,431 downwards.
GCCAGTCCGCTCCAGCGGTGTGCAATCTCGCCGTGCTCGATTCCGAACAGATCGAGAATGCGCCCGACCGTGTGATCGACCACGTCGTCGATGCTCTGCGGGCGCGCATAAAAAGCCGGCACCGGCGGCATCACGATCGCGCCCATTTCGGTGGCGAGGGTCATGTTGCGCAGATGGGCGAGATTGAGCGGCGTCTCCCGTGCGACCAGCACGAGGCGGCGGCGCTCCTTGAGCATGACGTCGGCGGCGCGCGTCAGCAGGTTGTCCGCGAAACCGTTTGCGACGCTCGCGAGCGTTTTCATCGAGCACGGCGCGATGACCATGCCCTCGGTCAGGAATGAACCGCTTGCCAGCGTCGCGCCGATGTCGCGCACGTTGTGTACGACGTCGGCCAGCGCGTCCATGTCGCCGCGTGCAAGGCCGAGTTCCTGCGCCGCCGTCAGCGCGCCCGACGGCGACACCACCAGGTGCGTCTCGTACGTGCCCAGCCGCCGCAGCGCGGCGAGCAGACGCACGCCGATCACCGCGCCGCTCGCGCCCGACATGCCGACGACAATGCGCTTTTTGCTATCAGTCATGATTGCGTGTCAGGTAGGCGTCGAATGCGCTGTTATCCGCGGCGACGAGCGCGTCGAGATCGACCACGTCCTGACCGGGAATCCGGACCCGCGTGAACACGTGTGCCGGATAGACGACCGGACGCGTCGCGTCGAGGCCCATCTTCGCGCTCTGGCCTTGCAGGTACGCGGGCGCGTCGTCGGGCTGACCGACGGTGGTCGACGGATCGAGCGGCGAGCCCTGGGCGCCCGCGATCACGACGAGATCGCGGTCGGCCTGGAAGCGCGTCGCGATCGCCCACTCGATTTCGGCGGGATCGTGCACATTGACGTCGGTATCCACGACGACCACCTGCTTGATGTCGTAATGCGCGCCGAACGCGCACAGGATGACGTTTTTCGCTTCGCCTTCACGCTGCTTGTCGAACTGCACCCACAAGTGATACCGGCACACGCCGCCCACCGACAGGTGCACGTCCTTCACGGCCGGATGACTGCGCTGCAAATGGGCAAGCAGGGTCGCTTCGCGAGGGATTGCACCGAGCAGCAAATGCTCCATCTCGGCGGGCACGATCGTATGGAAAATCGGGTCACGCCGATGCGTGAGCGCGGTCACTTCGATGACTTCGCGCGCTTCCCGTGCGCTGTAGTACTTAGGGAACTCGCCGAACGGACCTTCCGGCTCGCGCACGTTCGGCAGGATGCGTCCTTCGATCACGATCTCCGCGAACGCGGGCACGTGCACGCCGTTCGTCACACACCGCACGACCGGCAACGGCGCGCCGTGCAACGCGCCGGCAATTTCCAGTTCATCGCGATCGATCGCCGTGATTGCCTGCGACGCGAGCATCGTCAACGGATCGACGCCGATTACGATAGCCAGGTCGAGCGCGTCGCCGGCGGCTTCCGCTTCGCGCTGGAAAGCATACAGATGGCGCGGCAGCAGCAGAATCGCCATGCGGTCCGGGCCGTGCACCTGGATGCGGTTGATCGAGACGTTCTGCACGCCCGTGCGCGGATTGCGTGCAATCACGAGACCCGCGGTGATGTACGGACCGTTGTCGTGCTCGCTATGCGTGGGAATGGGCAGCAATGCGTGAAGGTCGATGCCGCTGGTTCGCACCACTTGCTGACACGGCGCGCTATCGCGTTCGACGAGTTTCGATGCAAGCGGTGCCGCTGCGGCGGCCGAAAAACGTGCAAGCAAAGAAGACTCTTCGACGCCCATCGCTTCTGCGATCCACGCGCGCTTCGAGAGAAAGCCGCTGACAACCGGCATCGCATGGCCGCCCGGTTGCGTGAAGAAGCTCGCCTTGCTGCCGTCGAGCCGCTTCGCGATGGCGGCCAGTTCGTGTTCGAGCGCAACAGGTTGGTCGATCGTCGCGACCCGGCCAGTTCGGGCCAGATGCGCGAGCCAGTCGCGCAGTGACCGCACGCCGGTGCTGGCGTGATCCGAATCGTGTTTCAACGAATGCATGCCGACTGCTGCGGCTTCGCGTGTGTTCATCAGCGTCTCCATCTGTGCGCGCCTGTCAAGCAAAGCGCATGAACGAAGACTAATGGGATCGCCCCATAACGGCTAATACTGTTTTTTGATGCGATGAATCATCGCTTCTTATATCGGTATTAGCCCGGATGACACGCTCCTTACAAACGCGTATCAATGAGCCGCTGTGACGGCCTTGCAGGGTTGGAGGCTGATGCGGCCACCAAAGAACGGCGCCTGTTCGCGAACTGATGAGCGCGCCAAACCGTATTAGCATTGCTGATGCCATCAGGGAAGCATGGATCTCAAGCAAATTCAGTATTTCATCGCGTTGTTCGAGGACGGATCGGTCACACGCGCCGCCAAGCGGCTCAACATCGTGCAGCCGGCGCTCAGCATGCAGATTGCGAAACTCGAAGACGAACTGCATCAGCAGCTGTTCGAGCGCGGCGCGCACGGCATGGCGCCGACCGCCGCCGGCCGTCTGATGTACCGGCTGTTTCTGCCGATCATGCGTGACCTTGCGCATGCGCGGCAGCAACTCGTGCAACGCGACGAAGTGGTGACCGGGCATGTGGGCATCGGGCTTATCGCATCGGTGACGGAAAGCGTGCTCGCGGACTCGCTGTCGCGCTATCATGCGCGCTACCCCGAGGTTGAAGTGACCGTCGCCGACGGCTATAGCGCAACCTTCATCGACTGGGTTGCGGGCGGGCAGCTCGAGGCCGCCATCATCAACAAGCCGCGCGCCCGTCTGTCGCTCGATGCGCGCCCGTTGCTCGATGAGGAGATGGTGCTGACCACCAGCGCCGTGCATGGGCCCGATCTGCCGCACGCGATTGAATTCGGGCAACTGTCCGAACTCGAACTCGTTTTGCCGACCAAGCGTCATGGTCTGCGCGGCGTGCTCGACAGCGCCGCCCAGCACGAGGATTTACTACTCGCGCCGCGTTTCGAGATCGACGTGTTGTCTACTATTCTCAAGCTCGTCGAGCACACGCGCTTTGCGACGATCCTGCCGCGCATCGTCGTCGAGCGGGCGGCGCGGCACGGCACGTTGCGCGCGCGTCCTATCCTGGCGCCGCGCATCGTGCGACATATTCTCTGCGTCAGTCATCCCCGCCGCCCATTGAGCGCGGCGGCCGAAGCGCTGATCGAGATCATCGGCGACGAGCTGCACCGGGCGTCGACCATCACGGGTGACGAGCCGCCACACGACACGAAAGATCGCTGAATACGAACGCGACACATCGGATGGCCCGCAAGCGGAGCGGCTCCTACGGCGACAGCATAGTTCTAGACGAGAAGCTCGTTGCGCACCTGATGCCGAAGCGACGACTTGGGGAGCCAATAGATCAGAATGGTTGCCGGCATGCTTGGGCGACGCGATCGTTGGCTCACTGGCAAGATCCCAACATCGCGGGAATGCGCGCAGGCTGTCACCGTGTCGCCGCAGCGCGATGCCCTAACACGCAAGGAGGCCCCCTCTCCTGCGAAGCCGCAGTTGATTGGTAAGGACTACGGGTTGCGGCTTGACCGTTAGTTGCGATTTTCCAAGGATTCAAAAACCGCGGCGCGGAATGGCTCAAGCGAACAGGGCCGCACTCAGGCATTCTTTAGCCGATTGAGCGATGCCGAAGCCACACCAAGCAGAGCGAGGATAAGCGTGGCAAGCTGAACCAGAACGGTTCGTATTCGAGCGGGCCTGGCGCCAGCGGCTTCCACCGCACCATGTGCCGACCTGGCCCTGGCGCCCAGGCTCACGGTCTGAACAAATGGCACGACCTTCTATCTGTAAGGGCTTGCAAATGGAATCCATGATCGCACCACCCGTTCGGGTCGACGCATTTGCCAAAGTCACCGGCTCCGCGCAGTTTGCCGCGGACTTCGTGTTCCCAGGCCTCGCGTACGCATCGGTGGTAACGAGCCACATCGCCCGCGGACGCATCGTGCGCTTCGAACTGACATGCGCTCGTGCCGTCGATGGCGTACTCGGCGTCTTTACGCATGCTGACCTTGGAAACGCGATCGCCCACGTGCCGCACCTGATGGCGGGCGGTTACGCGAACAGTTCGGCGCTGCCGCTCGGATCGGCTGAAATCCATTACGCCGGTCAAATCGTCGCGCTGGTCGTCGCGCAAACCCAGCAGGCCGCAGACGAAGCCGCTGCACGGATCGAAATCGACTACGAGGTCGACGAGGCCGCACTGGATCTCGACGATCCTCGCGCGTTGACCGAACCGCTCGCCGCCGCGCACGAAGGCTACAAGGACGTCTGCACAGGTGATGCGCCCGCGGCCTACGCCAGCGCGGCCGTGCGGATCGACGCGACGTACCGTACGCCGATCCAGCATCACAATCCGATAGAGCTTTTTTCGACGACCTGCGTCTGGGACGGCCCGCATCTGACCGTCTACGATACGAGCCGCTATCTCGGCGCCGTCAAACACGGCCTCGCCCGGCAGCTCGACATGGACGCTCGTGATGTGCGAGTCGTTTGCCCGTTCATCGGCGGCCATTTCGGGTCCAAGCTGGCGCTCGCGCAATACACTGCGCCAATCGCCTGGGCTGCACGGCGGCTGGGGCGCCCGGTACGTTTCGTGGCCACGCGCGCGCAGTGTTTTTCGCTTGCCAATCATCGTGCAATGAGCCGGCACCGGATTCGCCTCGGGGCGACGCGCGAAGGCCGGATCACGTCGCTTTTACACGATGCCGAAGCGTCGACCTCCCGCTTCGACAGCTTTGCGATGGAAGGCACCGACGTCACTGCAAGCCTCTACGGCATTGCGAATGTGCAGGCATCGGAGCGCCTCGTTCGCATCGATTCGAACACTCCGGGTCCGATGCGCGCGCCGCCCGAGGTGCCTTACCTGTTCGCGCTTGAGAGTGCGATAGATGAACTTGCGACCAAACTCGCCATGGACCCGATCGAGTTGCGGCGGCTGAACGACACGAGCGTGGATTACCTCACGGGCAGGCCATTCGTACCACGCAGTCTGATGCCGTGCTTCGACGCGGGGGCGATTGCGTTCGACTGGGCACGCCGGCGCGCGGCCCCTACGAGGGTCGGTGATTGGCTCGTCGGACTCGGCTGCGCAAGCGCTGCGCGACCCGCCAAGGTGGGCCCTGCCGTGGTGCGAGTCGTGCTGTCGGCAAACGGCCGGGTGCGTGTCGACACATCGCATCACGAAATCGGCAACGGCCTTTATACGATCCTGGCCATGACAGCAGCTGCCGCGCTGGCGGTTCCAATCGAACGGATCGACGTTCGGCTCGGCGACACCGCATTGCCGCCGGCTGGCATCTCGGGCGGCTCGTCGACGACAGGCAGTCTCGTGCCAGCGCTGGATCGCGCTTGCGCCATGCTGCTACGGAAGATGGGCGAGATCGGCGGCGCGGGCATACACATCGAAGACAGCGGCGGGGTCGGACAATGGATGGCACGCGCCGGAATCGATGAACTGGCGGCAACGGCCGAGTCCGGCGCACCCGAGGCACTCGACAGGCTGCGCCACGGCAAGCTCGCGCTGTCGACAATCGACGACTCGCCGCGCTGGGTCTTTGGCGCACAGTTCGCCGAAGTACAGGTTCACGCCGTCACGCGGGAGATCCGCGTCTTACGACTGCTTGGCGCGTTTGCGGGGGGCAGGATCGTCAACCGCACAACGGCGCTCAACCAGTTGCGCGGCGGCATGACGTGGGGTCTGGGCTCCGCGTTGCTGGAAGAGACGGTGACTGATCGCGCTTCCGGCCGCTATCTGAACGACAACCTGGAGGAATATCTGCTCCCTGTCGCTGCGGACGTACCGCAAGTTGACGCACTATTCGTCGCCATGCCGGAGGATGACGCTCTGCCGCTCATGGGTCTCGGCGAAATCGGCGTGATTGGCGTCAATGCGGCGATTGCCAATGCCATCCGGCATGCAACGGAAATGCGAGTACGGCAGACACCGATCCGCGTGGATGCGCTGTGGGAAGAGAACGAGAACGACGCAGCGCCGTCGTCGACATCTTCGCCAGGCTCGCCGGTGAGGGACTCGGGATTTATTGGGTTCTTGTAGAGCGGACCCGCGTCAGGCGTTTTAGCCGGTGGATTCTGCTCCGGGGGCAGTCGGGTCCGAAAGGTGGGATGGCTTCATCGGGAACGTCTACTCGGTGAGGCAATGACTGACGGTGGCGGCACAAAGAACAGGCCATGTGACCCCGGCCGATGCACGGCTTCTGGCGTGCCGTTGCAAGCGGTCAGGGTCCGCGATGGACTTACAGTGCCCGCGGCAAGCCGCCTGTCTCGTCTGGCGTATCGCGCGCGTCACTGTCGCCCATCGAATGATCGTGCAACGCCGTCTCCTTCGGATCGCGTGGAATGACCTTGTCGACACGCTCGTCGGCAATGTCGGCATCAGGCAGTGCGCCGCCCGGCGCGTGCGTCCCCGACTGCACGGCCGGATCGCGGTCTTCTTCAACGTGCGGCGCGCTGCCGCCCGGTTCCTGCTCGGGAGAGCTTGTGTGAGTGGCGGTCATGAGAACTCCTTTATCTGGTTTCGATAAGGATGGGACGCGCAAGCGACGTACCTACGCCGCCGGTGATTTCGCAGCAATTGCCACGCTCGGAATTAGAACAGTGCGAGTAGCTGCGATGTTGCTGTCATGATCAACTCGAAGCGGCCGATAACGGCCGTTCGCGCCGGTATGCTTCGAGCATTAAATTTGGCTCGACACCGACAATCGTCCGTGCCTCGCCATTTGCTGTGGAGCAGAGGCGACACTCCTTGGCGGCGGTCCCACGAAGTCACCGAAAACACCGTCGACAAATCGGGCGTCGCCTGAAAAATACAGCACATCTCTGTCGACGCACGTCCAGTCAATTGCTTTACACGCCAATGTTGCGAAATCGCAAAACCACTCTTCAACTTAACTTACACAATCTTACTTGACGTATATTCTCGCCTGCGTGCAATGACGCGCTCGGCGAAGTGTTCAGGCATTGCCAGCAGCATTTGGCAGTGCATCGCCGGACAGCATTAAAAAATGATTGGGTATTCGACCAAAGTAGATTCGGGGGAAGCCCGGCCCTTTAGAACCGGGGTAATGAGAGGCCAACATGAAAAAAATCGTATTCACGGGGATTGTGTCTGCTTTTGTACTTGCCGCATGCGGCGGCGGCGGCGGTAGCAGCAGTGGCAGTAGCACGGGCGCCGTAGCCAACGCCCCGACAGTGCCTACGGATGCCCAAGGTATCTATACTGGGACCGACTCGTCCGGTGACCAGATCACCGGCATCATTCTCGATAGCGGCGCGTACTATTTTGTCTACGTCAACACGGCCACGAATGTTTTAGGACTCGTGCAAGGTACTGCAACCGGCGGCTCGGGAAGTTTTCAGTCTGCGAATGCGATGAACTACGTCGTCGGACGCAACTCCGTGACCGGTGAAACCGTCAATGCGACCTACACCGCGAAGAGCAACATTTCTGGCTCCATCACGCCTTCATCCGGCAGTGCCACGACGTTTAACGGTACGTACAGTACATTGAACAATCAGTCGCCAAGCATTGCATCGATCGCCGGAACCTACAGCGGCGCTGCGGGATCGGCGAAGACGGCTGAACTTGTCACGATGACCCTCGCAACCGACGGTTCGATCTCAGGACGTGGGGTGAGCGGCTGTGTTTTCACGGGTTCGCTCAAACCGCATTCAAACGGCAACTACTACGATACGTCCATTACGTTCGGTGCCGCGCCCTGCCTGTATGCCGGCCAGACAGTCACCGGTGTTGTCGAGGCGAACAACAATGCAATTATTGCTGCCGCGACGCTGCCGAACCGTTCTGATGCGTTCGTGCTCGCCGCAACAAAATAATCTGACCTTGGTCGGGTCTCACGAAGTATTGACCTGACGCTTTGCATTAATCGTGCAACCGGGAAGACGAGCGATAGCTAACGCCGTCGTCGATCTTCCCGAACTCTTTTTCTCATCATTAAAAGAGCGAGGCACGGGCGCGGAATGAGTACGTCATCGCAACTTGTCTGCGATGCGATTGATTGATTGATTGCCTTTCATCTCGGGATGCCGGCGCGACGCAAAGGCACCGGTCCCGAATAATGAGTAGCAAAAATAGCAGCGACGAACGTTGTTTTAACTCGCCTATTTTGAATTGCTGCGAGGCAAGGACTACGCTTGCGCCGGCGGTAGAAACTTTGGCCTTAAGAACAGCGCACGGTTGCCGTAATTAAAGCGTCAAACGGCGATCGCAAATCGGTCCTTTTTCCGCCTCAAGTGGCCATCAAGCTGACTTGGAAAAAGTTCAGTCCAGATATGAGTCGACGCCATTGCCGTGCATTACCCCAAAGCGATCTCTTTCTGGATGGCCAGACCATCAAGTCGTCTTCCACCGACCCCCCGGATCATTGGGGCGCTTATCGCCTTTGTTACAGCGCGAGAATCAGGTAATCGACACCCATACGACGACTGTAATTGCTCAAGGTATGTGCAAGAGCCACCTCCCGAACAGGTTAGTCGCCCCCTCCCCCGAACCAACATCACCAAATCAGATCACCGTCATCCCATTTATTCATTTTTCCTCGACGGCACACACGGGTAGTCTGAAGAGCGTCATCAAGCCACTGCCGCTCTATAAAAATGACTGAATCAGCAAACCCAGGCGTACGGCCGACGTACGCAGAAAGAAATCATGCTTACTGGAAACGCAACCTGGCCGTGTGCGTCTTCGGGTCATTCACGACACTCGTGAGCCTAAGCATGCTGCTGCCGTTCCTGCCGCTCTATGTCGAGCAACTTGGCATGAAATCGGCGGCCGCGATCGTCCAATGGTCGGGAATCGCGTTTGGTGCAACTTTCTTTGGTACGGCAATCACCGCGCCGCTTTGGGGCCGTCTGGCCGACCGCTATGGACGCAAGCCCATGCTCGTGCGTGCGGCGCTCGGCATGGCGGTCGTCATGTCACTGATCGGCATTGCCCATACCGTCAATCAACTGGTCGTGCTCCGTCTGCTGGCGGGCTTGATTGGCGGCTATGCGTCCGCTTCAATCGTGATGATCGGCACGCAGGCGCCGCGCGAGCGGGCCGGATGGGCGCTCGGCGTGTTATCAACCGGTGCGCTGTCCGGCAATCTGATCGGGCCGCTGGTTGGCGGTTTTCTGCCCGGACTCGTCGGCATTCGCGGCACCTTCTTTGTCGGCGGCGCGATGATTGCAATCGCCGCCGTCGCGACGATCATGTTGGTCCGAGAAGATTTCGACAGCGCGCAAGATGCCAGGCGCCAGCGCACCGCTGCGGCATCACCGCGTGAGCAGGCGAGCCGCTACGTGATCCCCGCGCTGCTCGTCACGGCTATGATGGTTTTGCTCGCCAATATGTCGATTGAACCGATTATCACCGTTTACATCGGCCGTTTAGGAGTACCGCGCGATCATCTCGCCCAGTTCGCGGGTATCGTGATGGCCGCGTCCGCTTTCGGCAGCATGCTTACGGCACCCCGTTTGGGCGCACTCGCCGATCGCGTCGGTGGCTGGAACGTGATCATCGGCTGCCTTCTGGCGACCGCACTCGTCCTGCTCCCGCAAGCTTTCGTGACACGCTGGTGGCAACTGGCCCTGCTGCGCGGGCTAATGGGAATGACAATCGCCGGCCTGCTGCCATCGATCGCAAAACTGGTGCGACATTCCGCCGACGAGCATCATTCCGGCACGGTGCTTGGCTACCTCCAGTCAGCGCAGTTTTCCGGACAGGTTATCGGCCCGTTGATCGGTGGCCAGATCGGCGCCCATGTTGGACTTTCGCCCGTTTTCTTCGTCACCGGGTCCTTACTCGCATTGTGCGCACTCCTGAATCATATGGTGCGCACCGATCGTCGCGGCAAAGGAGTTCGGCCGCACGAACGCATGGCTCGGTCCGGCGCTTTGCCGCGAGAGACTCGAAACACGGCCATCGACGTCCAACATTGCAAGGACGAGTAACGTCGCCGATTGCAACCAGACAAACCCGTGCAGTCCGACGAAGTCTCGCGCAATTCTGTCAGGCAGGACGCCGAGCTTGCTCAGCCGGTCTGTGTAAGTGATTAGCGCAAACGCGCCGAGCCTCATCTGTTACGAACGCGGGTCCGGACCATGCCTGCATGTTCATGAAGTCAGCCATTCATTGCTAACGTTACCCTCGGACCGACTGCTGGCAGCCGTTCATATGACCAATTAGCGCCGCGTCCGGCGCTTCAAACCAGCCGACGATTGATTGCGTTTCATTCGACGCGTGCTCGCTCGTCTTGCTGTCAGTGCCGTCAATCGGAAGCGCCTTCCGGTCCCTGCGCTATAGCACTATGCTTTCTATCAAGTGAATGGCGAAGCCAGATTCTGAAGAGTCCGGACAGGTGCGTAGATGCCGATGGATCCGGCGCGGCCGACATCGCGCTTGCCGGTGCTCAGGCTTAACGCGTCCTGCCACGGCGGCGCAACATGCGCCGGCGCCGGATGGAGTAACTCTTTAAGGAGACAGCGTCATGAACGAGTTTGCAATTCCGGGATTTCACGGGAGGCTGATCGGTCCGTCGGACAGTGACTACGACGAAGCACGATCGCTGTACAACGGCATGATCGATAAGCGGCCCAAGGTGATTGCGCGCTGCACCGACGCCGCCGATGTCATGGCGGCAGTCAACTATGCGCGCGAGAACAGACTGCTTCTCGCGATCCGCGGAGGCGGACACAGCGGGCCCGGTCTGGGCAGTTGCGACGATGGGCTCGTCGTCGACCAGTCGCACCTGCGCAGCGTGCGCGTCGACCCGGCGAGCCGCACTGTACGTGTCGATCCAGGCTGCACGGCAGCGGACCTCGATCATGCGACCCACGCGTTTGGACTCGCGGTCCCGCTCGGCATCGTCGGCAGCACAGGAGTCGCAGGTCTGACCCTGGGCGGAGGAACCGGCTACCTCACGCGCAAGCATGGCCTCACGATCGACAATCTGCTGGAGGTGGACATGGTGCTTGCAGACGGCTCTTTCGTCACCGCTAACAAGGACGAGCACGACGACCTCTTCTGGGCGGTGCGAGGTGGCGGCGGTAACTTCGGGGTCGTCACCAGTTTCCTGTTTCAGGCCCATCGCGCCAAATCGGTGTTCGCGGGTCCAATCTTCTGGGACGCCAGGGACGCGAAAAAAGTGATGGCGACTTACCGAGACTTCATTCCACACGCCCCCGAAGAGCTCGGTCTTTTTGTCGGTCTCAAAACCGTGCCGCCGACCGACCCTTTCCCGCAGGAGCACTGGAACACACGCGCCTGTGCTCTGATCGGCGCATACAACGGCGCGATTGCAGACGGCCAGCAGCTGATGGCCTCGCTGCTGGACAAACTGCCCGCCCCGCTCTTTAACTGGATGGGCGAGATGCCATGGACGGCCATCAACAGCCTGTTCGATCCGTTTTTCCCTAAAGGTCTGCAGTGGTACTGGAAGGGTGACTTCGTCAAGGCGCTGCCTGACGAGGCGATCGACGTGCACATCGCTCACGCGCTCAAGGCGCCGACGCCCTTTTGCCTGATGCACCTTTACCCCATCGACGGCGCAGTTCGGCGGGTGCCCAAAGATGCCACGCCGTGGAGCGCGCGGGACGCGTCCTTTTCGATGGTCATTGCCGCGATCAGCCCGGACCCCAAGGACGCCGACGCGCTTAAGACCTGGGGCCGCGCATACTGGCAGGCGATCCACCCGTTCAATCTGGAAGGCGGCTACATCAACTTCCTGGACGCAGACGAGGCAGAGAGCCGGGTCGAGCTGAGCTACGGGGAAAACTATGCCCGCCTTGCCTCGATCAAGGCGAAATACGATCCCGACAACCTTTTCCGGGTCAACCAGAACATCAGACCGAAAGCGTGAATCGACGCGTCTGGCCTCACCCTAAACGCCACTTGCGCGACGGAAGTGCGCCAATGCATTACTCCCACTCCGCTACCCCACCGTGATGAGAGCATGTGCCGGAGTGATGCTGGCTGAAACTGTACGTACCGTCGCCGCAGTGAGCCGTCGCGCCAGTGGGCACACCGCCGGTGCGCGAGTGAGCCGGTGAGTGCACGTGCTGACCAGACCTGTTGGTGTACTGGTGGTGTTCGCGTAGTTGCGACTCGTCCGGCTCCGACCTGTAGGCAAAAGCAGGCGTAACGACAATGCCGATCAGTGCGGCAAATAGAAGATGCTTCATTGAGTCCCGGTTGCGTTTGCTGGTTTCATTCTTCTTGCGCAACTATACCAGGGCGACTCAGCGAGCGTCCGTCGCGGGTCTGTCACATCATTTGTCGACCGTTATGTATCTGTATCAGTCAACGCCTTTCCGCGCTACGGCCGATCTGTCCGCCATAGCGTTTCATGCCCAATCCGGCCGCCAACGCAATCACGGCAACGCCAGTCAGAAAGAGTCCCGGTGCGGCCGCTGAACCCGTCTTGTGCAACAACTGGGTCACGACGAGCGGCGTGATGCCCGTGAAGATGACGGTAGCGAGATTCAGAGACAACGCGATACCGCTAAAGCGCACGTTGGTCGGAAAAAGATCTGCCAGTAGATACGCATACGACCCATTGACCAGCCCACCGACAAAGCCAATTACGACGAACGCGAAGACCGGATCGATTTCGTGAGCGGCGATCAGCCGGTAAAACGGATAACTGCCGAGCACCATGAAGAGCGAGCCGATGCGATGCCAATGACGCGGCGCGAGGCGATCGCCGACCCAGGCAAAGAACAGCAGCGACGCCGACATCGTTGCAATGCCCACATTCTGGCCGGCGCTCGCCAGACTTGGCGAGATATGCAGCACCGTGGTCATGTACGACGGCAACACCACGAACAGCAGACTGTTCGACGCATTCACGATACCCGCCACGCCGACGCCCACCGTCACCTGCTTCGGATAGTCCGTCAGCACGATCCGGAACGGACGCTTGACCTTATGGCTGCGCAGGCGCTGAAATTCCGTCGACTCCTCGAGCGACGTGCGCAACCAGTATGAGACGAGCCCGATCACCCCGCCGAAAACAAAGGCAATCCGCCAGCCGAAAGACAACACGGCCTCTGCGCTCAAGCCTGCGTGAAGCACGAGGCTGATCAGCGTGGCGGTTAGCACACCTGAGTTCAGACAGAAGATCACGAGCCCGCTTACGAGACTCGCGCGTTGCGGGATTTCCTCGACCACATAGGTGATCGAACAAGGCAATTCGCCCGCGAGGAAAAACCCTTGCGTCAGGCGCAGCAGCACGAGGAGTACGGGCGCCATCACGCCGATCGACGCGTACCCGGGAATCAGTCCGATGCCGATCGTCGACGCCGACATCGCCAGCACGGAAACCAGAAACACCAGCCGCCGCCCGAAGCGGTCGCCGAGACTGCTGAGCACGATGCCGCCCAGCGGCCGCGACACGTAGCCAATCGCGAATACACCGAAGGTGCTGATCAACGACGCGATCGGGTCCGCGGCCGGAAAGAACTGGCGCGCGATTTCACGGGCAAATACGCCGTAGATAATGAAGTCGTAGATCTCCAGTGAGCCACCGAGGCTCGCGAGGATGACCGTCTTCCATCGAGTTTGCCGCGTCGGCTCATGCGCCGTCGCTGCCAGGTCTGCTGAGGCCATCGCGTTGTCTCCGTCGATTATTAGTTATGCGCTGCACGAGCGATCGAGCCGGATATCATTCGACCGGCACGGGCGTCGCCGCGGGTGTGCCGGTTCGCAGCGCGGCCTCCCGTCCGCCGAACGCCTCGACGAGGCGCGCCTGATCCGCTTTCGCGAGCAAGTCCACGCCTTCAGGATCGAGCCGTTCCCGCAGACGCCGCTCGAAGAGAGCGACGACATCAGCGTACTCCGGCAACGCCGCCAGGTCGCGCAACTCCTGCGGATCGCTGCGCACATCGAACAGCTCGGGCGGCAAGCCGACGTAGTGATGGTACTTGTAGTCCGCATCCGCGAGCATATAGGCCGCTGTCTCCGAGCCGACGGCATGGTACTCGCTGAACGCAAGCCGCCCGCGCCGATCCGGCGCATTGGCCAGTTTTGCGAGCGATTCGCCCGGGCTGGTATTGCCGGGGGCCACGCAACCAGTGCGCTCCAGGATCGTGTTCTGGATATCGATCAGCGACACAGGTGTTTCACACGCGTGGCCCCTGGGAATACCGGGGCCGGCAACGATCATCGGCACGCCGGTCGACTCGCGGTACATCAGACATTTATTCCACATGCCGCGCTTGCCCAGGTTATCGCCATGATCGCTGCTGTAGATGATCGTGGTCGTTTCGTCGAGGCCGTTGGATTTCAGCGCTGCGAGAATCTTTCCGACCTGCGCGTCGAGGAAAGTGACCAGCGCGAAATAACAGGCCATTGCGAGACGGCGCCGCGCGTCGCTGCCGATCGCGGCGTCATGGTCCATATGAACCGCCTGCCGTTCGACCCACGGGTGCCGCTCATAACCGCTCGACGGATGCAGCAGCGGCAGCTCGATGCTGTCAGGATCGTAGAGATCGAGGAATTCCTGCGGTACGACCAGCGGAAAATGCGGCGCGACGAGGCCCGCGAACAGTACCCAGGGCTTCGGGTTGTCGCGCTGTTCGCCAAGCCAATCGACGGCCGTATCGGCCACGCGCATGTCGAAGCGGTTGTAGTTCGACAGGCCTGGGCCAATGTTGTCGTAGAGCGGCGAGCGCCCCATGGTGTGCGGCAACGGATTGCGCACAGAGCCCCACACCTGGCCTATTCCATCGAGGATATGCACGGGATGGTGCTGACGGCGGAATCCAACAGGCGCTGCGTCGCCCCGGTAATGCAGTTTGCCGATCGAGTCGGTCACCATGCCATTCGCGGTCACATACTGCGCCCAACCCGGCGTCGCGCCGTCGTACGCGATAGCGTTATCCCAGCAGCGGATCTCGTGCACCGAGCGCCCTGTCGCGAGGCTGGCACGCGCCGGCACGCAGATCGGCGACGGCGTGTACGCATTGCAAAAGCGCGTGCCGCGCGCAGCGAGCGAATCCAGATGAGGGGTGTGAATGAACGGATGGCCGGCACAGCCCATCAGGTCGTGCTGATGTTCGTCCGACAGAATGAGCAGTACGTTAGTGGCATTCATATGTGGGTCTATCAGGGCGCGCTGTGGGTGCGGCTGTCTCCTGTACCCGATGATGGTCCGCACACGCATGACGATCAATTGACATTTTTTCGAAAGCGCATAACCATAAGTTATTCGCAATGAGGAGCGTCGTGGACCCGATCGAGCGGTTTTTCCAGGCCGGATTGAAGTTGAACCACCTCAGGCTGCTCACCCTGTTCGCCAGTCTTGGCCAGATCCGGCTGGTTGCTGACAGGCTGAATGTGACGCAGCCGGCCATATCGAAACAGCTTGCCGAACTCGAGGCTGGCCTCGGTGTGCCGGTCATGACGCGGGTCGGCAACCGGCTTGAGTTAACGGCCGTCGGCGAGACGCTCACGAGGCGCGCGCGAGAGGTGTTCCATCAGCTCGAACAGGCGCGCTACGAAGTGGACGCGCTCACGAGTGGCCTTTCCGGCAAGATTTCTGTAGGTGCCGTTGCCACCGTGCTGCCGGTATTCGCGCCGGAGTTGATACTTGAACTGAAGCGGCGCGCGCCGCACGTCAACGTTGCCTTGCACGAAGCGACCAGCGACCGGCTCTTTCCGATGCTCGCGAACGGATCGCTCGATTGTGTACTGAGCCGCACCGAGCCGGCAGGTTTCGGTAAGAGCGAATTTGCGTCGCGCGCCATCATGGACGATCCGATCGTCGTGGTGTGCGGGCGAGATCATCCGCTGGCGAGCCGCAGAAACGTTGTAGTCGAAGACCTGGCCGGTTTGCCCTGGATCCTGCCGCCGAAGGAGGCGCCCACCTACCTCGCGTTGCAAGGCTGGCTTGCCGGTTCGGGGATCGCGTTCCCGGACGGTTGCGTGCAATCCATTTCGCTGCCCACCAATGAGGCCATGCTGGCGAACTACCCATTTCTCGCACTGATGCCATTGGCGGTTGCGCGTAAGCGAGCCAGCCGCGCCGGTCTCGCCATCCTCGCGATACCTGGCGCGAGCTTTCTCGAAACGGTGCAGTTGTTCTATAGCACGTCGTCCGTGAATCCCGTGTTGCCTGCGGCGCTCGAATGCGTCGGCGCCGTTCAGGAGCGGCTATGCCGGTCGATGGCCGACTGATTGCCGAGACGCTGTAGCGCGGCGCGCACAGCCATCTACCAGTCAGCGATTCGCGCCCACAAGAAATCCTCAAGCGACGCCAGGACCTCGTTCGGGGCGTCCTCAGGCAGCAGATGGCCGCCGGGCAATCCTCTGCCCGTCACATTCACGGCCCACCGGGACCAGACTTTGAGAGGCAGAGTCCCTCTCGCCTGCTGTTCGCTCTCGCTCCACAGTATGAGGACCGGGCACGCGAGTCGTCGGCCAGCAGCCGAGTCGCTTGCGTCGTGCTCCAGGTCCTCGGAAGCGGCGGCACGGTAGTCTTCGCACATGGCGTGACGAACGTGCGGATTTCTGAACGCAGTTCGATAGGCGTCGAGCGCCAGGGGATCGATCCGGTCGAGTCCGCCCGCCATCCTGGCCAGTGCCGTGTCGAGATACGCGTCCGGATCGGCTGCAAGCATTCGCTCTGGAAGATCGCCCGGCTGCGCGAGGAAGAACCAATGCCAGGCGTTTAACGCGAACGTCCTGTCAATGGTTGCGAATGCATCGAGCGTGGGTATCACGGTCAGCGACGCGTACGCCGAGACGCGTTGAGGATGGTCGAGCGCAAGCCGGTATCCGGCCCGAGCGCCTCGATCATGTCCGATCACTGCGAAACGCTCGTGCCCGAGTTGGCGCATCAGCGCGACGAGCGCACCGGCCACACGACGTTTCGTCCAACGCGGCTGATCGCTGCGGGTCCGGCTCTCGCCGTACCCCGGCAGATCCGGCACGATGACGGTGTGCGACTTCGCGAGCGTCGGCGCAATCAATCGCCACGCAATGTGTGTTTGCGGATAGCCGTGCAACAGCAGAACCGGCGAGCCAGTTCCGCCCATTCTGCCGCGAAACGAGACATCCCCCGCTTCGACGTCGAGCCTTGCGAAGCCCGGAAAGAAATCATGCGCGGCTTCATGCACCATGGTCGCCCTCCCGTAGATCGTCACTTCATTGCTGCGAGGCCGACCGGACAAACGCCGCCAGATCGCGATTGAAGCGTTCGGGTTCCTCGATGAACGGCGCGTGACCCGAGTCCGCGTACACCTTGCTGACAATACGCGAATTGAGCGCACTCGCCCGGGCCAGCGTCGCATGCGTGTCGACGAGCGCGTCGTGACCGCCGTAGATAAAAAGCAGCGGCACACGCGCGTTGCCTAGCCCCTGCGCGGCGAAGACCGTCATTGTCGGCACTTCCTTCTGCATGTCCCACGATGCCATCGCGGCATTCGCGAGCAGCCGGTCGAACGTGTCGGCGTCAGGCCGATGGTTGAAACACAGGCCGACGAACGTGCGCTCACCATCGAGATGCGTCTTCAGATCCGGCGAATTCATGTCGCGATAAACTTCTGGATGGTCGACGATCTGCCCCGGCGCAAGCTCGACCACGCCGTCGACATACACCGCACCTGCGATCGCGCGGTCGCCATATTTCGCGAGATAGTTCGATATCACGACGCCGCCGAGCGACCAGCCGACCACGACAGGCCTCGCCGCATGGGAGCCCTGTATAACGGCTGCGAGGTCATCGGCCCAGCGGTTTCCGTCGTGATACGACGCTGCGCCGGACGGCTTGTCCGACAGACCGTGGCCGCGCAAATCGTACGTAATGATCCGGTATTGACGCAAGTCGGGGCTCTGCACTTGCGCGTCCCAGTTCAGGCGGCTGCCGAGCAGTCCATGCACCAGAATGATTGGCCGCCCGTTCGGATCGCCGCTTTCCTGTACCGCCAGCTTTACCCCATCTGTCGAAGTCACGCTATAACTTGTAGGCGCCGCGCTCGCGTCGTGTGCGGACGCGAGCAGCGTTGCCGCAGAAAACACCAGAATGCATAACTGGTGGAACATTCGTAAGCTCATTGCCTTTCCCGGAGAGTGTCAGTGCCGCTAGTCTCAACCCTTACACTGATGTGAGAGTCAAGCAGATTGTGTTAGCCTGCTTTTCATGAGACCCGCCCCTGTACAGGAACTGCTGACGATCGGTCAACTCTCGCAACTCACCGGCGCGAGCGTGCGATCGATCCGGCACTACGACGAACACGGTCTGCTCGCCTCGGTACGAGCGAGCAACGGCTACCGCATGTTCCCGGAAAGAGCCGTTACGCAGGTCACGCAGATTCAGCGCATGATCGCGACCGGTTTTACCATCGACGATATTCGCGGCTTTCCGGATTGCATGCTTCTGATCGAGGGCGCCCGCTCTTGCGATCAGATCACGGATGTCCAACGGGCAAGGCTCGAAGCCATCGATCGTCAGATCGCGGACCTCGAAAAACGTCGCGCGCGGCTCGTCAAAACGCTGCAGGAAGGTGCAGTGCCGCCTGTTGACTGACGCAGACTGCGGCGCACGGAGGTCGCCTTCAAACGGAAACGTCAGGCGCGCTTAAGCACACGGCAGATTCAGTTCGGAATGCGCAGTCTTTCGGTAACCCCTCTTTAGAAAGCGCTCTATCCACGTAGGTTGCTGGATGAACGGGTCGCGGCGCAGCGTGCGAACGACGCCGCTGCCAGGATGGCGGCGGCCGCACACCGCACACCGCTGCAGCGCTGCACCCGCAAACACTTAATGCAACGGCGACCACATCTCCGGCAAACAGATCGTGGACGTCGCCCTTTCAATCTGTTCCGGGCCACCTTTCGGCGGCCACAGACCTTCGGCGTAATGCCGCTTTCTTAACGCCATCCGCTCTTCGAGACTTGAGAACCCCCAGATGTGCACGATGCGCGGCGGTCCATCGAGTGCATACATGTTGCCAATCAGATGCGACGTGTAGGCGTGGGCTGGACCGAGCGCCTGTTCCCACGCGGTCATGGTCGGCGCGACGCCGCCGGCTTTCAGCCAATAGCGGCGAATCTCGTAGAAGCTGCCGAAGGTCGCTGGCTCGATGTCCGGTAAAAAGGGAAAAAGCATGTAGCTTTCCATCGCCAACTGAACGGTCGCGCTTTCGATTCCGAAGGGTTGTTCGGCGGTCAACGCGCGATCGCGTTCATGCTGCAATTCACCCATCGTCTCGAAGCCGCGCAGCACGACGATGCGCGACAGCTCACCGATTTCAGTGCGCCATGCTCCAAGCAGTCGGCCGGTCGCGCCGTCATTCGATACCCACCGATGCGCGCAGTCCGACACACGGTCCTGCTCCAGAAGCGGACACGACAACGTTGCCAGTTCATATTGCATTGCTCCTCCCCTTACATGACATGCGTCTACTCTATTCCCAAGCGTAAGCTTGATAAACGCATCGCGTGTTCGAACAGAATCCACTAGTATTGAGCAATGGATCTCCTGAAAGCCATGAGCGTCTTCGTTCGCGTCGTAGAGCTGGGTAGCCTGACGGCCGCGGCGAAAGCATTCGACCTGTCCCCGACCATGGTCGGCAACTATCTCCAGGCTTTGGAGAGTCGCTGTGGCGCGCAACTCGTTCACCGCACGACCCGCAAGCAGAAAATCAGCGCGTTCGGGCAGACTTATTACGAGCGATGCGTGGAGATCCTGGGCCTCATCGACGACACAGAACAACTGGCGCTCGATCACCTCGCGAAACCTAGCGGACGCTTGCGTGTCACTGCGCCTGTCGTCTTCACGAATGAATGCCTGATTCCCGCGCTTGCGGACTATCACGAGCGCTATCCGGAGATCAAGCTGGACATCGTCGCGACCGACGGGCTCGCGGATCTGTTCGACGAAGGTTTCGAGGCTGCCATTCGCATTGGGGCTCTGGCGAACCCTCTTGCGGTCGCACGTCCTCTAGCACCGTACCGTCTCGTGCTATGTGCGGCGCCCGCCTACGTCGACGCGCATGGCGCGCCGGCCACGCCACACGCGCTGGGTGAACATCAATGCCTGACGTATGCGTACCCGCCGCGATCGGAATGGTACGCGGCGCAACCGGAATGGACGCTACACGGCCCGCGTGGGCCGGTCAGCGTCCCGGTGGATGGCAGACTGAAAATCGACAATGCGGAGGCGCTACGCCGCGCAGCGTTAAGAGGACTGGGTATTGCGATGCTCCCCTCCATGTTGATACTCGGGGATTTGGGCGAAGGGCGTCTGATCGAAGTCTTGCCGGACTTTGCCGCCCCCGAGCGGTCCATGAATCTGTTGTATCTGCAGGAGCGGCAGAAATCGCCGAAGCTCCGTAGTTTTACTGAGTTCGTGGTCGAGCGGTTCGGTGCGAATACGTCCGCTCGACAGACCTTGCCGACCGCCAGCGCACCCGGCCGCACGAAGTAGCAGCAGCACGGCCGCTCACAGCGGACTCTGCTCCTGGCGTTGCAGCAAGGCTCTGCACGTTCCCTGTCAGCGGGCACGTAACGACTAACGCTCAACTCGCACCGAAGATCGCGCCAACAGAAGAGGCTAACCCCATTGATAGCGCACTCCAGAAGGCAACCCGAACGACGCCCGGACCCACCTTCGCACCGCCGACGCGTGCCGCCAGTCCGCCAAGAATCGCAAGGGACACTAACGCAGTCGCTGCAAGGCTAAGGACGACCTTTTGCCGAGGCGCAAGCGCAGTGACGGTGAGTGGCAACGCCGCCCCTACCGAAAAGCTGCATGCCGAGGCGAGTGCCGCCTGGAAGGGTCGAGCGGTCGTGACTTCGGAGATACCCAGTTCGTCGCGTGCATGTGCGCCGAGCGCGTCATGTGCCATGAGCGCCTGCGCAACCTTTTTGGCGAGGGCCATGTCGAGGCCGCGCCGCACATAAATGGCCGCCAGTTCGCGGAGTTCGCGGGCGCCGTCCGCTTCGAGTTCAGCCTGCTCCTCGGCGAGCGCCGCTTTTTCCGTATCGGCCTGCGAGGAAACCGACACGTATTCGCCGGTCGCCATAGACATCGCGCCCGCCACGAGACCCGCGAGTCCGGTCAGAACAAGATGGCCATGTTCGGCGTGTGCTGACGCCACGCCAATGATGAGGCTGGCGGTCGAGATGATCCCGTCGTTTGCACCCAGCACTGCAGCGCGCAACCAGCCAACCGAATTGATACGATGGGGTTCTTCATGTGCTTTGCGCATGTGTTGCGAGGCTTCTAGTCATTCCAGTTGGTCTCGCGCCTTCCTGAGGACAGAACGCCTGGCAGCATCCGCTGCAAAACGTGGTCTCGCAGAACAAACCGATGGAATAGCGCCGCTGCGATATGCAATACGATCAGCGCGAAAAGGATCCAGGCCAGTTTGCCGTGCACGTCGCCCATCTCGTGGCCAAACGCCGAGCCCGGAGCGCTCAGTGACGGATACGGCACGACCCCGAGCAGGCGTACCGTCCACCCGCGCGAAGAAGCGTTGATCCAGCCCAGCAACGGCACGACAATCAAGGCGGCGTAGAGAAGAAAATGCGTGATGCCGGAGATCACCCGCAATGGCGGCGACAAGTCCTCGGGCGCCGGCTTATGGCTTAGCCTCCAGATCACCCTGACCACCACCACGGCGAGAAGCGCCGAGCCTACCGCGAGGTGCCACGCGATCAAATCAACTGGCCGCGTATCCTTGTGGACATCGGGCATGGTCCAGCCAATCGTGAACTGCACGGCGACCAGTAGGACAGTAAGCCAATGGAGCGCGCGGGCGACCGTGTCGTATGCCGGTCGTGCACCTTCGTTGACTTTGACCACTCCGCCTCCCTCACAATGTCTGGCACGTCGGCACAGCCAACCGCACGGCGCCCTATGAAAGCAGCAGCGTGTGCGGTCAGAAGCGCGACAAATGTCCGAAATCTAACAAAACGACCTTAAGGAAACCTGATGATACGCGTGCAGTGATTCTGTGTGCCTTATTCGTCGTGCAACGCGATTAAAACTGTCCACCTTCATATTAAAACAGGCGCGCTCATCCAGTACGGCTGTCCGAACAGTCGCGTCCTACGGACGGTATGACAGGCAGGCTTCTTGCTGCGAGCAGAACTGTTTCGCTCACGCGATAGTCAGGAACGCATATGCGGCAATTCAAAACTCTGGTTGCGTTGGCGCTACTCCCGCTAGCGGGCTGCGCGCTCGGGCCGTCGAGTCCGAGCGATAACGCGTTCGGCGCATCGCCGCCCATTCCGGCGCCGGAATCCACCCTGATCCCGATGGTCAACATCGCGCCTGCTCAGCCTCGACCCGCCGGTTTCATGCCCACCGCTCCCGCCGGGTTCGCGGTCACCGCATTCGCTAGCGACCTGGCGCATCCGCGCTGGTTATATGTGCTGCCCAACGGCGACGTACTGGTGGCCGAAAGCGACGCACCGCAAGAGCACGACGCCGGAAGCGGCCTGTTCGGCTGGATCCGGAAACAGGTGATGAAGCGTGCCGGGGCCGGCGTGCCAAGCCCGGATCGCATCGTGCTGCTTCGCGACTCCAACGGCAGTGGGGTCGCCCAGATCCGTACGGAGTTTCTGCGCGGGCTGCACTCGCCTTTTGGAATGGCGCTCATCGGCAATCAACTGTACGTTGCGGACACGGACGCGCTATTGCGCTTCGACTATGAGACCGGGATGACGTCGATCACGAGCCCGGCAACGAAAGTCGCCGATCTGCCCGCCGGCCCGATCAACCATCACTGGACGAAAAATATTCTGGCCGACCGCTCGGGCAAGCATCTGTTCATCACAGTGGGATCGAACAGCAACGCAGCGGAAAACGGCGTCGCAGCAGAACAGGATCGAGCTCGAATACTTGAATTCGACGTGGACAGTGGCCGCCTGCGGCCCTATGCAACGGGCTTGCGCAACGCGAATGGACTATCCTGGCAGCCAGACAGCGGCGCTTTGTGGACCACGGTCAACGAGCGGGACGATCTCGGCAACGATCTCGTCCCCGACTACATGACAGCGGTGAAAGAGGGGGCTTTCTATGGCTTTCCTTATAGCTATTATGGTCAGCATGTCGACAGCCGGGTCAAACCGCAACGCCCTGACCTGGTCGCAACGGCCATTGCACCGGATTATGCGCTCGGCAACCATACAGCATCGCTAGGTCTCGTCTTCTACAACCGCACGCTGTTTCCCGCGCATTACCGGGGAGGCGCATTCATCGGCCAGCATGGATCATGGAACCGCAAGCCTCGCACGGGTTACAAGGTCGTCTTCGTGCCGTTTGCGCAAGGAAAGCCCGACGGCCCACCCGAGGACTTTCTCAGCGGCTTTCTCACGTCGGACGGCCACGCGGTAGGCCGCCCTGTCGGTGTGGCGCTCGACGCGCACGGCGCATTGCTGGTAGCGGACGACGTCGGCAATGCGGTTTGGCGGGTTTCGCCGCGCCTCGACCCGACCTCGACGCAGTTCAATCCGGCGGCCAGATGATGCGGAGGTTTTCGGCGACGGCGCGGCCGAAACCTCTCGGGATCAGGTATGCCCCATGCTGAAACTCCGCAGATCAGCAAGCTTTCCACGCGAGGCGTCATGCGAATTCATCTCGACCTGATTGGCGGTATGGCCGGCGACATGTTCATTGCAGCGTTACTGGATGCGCTGCCCGACCGACGCGACGCTGTGCTTGCTGCCATCCGACAGGCGTTCCCGACGCAATCCGTGCGCTGCGAAATCGAGACATTCAATGACAGCGTGCTGACCGGAAGTCGCTTCCATGTCGAACAGACCGACGTGGCGACCGGTAGCCAATCATCGCAACAACCCAGGCACCACACGCACGATCACGATCACGATCACGAAGCGTTTCATGGCGACCACACGCACAGTCACGGCCACGAAGCGCTTCACAACGACCACACGCACTGGCGCGATATCCGGACACACTTGTCCGCACGACTGACCGGCAACATTCTTCGTCACGCTATCGGCATATTCCAGTTGCTCGCGGAAGCCGAAGGCCGTGTGCACGGCGTGCCTGCCGACGCGGTTCAATTCCACGAGGTGGGCGCCTGGGACTCGATCGCGGATATCGTGGGCGCGGCATGTCTGATCGACTCGCTCGACGCACGCTGGACGGTCAGCGCCGTTCCGCTCGGCGGCGGCCGCGTAGCCACTGCTCACGGCACGATGCCGGTTCCCGCACCCGCCACCGCCCATCTGCTCGAAGGCTTCGTCATGCTTGACGATGGCATTCAGGGCGAGCGCATTACGCCAACCGGCGCGGCGATTCTGCGCTATCTATGCACCGCCCCGGATCGACACGCGGCCCCCACGCGGAGCACTATGCTTGCAAGCGGCATTGGCTTCGGCACGCGCAAGCTTCCGGGCATCAGCAACTGCGTGCGCGCACTCGTGATGGACGAAGCTGTGTCGCATTCGGCGGCTGGCAGTCACCGCCAGCTGGCAGTCATCGAATTCGAAGTCGACGATCAGACAGCAGAAGATCTGGCCATGGGCCTGACTCATCTGCGTGCCCATCCGGCGATATTTGACGTTGTCCAGACGCCGGTGTTCGGCAAGAAAGGCCGCATGGCGACGTCCGTGCGACTCCTCGCGTCACCTACCCGCATCGACGAAGCCCTCGAAGCCTGTTTCATGGAAACCAGTACGATCGGTCTGCGTTATCACATTGTGAACGGCGCGGCTCTACCCCGGCAGATGAAGGATGTGATGGTGGACGGTGAGCGAATTCGCGTGAAGTGTGTGCAGCGTCCAGGTGGCAACACCGCAAAGGCCGAGTCCGACGATGTGATGACGCGACAGAATCACGCGCGCCGGATGCAGATCCGCGCTCAGGCAGCGCTCGGCGCGGCCAATGAGGAGGAGCCCGAGTAATGTCCAACACTGTGGAAGCTGCGCTTGCCTACACACTCGAAGCCATCGGCGACATGACCGTTGCAGTCAGCGGCGGCGTGGACAGTATGACGCTTGCGACGCTCGCGCACCGGGAGGCGGCGCGTACCGGCGCGGCCGTACACGTCGTACATGCGAGTTCACCCGCTGTGCCCGCAGAGGCCACGGCGCGCGTGCGCCGACTCGCGAGTGACGAAGGCTGGTCCCTGACAGTGATCGACGCCGGGGAGTTCGCCAGTGCGCAATACCGGGCGAATCCGGTCAACCGTTGCTTCTTCTGCAAAAGCGCACTCTATGAAACGATCAGTGCGCATACCCATTCGCAGATTGTGTCCGGCGCGAATCTCGACGATCTCGGCGAGTACCGGCCTGGTCTGCTTGCGGCACGCGACCATCACGTGCGTCATCCGTTTGTGGAAGCCAATGTCGACAAAGCGACCGTACGCGAAATAGCGCGACGGCTCGGACTCGGTGAAATTGCGGAATTGCCCGCCGCGCCATGTTTGTCGAGCCGCATCGAAACGGGCATCCGGATCGAACCTGCTTCGCTCGAATTCGTCCACGCAGTTGAGAAACTCGTCGCATCTAAGTTGTCGCCGCAAACGGTGCGGTGCCGCGTGCGCGCGAGCGGCGTCGTCGTCGAGCTGGACTCGCGAAGCCTTACGGCCATGACGCCGCAAATCGAAGCCGCGCTGCGCGTCGAGATCGAACGGCGATACGGCCTTCTGCAACACCGGAGCGTTCCCGCAACGCTTGGCTTCGCGCCGTATCGGACTGGCAGCGCATTCCTGACGGAGCAGACATGAAAAGCAGCGAGGTCAACTTCGATTACGAACGCTCGGCGCGTACAGGCCTCGATGAAGTGGTCTTTGCAGCAGGCAAATCTGTTGATCAGATCGCGTATATCGTCGAGGCTGCCGTCGCGCGTCAGGTTCGCCTGTTGATCACGCGGCTCGCTCCTGCGCAGTTCGAAGCGTTGCCGGAAGCGCACCGCGCACGGCTCGACTATTGTGCGGTGTCGTCGACCGCGCGACTCGGCGCTACCGCGCCGCTCACACGCGCACCACGCATTGCGTTGCTGGCGGCGGGCACGTCGGACATTCCGGTCGCGCGTGAAGCGGAGCGAACGCTCCGCTATTACGGCGAGGCCATTGAGTTATTCGCCGATATCGGTGTTGCCGGGCTGTGGCGCTTGACGGAACGGATCGACGCAATCCGTCTATATCCAGTGCTGATCGTCGTCGCCGGGATGGACGCGGCACTGCCGACTGTCGTCGCCGGCCTCACGCACAGCGCGTTGATCGCCGTGCCGACGTCGGTTGGCTACGGCGTCGCGGCCGGCGGTCACACGGCCCTGAACGCCATCCTTGCAAGCTGTTCGCCAGGTATCGCGACAGTCAATATCGACAACGGATTTGGCGCGGCGTGCGCCGCTTTGCGCATCGTCCACATGATGGATCGCGCTGTCGCACAGGTGGCAATCGCATCCGGCGAAGCGTCACCGCTTTCGGAGGAGTCCTGACATGAAGCGTCGTACTTTCCTGCAGCGAACCGCGGCTGGCGCGGCGGCGGCGGCGGCTGCAGGCGGCAATGCGGCCGCCCAGACGATGTCGTCGCAGCCTGCGCAGCCGGTCAACCCGGACGGCACGACCGGGTCGCTCGACCCGCGCATGCTGCTGCGCGTGACGGATGCCGGCGAACTGCGTGGCGATATGCTGTACCGGACGCTCGGGCGCACCGGCGAGAAGGTGTCGGCCATCGGCCTTGGCGGCTCGCACATCGGCAAGCCTCCGGTCGATGCGCAAATGGCCGTCAAGCTGATTCATGCCGCGCTGGACCGTGGCATCAATTTTCTGGACAACTCGTGGGACTACAACGGCGGTCAGAGTGAGCTACGCATGGGCGCCGCATTGTCGCAAGGCGGGTATCGCAACAAGGCGTTCCTGATGACGAAAATCGACGGCCGCACCCGCACGTCGGCGCAGCAGCAACTCGACGAATCGTTGCAAAGGATGAAAGTCGATCACATCGACCTCGTGCAGTTTCATGAAATACTGCGCTTCGACGACCCTGACCGCATTTTTGCCAAAGACGGTGCGCTCGAAGCACTGGTAGCCGCGAAAAAGGCAGGCAAGGTGCGCTACATCGGCTTCACGGGACACAAAGATCCACGCGTGCATTTGTACATGCTGGCGACCGCCGAGAAATACGGGTTCCACTTCGACACCGTGCAGATGCCACTGAATGTCATGGACGCGCACTTTCGCAGTTTCGGCCATCTGGTGCTGCCTGAACTCGTGAGGCAACAGATCGGCGTGCTCGGCATGAAGACGTTCGGCGACAGCGTCATACTGAAGAGCGGCGTTCCGCTTTCACCGGTGGATATGCTGCATTTCTCGCTTAACATGCCGACGTCGGTGGTGATTACCGGAATCGACAATCAGAAGGTGCTCGACCAGGCATTCGAGGCGACCCGAACCTTCCGGCCCATGTCTGTCGACCAGGTTGCTGAGATGGCGGACAAGACCCGGCTATTCGCGTTGGAGGGCAAATACGAATTATTCAAGACGTCCAGCTACTTCGACACCACCGCCAAACATCCGGACTTTCTCGGCGGCCTGACGCCGGGCGTCGAGGACCTGGCGCCAGGCCCGGCAACGTGACCCAAGGGATAGCGCAGCGCGCCGCGGCCGGCCAGATGGCGGCGGCAACTTGCGCTGACTTTCCGTTCAGCTACCTTACAGACGAGCGGTTTATTAATGCCACCTCCGGGCTCATGACCGATGAGCGTGGTCCGGCCGCGTGCCTGACGGTTTCCCAACGGCCGTGCCGCTGGCACGCCCGGCATGACGGTGAAACGCGACAAGACCTCATGGTTTAGTGACTGCTCAATTCCAGATACTTTTGCGCCGATTATAGTCACCACGCTGTAAGCGGCCGACCCGCCGTACGTGTCCGAAAGGCGGCACCGGGCGGGTCATTCCGGCGCCAGCGAGATTCTTTTCTCTGAGCGTGCCGGCCTTCATTGAAATTCCCCACACTCGACCTGAAGCGGAGTCCCTATGCGGTCCATTCGATGGTTTGCCGCTCTTCTCGCGTGCGTGGCGTCCTGTGGCTGGCTTACCGCATTCGCTCAACCCATATCCGGTGACACGCGTTCGTTCGTTGATCTGGGTAATCCGAAGGCGGCGCTCGGCGTTGCGGAGGCCACGCTCTTCGCGCGTCCCGATTGCGGCGTCAGTGTGTTCCCGGTGAACGGCACGACGTCGGTGACGCTCAATGTAAGCTATGCGACCTATCGTTTGTACAACCCGTCTACCGACGCGTACGACACGTTGAACATGCGCGCTTACAACGGCTGCCCGCTTGGGACCACGGTGAACGTGACACCAGGCGGGACGCTCAATGTTCACGTGGCCAATCATCTCCCGCCCGAATCGGTCGCGACGTGTCCGCCGGATGCGCCTCATGACACGCCCCATTGCTTCAATACGGTCAACCTGCATACCCATGGCATGCATGTGTCGCCATCGGGACATTCGGACAATGTTTTTGTCGCATTGCCGCCGGGCACGTCTTTCGATTACAGCTATCAGATACCGCGCAACCACCCGGCGGGTACATTCTGGTATCACTCGCATTCCCATGGATCGACAGCGATCGACGTGTCGAGCGGCCTCGAGGGTGTGCTGATCGTGCGAGGGAATCGCACGGCGGCGCAGCGCGCGGCCAACGACGGCATCGCCGATATCGACACGATTCTGCATGGCGCCCAGACGAAAGCCGCGTTTCGCGAGCATGTCCTGATGTTCCAGCAGGTCGAATATGGCTGCTTCGACAACGCCTCGCCGAGCGCCGCGCCGCTTGCCGACCCGACCACATTCGAATGGATTTGCCCGCGAGGAACGGTCGGCGAGCTTCGCAACTATTCACACCAGCTCAACTTCGTCGCCGATCCGCGGCCCGGACACGCGGGTCAGTTCAACACGACATGGGCTATCTCAGGCCGTTACACGCAGATCAACGGAAAAGTGCAACCGGTCTTTCCGTCCACGCACGAGCGCGTACCGGCGGGTGAAATCCAGCGCTTGCGACTCGTGCATGGTGGCAATCGCGATACGATCAACGTGAAGATCGTGCGCGCGATAGTCGCGCCAACCGAAGCCTCGAACGATGCCTACGAGGACAGCCATCTCGACAGCACGACCGCGCAGGCCATGTCGCTGCTCGCCGGCAATCGCAGCAAAGCAAGCCAGGCCACGACGCTCGACACCCTGTGCAGCGGAGAGGTCGTCAAGCAGGTGGAAATCGCCGTTGACGGGCTGACCCGCAACGCGATGGTGGAAAAGGACGTCACGACGCTAAACCCCGGTTACCGTAGCGACGTGCTCGTCGCATTCCCTCGCCCCGGGCTCTACTGCATCCTCGACGAAGCGGCCGAGGCGTCCACGACAATCAACTATCGGCCGAACGCAGGCAATGTGAAAGACCGCCGCCTGCTGTCGTTTGCGCGCGTCGGCACGGGTACGGACATCCCCGACTACGCGACCGACGGTGCCGGTCATACGAAGTATTGGCAGTATGTGCGCAACCGGCTGGTCGAAGCCAACAGCGATTTGCCTGCCGACGTGCTCGCGGACCTGCGCCACCTCGATACGCATGTGTTCGCACCGCACAAGCCGATCGAGGGGCCTGTCCACGTAAAGACACCGACCACATTCGACGTCGCCGTAACAAACGGCGCGCTGCAATTCATGATCGACGGCCACACATACGATCCGTCACGCGTCGACTACGCAGCGACGCTCGGCACCGCCGACGAGTGGCAACTGACGGCGACCGCAGCGGGCGGCCATGTATTCCATATTCACGTGAATCCATTCGAAGTGATCGATATCCGCAACGCCAGCGGCAAGTCGATCTTCGACACGAGCGGCGCGTGTACGGCCGATGAGATCGCCACGGGCGATCTCGAATACTGTGCGCTGCACGGTGTGTTTCTCGACACGCTGTTTCTCAAGCCTGGCTATACGGTTCTGACGCGCACCCGCTACGAGGATTTCACCGGCGAATTTGTCATGCATTGCCATATCCTCGATCACGAAGACGCCGGCATGATGCAAAACATCGAGGTGTTATCGCCGGCCAACGCGTTGATATCGCGCCTCACGACGCCCATTGCTGCCGCCGGCGCACGCGTCCAATCGTGGATGAGGCAGGCGGCAGGAAAGCGACCCGATATCGATCTTGCACTCAACGCTCCCATTTGCCGCGCGGGCAACCGCGTACAGGTGGCCACGCAGCCATAGCAAACCGTGTCCGGCCGCTTCTGGTGCGACCGTTCCAGATGGCTTGAGTTACCCGCCGCTCAGACCGAGGAATTGAAACGGCGGCGCAGGCTGGAAGTCTCTGGACACTTCGCCGTCGAACGTATTGCGCTGGTCCTTGCCGAGGTCGAGACGTTTGACGGGTGCGCCTGCCGAGAAATCAAGCTTCTTCAGATCGACCCAGAACGTATTAGGTGTCAACGCCGATTCAAAGAAGTAAAGCAGGCGCTTGTGATCGGCCACGGTGCGCCAGCGGGTGGACGAGATGTTCGGCTCGTCCGGAGTGGTAATGCCGAACGGCACGGACACATTGCGGATCACACTGAATACGCTGGCAAGGGCGACGACGGGGTCTTCGCTTTTAGGAATGGCATTGATGTAAAACGAAGCGCGCGCGAATCTGTCCGCGGAACGGTTTGTACCGGGCAACCAGGCCGTGCCACCAATACGTCCCCAGTACTCGTTGAGGGCAAGCTGTTCGTCGAAAGTCGGCGAGTTGGTCATGACCTGATACTGCCTGCCGTGGTGGATGACCTGCTTGCCGGCGATGTACTCGACGATAGCGCTGTCGCCGGTAGCATCCGACATGGCAAGGTGCAGCGTGGCGAGCCGCTTTTCTCCGGGGACATTGTCCGTGACAATGGTGAAGGGCTCTTTCTCCAGTGCGGCGACCGCTTCTGAAACCGTTGCGAAATTGTCCAGCACGTATTGCGCCCACGCGGCAATGGTCAGTCCCGGCTTCGAGTTTTTGTCGAAGGCCGGATATTGCGATTCGACGAGCCAGAGCAGTTCCGCCGCCAGGCCTTTCTCATTCATGCCGTCGGTGGTGGAGACGTCGTAGCCGGTCGCGACCACGCTACCGTATCGGGCGGTCCATCTAAGTGAATTCGGACCCGCCTCGCCATTGCGGGCAATGCCACGCGGAAGAATGTACAGATTGGTCGAAATGTCGAGTTTCCAGTCCATCGATCGGGCTGTGATGACGTCGTTATTGTCACCAAGGTAGACAACCCGCGTGCAGGCAGGCGAATCGATCGGAATGGCGACTAGCGCCGCTGCGGCGCAAAGACCCGACAGGGTTGACCGGACGAAGCGGCGCATGGTGATTCCTCACTGTTGTCAACGGATACTGAACAATTGTTTTCCGATGCCTGCGACTGAAACCGTCAGATGCAGCCTGGCTGCTTGCGCATTATCGCGTTGATTTTGCCTTCACGGCTCATCGCCCATGTCTCACACGTGTTCGCTATTAAGTTACCGTGCCGGCAACACTTTTTCCAGCGCAGCGGGCGCACCGGCTGCGAGGACGATGAGTTCACCTTTAGCGGCGACATCCGGTCGCCCAGGCATGGGCAATAGCTGTCGCGCTCTTGTCATCAAATATCCGGTCCATCAGGCGCATCCAGGTTCGCAGACGTTTCAGCATCGTCATGATTCACCGCGTTGACCGCTTTTGCGCGCATCCTCGCCAGATCAAACGGTGTGTCCCGCAGCCGTTTCCCGGTGAGCCGGAACACCGCATTCGCCACCGCCGGCGCAACCGATGGACTCGACAACTCCCCAACGCCACCCGGCTTCGACGTATCCCCTTGCACGATCACAATATCGACCTCCGGCATGTCGGTCATGCGCATCACCCGGTACGTCTCGAAGTTCTTCTGCTCGACCTGTCCATGCCGGATATCGATCCGATCCGCCGTCGCATGTCCGAGGCCCCACATCAACCCTCCGTATAGCTGCTCCTCGACCCCGCCAGGCGAAACAGCCAGACCGCAATCCGCGACACAGGTCAGCTTCTCGATCACGACGCCATCACCTCGATGAGCGGCCCGCGCGACCACCGCAACGTAACTGCCATAAGCCTGATTGGTCGCGACGCCTAAAGCAGTCCCGGCCGGCAACGCACTTCCCCATCCTGCACGCTTTGCGGCCTCCCGCAACACTGCCTGGTGCCTCGGGTCTTTCATATGCGCAAGCCTGAAATCGACCGGGTCGCGATGCCCCGCATGCGCCGCCTCATCCATGAACGACTCGACAGCGAATACGTTCGGGATGTAGCTCACCGCGCGATACCACCCCGTCGGCACGCCGGTCTCATGGCGCACCCAGCCGATGTCCACGTGCGGCGCATCATAGGCGAACTCATACTTGCTGATCGCTTCGGTCGTACTGTAATCCATTCGATCCGGACGATCGAAGTATCCCGGCTCCCACTGTTCCGGCGAAGCGGGCATCACCGCGCGTAACTGCAACGTCGCCAGGTTGCCGCGCGTGTCGAGTACCGCCTTGCCGCGGTGATAACTGGCCGAGTGATAGAAGAGCGCGCGCATTTCATCTTCCCGGCTATTCATCAGCTTGACCGGCTTCCCCACGTTTAACGCGAGCCACGTCACTTCAAATAACCAGTACTTCGACTCACGCGAACCAAAGCTGCCGCCTGAAACAAACTCGTGCATGACCACACGATTTGCCGGCACGCCGCCAATGACTTCAGCCGCTTCCAGTACGGTCGACGGCACCTGCAGTCCACCCCAGTACTCGATCCCGCCGTTTGTTGCCCACGCAGTGACGTTCACGGGCTCGAGCGGATTCGATGCCTTATAGGGCATCGAATAAGAAGCCTCGATAACGCGCGCGCCATGCGGCCATGCCGTGACTGCATCGCCACGCTCAATGGTGGGCACGACGTGCGCTGCGGGATCGTCGAGCCACGCCGCCTGCTGCGCGGCGAGCCTGTTGCTATCGAAAGTCTCGAACGGACTATCTTCCCATTCCACATGCAGCGCGGCCTGCCCCTTGTGCGCCGACCAGTAGTCATCGGCTAGCACCGCCACCCCCGCCTGATTGCCGCCGAGAATGTCAGGACGCCCAGGAATCTGTAAAACCTGGCGCACACCCGGCACCGCCAGCGCGGCTTTGGCATCCACACTGCGCACACGTGCATTGACGACAGGAGCGCGTGTAATGACCGCCACCTGCATTCCCGGCAACGACACGTCGATGCTGTAGACAAACGCACCCCTCGCCTTCTCCGCTGCGCCCCGCTTCTTCTGCAGTTTGCCGATGTATTTGAACTGCGAAGGCTCCTTCAACGCCACAGTTTCAGGCGCGGACATGTGCGCGGCGACCTGCGCAAGCGAACCATAGCTCGCACGCCGACCACTCGCCTTCTCGATCACGAAACCATCTTCGGTCCGGCATGACGCCGCTGCAACGTTCCATTGTTCCGCGGCCGCCGCGATCAACATCGTGCGCGCCGTCGCACCCGCGCGCCGCAAGCGGTCGTATTCCAAAGACACGCTCGTACTACCACCTGTCGAAAACACCTTCCACAGCGGATGAATGTAATCGCCGTAGAACGGATTCTCCGGCGTGATCACATCGACGCGAAACGGATCGACGTCCAGTTCTT
This sequence comes from Paraburkholderia sp. PREW-6R, assembly GCF_039621805.1. Classification (NCBI taxonomy): domain Bacteria; kingdom Pseudomonadati; phylum Pseudomonadota; class Betaproteobacteria; order Burkholderiales; family Burkholderiaceae; genus Paraburkholderia; species Paraburkholderia sp. PREW-6R. Next base: position 123,730 of record NZ_CP155075.1, on the reverse strand, counting down.
CCGCGACGACAGCCGCAAGCGCGGTGCGTGTGCCGGTTCCGGAATCGTGTTTATGGACGACCAGTTTGATCGTATCGTCCGGCAACACCCGCACCCAGGCGTTCGGTTCAAACTCGCCGGGCGCGGGTTCGGGATCGCCGCCTTGATTCCCGCTTCTGGCGAGCGCTTCCGGCAACTGAAAGCCGATCGCGAGACCGGCGGCCAACAGTGCCGAACTTTTCCTGATGAATTCACGGCGCGCCGCACCGCGAGCGCTGATCCGTGCTTCCTTGTCGTAGCGCATTCAAGCCTCCTCGCTGGCAGCATGAAACGGGCAGGCGGAAGCGCAGACACGCATATCGACGGCCGCTAGCGTCGGATCGCCCGACGCCGCCCGTTTGATCGCCTTGCGAATTCGCGAGTAGGTGCCGCAGCGACAGATGTTGCCCGCCATCGCGGTCGAGATGGTCTCGTCGTTGACGGCCGGCTTGCCGTTGAGAAACGCAGCCGCCTGCATCAACTGGCCCGATTGACAGTAGCCGCATTGCGGCACGTCCTCAGCGACCCACGCGAGCTGCAGCGGATGCCGCCCGTCCTTGGACAGGCCTTCAATCGTGGTAATGCGTTTGCCCGCCACGGCGAGCGCCGGCAGCAGACAGGAGCGTACCGCTTCGCCTTCCAGATGCACGGTGCACGCACCGCAGAAGCCGCCGCCGCAGCCGAATTTCGTGCCGGTCAATTTGAGCCGGTCGCGCAACACCCACAATAGGGGCATGTCTTCCGGTACATTGTCGAGCGAGTGCCGCGTGTCGTTGACCACGATCTCGATCATGCGCTGTCTCCTGATAATTGTTGTGCAGCGCGGCGTGTGCAAGCAAAGATGCACAAAAGGGCCGCGAGCGTGCGGCCATTATTGAAAGCCGCCGCCCGCAACGCCAGCGACGATTTCTTCCATCACCCGTAAGTTTCGCTAACACCCCATGTCGAAGCACCCATGTTGAAGCGCTATCCGTCCATCCAGTCGATGCAGGCCTTTCTGCAGGCGGCGCGCGTCGGCAGTTTCTCCAGCGCGGCGCGCCACCTCTCGCTCACGCACAGCGCGATCAGTCAGCAGATCCGCACGCTGGAAGAGTTTGTCGGCCAACCCCTCTTTGTGCGCGAAGGCGGCCGCGTCGTGCCGACGGATGCGGGCGTGCTGTTTGCCAACCAGCTGGCCGATGGCTTCGAGCAGATCGACCGTGCGTTATCGTCGGTGAAAGAGCGCACGGTCGAGCGGTCCATCACGCTCGACGTCGACCCCGAACTCGCGCAGAGCTGGCTGGTGGCACGCTTGCCCGCCTTGCTCGGTGCGCTGGGCAGCACCTCGCTTACCGTGCTGTCCACGCCGCGCCACGAGCGCGGCGCATTCGAGCGCGTGGACATTGCGCTGCGCTACGGGTACGGAGAATGGGATGGATTCGAAAACGTGTTGATCTGCGGCGACCGCCTGACGGCGGTGGGCTCGCCTTCGCTATTGCAGGCACGGGGGCTTGGCGCGCCGCTTTCGCCTCACCAATTACTGGACCTGCCGCTGCTGGGCTATACGAAGCGCTCCTGGATTCCGTGGCTAGCCGCCGCAGGCTTGCCCGCCGTCGAGCCCAACGCGGTAGCCGTCTTCGACAATGCCGCGGCCCTGATCGCCGCCGCGAGCGCGAGCGTAGGCGCGGGTCTGGCGCGCGGCCTGCTCGCCGCCGACGCGCAGCGCAACGGCACCCTGATCGAACTCACCGATGTGGAAATCCCGACGCACTACAACCTCTACGCGGTATGGCCGCGTGAGAAGGCGGCACGCGTCGCACCGCTCATCGACGTGATCCGCGACCTGGTCGCTCAAACCCGCAACCCGCATTAGTTTGTACTGGCAGCCACGTCACGCACGGTATCGAGGAACAGTGAAAGTACCGGGGAAGGGTCTTCTGCCCGATAGCGCGCATGCAACGACACTTCGGGACACGGCGCGGCCGCCGGCACGAATGCGACGCCGCCCGTCGACAACTGCCGCGCGGAAGAAGGCAGCAACGCCACGCCCAGCCCCTCGCGCACGAGGCACAACAACGTATGCACTTCGACCACTTCCTGTTCGATCACCGGCGTAAACCCTGCTTCGACGCAACAGTCCTGTAAAAAGCGTGCGAGTTGCGATTGCCGCAGACCAAACGACACGAAGCGTTCGGTCGCCAACTCACGCAGCGCAATCTCTTCACGCGACGCCAACGCATGCCCCAAGGGCAACGCGACCACGGCCGACTCACGCATGACGACTTCGCTGCGAATCTCCGGATCGTCGTGCGACACGCGAAAGAAACACACATCCAGTCGCCGCTCCTTTAACGCGAGGATCTGCGCGGCGGGCGTCATCTCATGCAGCGTCCAGCGCACCTGTGGATGCTTGTGCGCGAATACCCGCAGTGCGCGCGGTATCGGCTCGACCATTGCCGAACTGATGATGCCGATCTCGAGACTTCCCACTTCGCCCCGCCCCGCACAGCGAGTCAGATCGATCGCACGTTCGAACTGCGCAAAGATCAACGGCACCTGTTCTTTAAGTGTTTTCCCTGCATCAGTGAGTTCGACACGATGCTGCGAGCGCATGAACAACGCAGTGCCCATCTCCTCTTCGAGGATGCGAATCTGCTGACTCAGCGGAGGCTGGGAAATGTGTAGCCGCGCGGCTGCCCGGCCAAAATGCAGTTCGTCGGCAAGCACCGCAAAGTAGCGCAACAAGCGGATGTCCATATCGCAAACGTATCAAGATCGTGATTAAAAAATATTGTACAGAGCGCTTTTATCTTGTGAGACTGCATCGCAAGCAGCAGTGCACATCAGTGTGACACTCGATGCCGGCGAGGGGAAGGCGCGCAAACACTGCGTCTTGCAAAGGGCCGCATGGGCAAGCCCAACGGGCTCCGTTCCATCGATGCGCCTGCCCGCGATCCGGCAACTGGATACACCAGTTCCTCTCAAGGAGATCGAGTACATGATCATCGACACCAGCTGTTATCCGACCAACCTGGTCGACCTCGCATGGCGCCACGACGGCGAGCCATTTTCCGCCGAGCGTCTGATCGAGGTGATGGACGGCCCCTACGTCATCAACGGCAAGCCTCGTCGGATCGACAAGGCGTTCATTCAGCCTCCGCAAGGCAACACCATCTATACGTGGACCGATGGCAACCGTTCGGGCCGCGAGTCGATCGACGACTACATGGCGTACACCGTAGAAAGCGTGCAGAAGTACCCGGACCGTCTGCTCGGTTGCTTCGTCTACAACCCGCGTTGCGGTCCGGAGAACGGCGCGGATGCGATCGAGTTCTATGCAACGGAGCACGGCTTCAAGATGGTGCAACTGCAAGCGAACATGCATGCGTACCGTCCCGACCGCGCGCTCGACTGGCTGCGCCCTGCGCTGCGTAAATGCGCGGACCTCGGTCTGCTCGTGAAGCTGCACACCGGCGACGGCCCGTACAGCATTCCGAGCGAATGGTATCCGCTGATCCGCGAATTTCCGTCGGTAAACTTCATCATGGCGCACTTTGGTGTGCAGACGGGTGGCGTGTATTGCTTCGAGCCGTACCAGATGGCACTGGACACGCCCAATGTGTACTGCGAATCGAGCTGGTGCCTGCAATCGCGCATCGTCGAATTCGCGAAGGTGCTGCCCACCCACAAGATTCTTTACGGCTCCGACACGCCGCCAAACGAGCCGGGCATGTGGCTGCGTCTGCTGGAAGTGTTGTGTCACGAACCGCCGCAAGGCCTGAATCTCGACGAAGACACGCTTGAGGATTACCTCGGCAACAACCTTGCCCGCATGATCGGCATCGAGCCGACCGCTCGACCAAAAAGCGTCGAAGAAGCGCAAGCCTATCTGAAACACCACGCCGGCGCCGCGCTGAAACACGCGCGCGAGGCGGACTACGCAGGAGCCCGCTGATGATCATCGATACCCATCTGCACCCCACGAATCTCGTCGACGAAGCGTGGCGTCATACCGGCGAGCCGTTCACCGGCGAACGCCTGCTGAAGATGATGGACGGTCCATACATCATCAACGGAAAACCGCGCCGTATCGACATGGGCTTCATTCAGCCGCCGCCCGGCAACACCGGCTATCGCGACGGGAATCGCCGCGGCCGGGAAGGCATTCGCGATTACATGTCGTATATCGCCGAACTTACGCAGAAGTACCCCGATCGCTTTATCGGCAACTTCACGTACAACCCGCGTTGGGGCCCGGAGAACGGCGCAGCCGAACTCGAATTCCACGTGAAGGAATACGGCTTCAAGATGCTCAAGCTGCACGCGAACATGCATGGCTACCGGCCGGATCGCGCGCTCGACTGGTTGCGGCCCGCGATGAAGAAGTGCGCCGAACTCGGCGTGGTCGTGCTGATTCATACGGGCGACGGACCCTACACCATTCCGACGCAGTTCTATCCGATCATCCGCGAATTCCCGATGGTGAATTTCATCATCGGTCACTTCGGCATTCAAACGGGCGGCAATTACTCGTTCGAAGCCTTCTGGATGGCAATGGACACGCCGAACGTGTACTGCGAATCGGGCTGGTGCTACCAGTCGCGCATCGTCGAATTCGCTCGCGAACTGCCGCGCAACAAGATCGTGTTCGGCACGGATTCGCCGCCGAACGAGCCGGGCATGTGGCTGCGCGAACTCGAAATGCTGTGTGGTCCCGCGCCGCAAGGCATGGATCTCGATGAGGACGGACTCGAAGACTACATGGGCAACAACATCGCCCGTCTGGTCGGCATCGAACCGACCCGACCGCCGAAGGACCTTGCCGAAGCGGAGAAGCGTTTGAAGGCGACGTACGTCAATGATGTGACGCAACCGGCCTGACGCAGACTGCCACGGTTTGAAAGCAGGCGCGGTCGGCGCCGCGCCTGCCCGTTTCGTTCGACGAGTTCCACCTGCACAGCGGCCCGCTTTGTTATCGCTTTCGACGGAGTTCACCATGGCGGATAATCTCCTCCGCGCTACACAGGATTTTCACCGCTTCGCGCAAGCGTACCGGGAACACTATCCCGACGATGTATTGACGTTGACCGAGCCCCTGTCGGCGGATCAGGACGTCACAGCGGTCGTCGCGGAACTCACTGCCCGCGGTCAGCATCCGATGCTGATCTGCGAGAAGGTCGACGGCATTGCGACGCCTGTCGTGACCAACTTCTTCGCTTCGCGCAATCGCATCGGACGCCTGTTCGATGTCGATGCGTCGGGCCTCTTCGACGCCTATCAACAGCGCGCCAATGCACCCATCGCGCCCGTGTTCGTGGCGACCGGCCCCGTGCTCGATCGTGTGATCGAAGGCGACGCCGTCGATCTCGTGCAACTGCCGATGATCCGCCACTTCGACACCGATCGCGGCCCGTATGTCACCAATGCGGTGATCGTCGCCGAAGATCCGGTCACCGGCGTGGCGAACCTCAGCTATCACCGCTCGATGCGGCACGCGAGGAATGCGTTAGCCACCAGCCTGCATTCGCGTGGTCACCTGTGGCGCATGCTGCAAACCGCGCAAGCGCGTGGCGACACGTTGAAAGTCGCCATGGTGATCGGCGCGCATCCGCTCTTCATGCTGGCCGCAGCCGCACGCGTACCGTTCGGCACGGATGAGCGCACCATTGCAGGGGGTCTCTTCGGTGCACCGCTGGAACTGGTGCGCACGCCGCGCTACGGCATCGGCGTGCCCGCTTCCGCGGAGTTCGTGCTGGAAGGCACGATCGATCCTTCCGCGCATGCCGAAGAAGGCCCGTTCGGCGAGTTCACCGGCTATTCGTCGGATCGTTCGACGAACAACGTGCTGCGCGTCGACACGATGATGGCCCGGCACGATGCATGGCTCGTCGACGTGGTCGGCGGCCCGTACGCCGAACATCTGACGCTAGCCCGCCTGCCTCGCGAAGCGGAGATGAGCGAGAAGCTCAAAGCGCGCTTCCCCTCGGTCACCGCCTTGCACTACCCCAACTCCGGCACGCATTTTCACTGCTACGTGGCGCTGAACCAGACGCGCGACGGCGAAGCGCGCCAGATCATGCTTGCGCTGCTGGGCTGGGACCCGTATCTGAAGAACGTCGTGGCGGTGGACAGCGACACAGACATCACCAACGACTCACAGGTCTTGTGGGCGATCGCCACGCATACTCAGCCGCATGAAGACGTATTTATCGTCAACGGCTTGCCGGGCAGTCCGCTCGATCCTTCGTCGTCGGCATTGGGCACCACGTCGCGCATGGGTGTCGATGCGACGCGCGGCTCGCATTTCGACGGCATCCGCGCACGGATCAGCGAGCGTGCGTCGCAACAGGCCGCGGACATTCTCGCTCGCGCGGCCGGAGTCCGGCGATGAGCGCGCGACGGCTCGTAGTGGGCATCAGTGGCGCATCCGGTTTTTCCTATGGTGTGCGCCTGCTGCAACTACTGCGTCAACTCGATATTGAAACGCATCTGACCGTCTCGCGCAGCGCGCTGCTCACGATGACGCACGAGACCGATTACAGGTACGCCGAAGTCAGCGCGCTCGCCAGCGCGACCTACCGTTGCGACGATATGGCCGCAGCCATTTCGAGCGGCTCGTTTCGCTCGCTGGGCATGATCGTCGCACCCTGTTCGATGAAGACGCTTGCCGAAATTGCGAGCGGCATGTCGTCGAGCCTGATTTCACGCGCCGCCGACGTCACGTTGAAGGAGCGCCGCCCGCTGGTGCTCCTCGCGCGTGAAACCCCCTACACGTTGGCGCATCTGCGCAACATGATCGCCGTAACCGAAATGGGTGCGATTGTCGCGCCACCGGTGCCGGCGTTTTACGCGCGCCCGTCTTCACTGGACCAGATGATCGACCACACGCTAGGCCGCGTGCTCGACCTGTTCGGTCTCGAAGCGGGCACCGTCAAACGCTGGCGGGAAGTGGAAGCAACCGCCCCGCCTATCGCCTGATAGCCGAACCGCAGTACAAACGAAGAACGGAGACGAGCCATGAATCACATTCACACCACCCATCACGAAGTCGAGAAAATCCCCGTCACGGTGCTGACCGGCTTTCTCGGTGCCGGCAAAACCACGCTGCTCAACTACATCCTGCGTGAGAAACACGGCCGCAAGATTGCTGTGATTGAAAACGAGTTCGGCGAGATCGGCATCGACGGTGGCCTCGTGCTCGAATCGACCGAAGAGATTTACGAAATGACGAATGGCTGCGTGTGCTGCGTGGGCGCAGTGCGCGAAGACCTGGTGCGGATCGTGCGCATGCTCGTGGAAAGGCCGGACCGGCTCGATCACATCATCGTGGAGACAAGCGGCCTCGCCGATCCGTATCCGGTCGCGCAAACCTTTTTCCTCGACGATCCGATTGCGAAACAGGTGACGCTCGACGCCGTCGTCACGATGGTGGACGCGAAGCATATCGCCGCGCACCTGGACGATCTGGTGCTGGACGGCAGCGACAATCAGGCAGTCGATCAGATCGTGTGCGCGGACCGTATCGTCATCAACAAGGTTGATCTGGTCGGGCCGGACGATATCGCGTCGCTCACGCACCGCATCCGTGGACTCAACGCTACCGCGGAGATCGTGGAGTCGAGCTATGCGAGGATCGACCTCGACAGGATACTGGGTGTGGGTGCGAACGAATTCTCGCAGATTCTCGTCGAGACCGATGGCTTGCATGACGAACACGCGCACGCTCACGAAGAGCGGGAAGCTCACCATGAGCACGAACACGGGAATGACCCCGCGCACGGCCACGCCCTTCTGGACGCCGATCACGCCGACCATCGGCACGACGACAGCGTGTCCTCCGTCGGTATCGAAGTCGACGCGGATATCGACCTGCACGCGCTACAGAACTGGCTCGCCGAGCTGCGCGATTCGGACGCGGCGAACTTGTTCCGTATGAAGGGCATTCTCGCCGTGCAAGGCCAGTCGCACCGCTATGTGCTACAGGGCGTGCATAACGTCATTGAACTGCGCGCGGCGCAAGCGTGGGGCAGTGAGCCGCGTTCGTGCCGGCTTGTTTTCATTGGACGCGATCTCGATCGCGCCGCGCTGACCGACCGCTTCCGTGCCTGTCTTGCCGTGCCGGTCGCGGCCTGACGGGAGACCCGCCCGGCGCGCGCTGTCATGCCGAACGGCGAGAGCCGTGTTGCGCGTTCCGGGCGAAAACATCATGCAAGTAACTTGCAGACGACCGCGGTAAGCGCTGAAGCGCCCGCTCCGGTCGACATAGGAGACACGTCATGAACACCGCCATACACCCCGTCGATCGGATTCTGCCGAAGCGCCAGATGATCACGCTCGGTTTGCAACATATGCTGGTGGCGTATATCGGCGCGATTGCTGTTCCGCTGATTGTCGCGTCGGCACTGAAGATGTCGCTCGCCGACACCACCGTGCTCATCAGCACGGCGCTCTTTTGTTCGGGTATCTCAACGATTTTGCAGACCGTCGGCTTCTGGAAGTTTGGTGTGCGTCTGCCGATTCTGCAGGGCGTCGCGTTCAGCAGCGTCGGGCCTGTCATTGCGATCGGCACGAGTCCGGGCGTCGGCTTTGCCGGTGTGTGCGGCGCGGTGATTGGCGCGGGTGTTTTCACGATGTTCGCCGCACCGCTCGTCGGGCGCCTGCGAAGGTTCTTTCCCCCCGTCGTGACCGGCTGCATTGTCACCGTGATCGGCTTGCAACTGTTTCCTGTCGCGTATCAGTGGGCCGGCGGCGGCGAGGCCGCGCAACGTCAGTTCGGCGCCCTGCCCTTTCTGAGCGTCACGCTGTTCGTCGCGCTCGTCATTCTCGCGATCAACCGCTTTGCCAACGCGTTTCTGCGTAACCTGTCGGTGCTGATCGGCCTCGTGGCGGGTGGCATTCTGGCGTGCTCGCTCGGCATGGGCAATTTTGCAAGCGTGGCGCAAGCGCCGTGGTTCACGATGCCGCTGCCGTTCCACTTCGGCACACCCGTGTTCTCGCTGGTGCCGGTGCTGACGATGATCGTCGTCATGGTCGTGCAGATGGTCGAATCCATGGGCCTCTTTGTCGCGATCGGCGACATTGTCGGCAAGGACGTGAGCGAAGAGGACGTGGTGCGCGGCATGCGCGCCAATGGACTTGCCAGCGCAATTGCCGGCATGTTCGCGGCGTTTCCGTTCATCGCCTTCATGGAAAACGTCGGGCTCGTGATTCTGACCGGCGTGCGCAGCCGCTGGGTGGTGGCGATCAGCGGCGTGCTGATGTGCGTGGTCGCGCTGGTGCCGAAGATCGGCGCGGTAGTGGCCTCGACGCCTTCGGCGGCACTCGGCGGCGCAGGTATCGCCATGTTCGGCGTCGTGGTCGCGGCCGGCGTGCAGACGCTGGCGAAGGTGGACTTCGAGCGCAATCGCTACAACGTGCTGATCGTCGGCTTTACGATCGCCACCGCGCTCATCCCGGTGATGGCGCCGCAGGTCTTCAAGCACATGCCCGACTGGACCCAGCCGTTCCTGCATAGCGGCGTAGTGCTGGCGTGTCTCGTTTCCGTCGTGCTGAACGCGGTGCTCAATGGCGCGCATGAAGAAGATCTGGTGGCGGCGCACAACATGGTCCGCGAATGACGGACGCAGGATGACGAGCGCGGCGGGCACGCCCAAGGATGATGCGGGACTGCCGGCCGCTTCGCAGTAACTGAAAGGACATCGAATCGTGAGCATGCAAACTGAAGCGTTGCTGATCAAAAACCCCGTTGCGGTGATGAGCGGAATGCGCGGCGAACGCGCGCGGCTTGGGCAGGTCGATCTGCGGATTGGTCGTGGCCGGATCGAAACCATCGCCCCGAATCTCGAACCGCGCGCCGACGAGCGCGTGATCGACGCGCGATCCTGTGTCGTCTATCCGGGGTGGGTGAATACGCACCACCATCTGTTCCAGAATCTTCTAAAAGCCGTGCCGTCCGGTATCAACGCGGACTTGCAGGAATGGCTGGCCGCCGTGCCGTATCCACGCCTTGCGAGGTTTACGCCGGAGCTGGCGCGGGTTGCGGCGCGTCTGGGCCTTGCCGAGCTGCTGCTTTCCGGCGTAACGACTTGCGCAGATCATCACTACCTTTATCACGCCGACGGCACCACCGAAACCGGTGATCTGCTATTCGACGAGGCGGCTTCGTTCGGCATGCGCTTCGTGTTGTGCCGTGGCGGCGCGTTGCAGGCGGCCGGCGATCATCCAGGCTTCTCCAAAGTCGCGCTCAAGCCCGAGACGCTCGATCAGATGCTGGCCGACATCGAGCGTCTGAAAGCGCGCTATCACGACAGCGCCGCGGCCTCGATGCGCCGCGTCGTCGTCGCGCCTACCACTCCGACGTTTTCCCTGCCGCCCGAGTTGCTGCCCGAAGTCGCACGCGCGGCTCGGCGGATGGGTCTACGCATGCATACGCATCTGTCCGAGACGACCCGCTATGTCGATTTCTGCAAGGAGCGGTTCAACCGTCTGCCGGTCGAGTTCGTCGCCGAGCACGAGTGGCTCGGACCGGACGTGTGGTTCGCGCACCTCGTGCATCTGCAGGCGAGCGAAATCGCGATGCTCGCCGAAACGGGCAGCGGCTGCTCGCATTGCCCGGTCAGCAACGCGCGCCTCGGCAGCGGCATTGCGCCGGCGCCGCAAATGGCGGCGGCGGGCGTGCCGATGTCGCTCGCAGTGGACGGCGTCGCGTCGAACGAGTCCGGCAGCATGACCAACGAAGCGCATTTCGCGTGGCTCGTGCATCGCGCGGCTCAGGGCGCGTCGGCGACCACCGTCGAGGAGACGATCCATTGGGGCAGCGCGGGTGGCGCGGACGTGCTCGGTCTCGATGCGGTCGGTACGCTCGAAGTGGGCAAGGCGGCGGATGTCGTGCTGTACGACATCGGCGATCTGCGCTTTAACGGGTTCCACGACATTGCGGTCGCGCCGGTGACGGCGGGCGAGCCGGCGCGCGTTCGCTATAACGTGGTGAACGGCCGCGTGGTGGTGGATGACGGCGTGATTCCTGGGCTCGATCTCGACGAACTTCGTTACGAAGCCGCCAGGGGCGTCAAGCTGTTGCTCGCTGACTAAAGCAAACGGGAGGCCTCAGAATGCACGGCAAACGAATCCGGCTTGGCATTCTCACACCGTCGTCGAACACGGCGCTCGAGCCGATCACCGCCGCGATGCTGAGCGAACTGCCAGATGTCAGCGCGCACTTTGCCCGCTTCAAGGTGACGGAGATCGCGTTATCCGACGCGGCGCTTGGTCAATTCGACGCAAGCCGGATCCTGGCGGCCGCGCATCAACTCGCCGACGCGCGGGTGGACGTGATCGGCTGGAGCGGCACCTCGGCGGGTTGGCTCGGGTTCCAGCGCGATCAGGCGCTGTGCAGACAGATTACCGAGGCGACCGGCATTCCCGCGACGACCTCGGTACTGGCGCTCAACGAAATCTTCGCGAAGACCGGCGTGCGACGCTTTGGCCTGGTATCGCCTTATACCGATGACGTCCAGCAGCGGATTGTGCGTAACTACGAGGCGCTCGGTATCGAATGTGTGGCGGAACGGCATATGGGGCTACATGACAATTTCAGCTTTGCCGACGTGCCCGACACGCAACTCGCGATCATGATGCGCGAGGCCGCTTTCGCGAGACCCGACGCGGTGATTACTTTCTGCACCAATCTGCATGCGGCGCATCTCGTGCGCGCGTTCGAAATGGCGACGGATATTCCCGCGTACGACACGGTGGCAACGGTGGTGTGGAAGGCGCTGAGAATGCTGGACGTGGACACGAAGCCGTTGAAGAGTTGGGGGCAGCTGTTTCGGGATCTGCAGTAGTCGGCGTTCGACGCGCCCGCGGATCGCTCCTTGCTCATCGCATTACCTGGAGGGTCACAACGCTTCGATACCAGGACTACAGCATGACAGCGCGGGACAACCGTCACACGCCGCACACCCGTATCGGCATCTCAGGATGGCGCTATGCTGGCTGGCGCGGCACGTTCTATCCGCAGGGATTGCGGCAGGCGGACGAACTTGCATTCGCAAGCCGCGCGGTGCAGACCATCGAAATCAACGGCACGCATTACAGCCTGCAGTCGCCGTCGAGTTATAGGCAATGGTACGAGGCCACCCCGGACCGGTTTGTTTTCAGCCTGAAGGGCGCGCGTTATCTGACGCACATGCTGCGCTTTCGTGACGACGACGCGCGCATCGCCTGCGCAAACTTTTTCGCACAAGGACTGCTTCAGCTTAACGAAAAGCTCGGACCGATCCTCTGGCAATTTCCGCCGTCATTCAGGTTCGAGCCGGACACCATGGCCCGGTTTCTCTCTCTGCTGCCGCGCGACACCGAGGCTGCGCTCACTCTGGCGCGGCATCATGACAAGCGCGTCAAACAGCCATGGTTACAGATCGACAAGCGGCGGCCGCTGCGCCATGCGGTCGAAATCCGTCACGAGAGCTTTCTCGTACCCGATTTTGTTAAATTGCTGCGCAAGCACGCCGTGGCGCTGGTCATATCGGATTCCACAGAAAACTGGCCGCACGTCGAGGACTTGACGGCCGATTTCGTCTACCTGCGTCTGCACGGCACACAGACACGCTACGCTGGCGCATACGAGGACGCAGCGCTCGACGACTGGGCGCGTCGAATTGCGTGCTGGGCGAAGGGCGGTGCGTTGCCGTCGGAGCGGTTGATCGCACCGTCGCTGGCCGTCCCGCATCGTGCGCATCGCGATGTGTTCTGTTATTTCGACAACGATCAGAAAACCCAGGCGCCGTTCGACGCACAGCGTTTGATCGAACGGCTCGGACAAGCCGTCCCCGCTGCGGCCACACGTTGATCGCCCGTGGTATTGGCCGATGTCGGCCATCGGACATTTCTCTTCCCGAAAACCTAGTGGTCCGTCACCCATGGTGCCTGCGGGCAATCCGTCCAACCTGTTATGGCAAGTTGAGCCGTGCGTTCCGCGCCGCCCGTGAAAACGACACTGCCCAACACGCCGTAACACGCAGCCGGCGCTCCGTCGCCGGCTGCGCGTGCATGCTTACGGCTTCAACACCACTTTGATACAGCCGTCTTCCTTATCGCGAAACACCTTGTACATCTCTGGCCCATCGGCCAGCGGTACGGTGTGCGTAATAACGAATGACGGGTCGATCTGCCCTTCTACGATGCGCTGCAGCAGATCGTCGGTCCAACGGTTGACGTGCGTCTGGCCCATGCGGAAAGTAAGCCCTTTGTTCATGGCCGCACCGAACGGGATTTTGTCGATCAGGCCGCCGTACACGCCGGGAATCGACAGAATGCCGGCGGGACGGCACACATAGATCATTTCACGCAGCACATGAGGACGGTCGGTTTCGAGCATGACCGCCTGCTTGGCGCGGTCGTACATGGCGTCGATCGAGCGTGTGGCATGAGACTCCATGCCCACTGCGTCGATGCATTTCTCCGGCCCCTTTCCCTGCGTCAGTTCGTTGAGCCGTTCGACCACGCTTTCGTCGTCGAAATTAATCGTAATGGCACCTGCCGCGCGTGCCATGGCAAGACGCTCAGGCACGCGGTCGATGACCACCACCTGTTTTGCGCCGAGCAGAATCGCGCTGCGGATGGCGAATTGCCCAACCGGGCCGGCACCCCAGATCGCCACTGTGTCCGTTGGCTGAATGTCACATTGCACGGCGGCCTGCCAACCGGTTGGGAAGATATCGCCGAGGAACAGGACCTGCTCGTCGGTCAACCCGTTGGGTATTTTGACCGGCGTGACATCCGCGTAGGGAACGCGCACGTATTCGGCCTGACCGCCCGGATAGCCGCCGGTCAGGTGCGAATAGCCGAAAAGGCCTGCAGTCGTATGGCCGAATACCTTGTCTGCCTTTTCCTTGTTCCGGTTCGAGCGTTCACAGACCGAAAAGAAGCCCCGCCTGCACTGCTCGCATTCTCCACAGGCAATCGTGAAGGGCACGACCACCCGGTCTCCGACTTTTAGCTTTTTGTTGTCCGCCCCTACTTCTACGACCTCGCCCATGAATTCGTGACCCATGATGTCGCCCGACTCCATGGTCGGCATGAAGCCGTCGAACAGGTGCAGGTCCGACCCGCAGATTGCACAACTCGACACCTTGATGATCGCATCGCGTGGATGTTCGATGGTGGGATCCGCAACGGTGTCATAACGAATGTCTTTCTTGCCGTGCCAACATAGTGCTTTCATCTCTATCTCCAACGTTCAGAAGCCCTACGCGACGAAGCCAGGCAGGCAGCAACGCGTCGCGCCTCGATCGGCACCGCGGTGCCAGCCTGAGGGCGCGCAAGCAGCGTGCCGCCCGCGCGGGTAAGCGAACTTTTCTATGAGGAGACAGAGGAGCAAATGTCCTGCAGGAAGATGGAAGATCCAGGTGCCGTTGGCCGGCGCTGCCTGACGTCAGGGCGTTCACTGCGAACGACCCCACTCCCGGCCATGCCTCATGCCGTTATTTATGAATCGCCGACCTCAACGCTTTGACATCGCGGTCGGACACCGGCGCAGCATGATTGCCCCATGTGTTTCGAATGAAGCTCACCACTTGCGCTATTTCAGTCGTCGTAAGTTGGCTGTTGAACGCGGGCATCTTCTGTGTTTTCGCGTTGTCATTCATCTTCGGGCTTTGGCTGCCCTCCACGACGATCCGGATCACCGACGTCGGATCGCCGGCTATCACAAGCGGGTTGCCCGCCAGCGCGGGGGCCTTGCCGGGCTCGCCCGTCCCATCCGCACGATGACAACGCGCGCAATAGGAGAGGAAGATTCCCGCGCCCGGGCGCTCCAGTTCGCCGCTCTCCACCGCTCTCGCCGTCAACGTTCGTGCGTGCAGGTTGTTGTCGAATGTTCCGCTCATGTTCTGTTCCGGCAGCGACTTCAGGAAGACGGCGATCGCATGCAGGTCGGCATCATTCAGATAGTGCGTGCTGTCGCCGACTACGGGCGCCATCGCGCCGAAAGCGGTGGCGTGCCCGCCATGTCCGTCGCGTAGAAACGCCGCGATGTCGTCTGGCGACCAGCGCCCGAGGCCGCTTCCCGGATCGCCGGTGAGGTTCGGTGCAAACCAGTTGTCGTTGATGCCGCCCGTCAGATAGTGGTCGCTTTTAAAGTCGTAGCCCAGTTCGTTGTAGGCAGGCCCGCGCGGCGTATGGCACGCGCCGCAATGGCCGAGCCCCTCGACCAGATACGCTCCGCGATTCCATTCGGCGCTGCGCTCCGGATTGGGCACGTACCGATCGTGGTTGCCGAACAGGTGGCTCCAGAAAAACATCGCCCAGCGCTGATTGAACGGAAACGGCAGCCTGGTTTCGGGAGCGTGGTTGGTCGACGGTTTCACGCCGTGCATGAAGTACGCGTAAAGCGCGGTGACGTCGTCGTCGTTGAGTTTGGCGAACGACGGATAGGGCATCGCCGGATACAGCCGCGTGCCGTTCCGTGTCTTGCCCGAGCGCAGTACGTCGGCGAACTGGCGCAGCGTATAGCGGCCGATGCCGAAGGTCGGATCAGGCGTGATGTTGCTCGCGTAGATTGGACCGAACGGCGAGTTCACCGGCATGCCGCCCGCGTATGGGGTCTTGTCGGCGGCGTCATGGCAGGCGGAACAGTCGCCCGCTTTGGCGAGATACTCGCCGCGCGCAATCAGCGCGCGATCGCTCGCGAGCGCCGGGTTGACGTTGATGCCGGCGAGACCTTCGGAGCCGGTGTCCCGCTCGCAGCCGGACAACAGCCCGACCGCGCATCCGATCATCAGCAATGCACTTGCGAGCGCCAGCGTGATTCGTTTCATTGCGTCAGTACCATTTGCCGCACGGCCCGACCAGCCAGGGCGCAAGCCATACGAAGATCACGCCCACGAAAAAGCCCGTGCCGACCAGCGCGCTGCACAGCGCGATAAAGCGGACCCGGCTCAAATCGTCGCCGCGCAGCTGGTTTCGCGTGCGCAGCGCTTCGTGCCGATGCGCGTGCGCATCGGGCAGGTGCGCGGCGCGTCTCACGAGTATCAGCCCATACCATGCAGAACCCGCGCAAAGCGCGGCCAATACGAGCGCGACTAACGGGATCGCGAAGATCCAGGTGTCAAAGCCGCTCCAAAGCGGCACCGCGCGCGGCGCGCTGACGCCGTAGCAGGCGCGCGCAGACAGTGTTTCCGAAACGATGACCTGCAATAGCCAGACGCCCGGGGTCCCGAACAGGCCGGCGATCGCGCAGGCCGCCAGCAGCTTGCGCTGCGGGGGTACTGTTCGAGGAGCAGCAAGACCCGAAGCAGGCATGACTAGTGCCCCCTGAGGATGAACGGCGACAGGTACAACGTCGAGAAGATGAACAGCCACACCACGTCGACAAAGTGCCAGTACAAGCCGCCGATCGTGATGGGTGCGGTCCGCTTCTCGTCGAGATAGCCGAGCGCGATCCACAGTGTCATCGCGGCCAGCACGATCAGCCCGACCACCACGTGCGCCATGTGAAAGCCGGTGATCATGAAGTACAGCGAGCCGTACAGATGCGCGGTCATCCCGTACGGATGATCCTTCCATTCCTTCAACTGAATCAGCAGAAAGACCACGCCGAGTGCGATGGCCGTCAGCATCAGGCCGATCGAGCTGCGCCTGTGGCCCTTCCTCAGCACGCGCTCGGCGAGCCACACGAACACGCTGCTTGACAGCAGGAAGCCCGTGTTCAGTGCACCGATGCCCACCTTCGGCATCCCCTCGGGCGGCCACGCAAGATGCGTTTGTGACTCGGAATACAGGTATGTGAAGATCAGATAGCCGAACAGGCAGGCTTCGGTCGCGACCAGTGTCAGCACGCCCCACCAGCCGCCCGAGTGTTCGCCCGCACTGCCGACCGGCAACGTCGCATCGAGGTCTTGCGAGGCGAGGTCGGCACGCGCGCTCGGCGGCGCCGGTTCGCGTTGCGCGAGCGCGCGGCGCGGCCACAGCCACGTGAGCATCGCCGCCCCACATGCGACAGTCGCCACTACCACGAAGCTGGGACTGCGCAGCAGCAGTGCGACGAAAAACAACGCGCTGAACACACCGAGCAGGAAGGGCGCATAGCTATCCGTTGGCATCTTCAGGATAACGTCGGCGTTGCCGCCGAGCGGCGATACGCCGAGCGTTTCCCGGCCGCGATGCAGCAGGTAGCCGCGCGTGAGACTCGAACGCTCGGCGCCTTCATCGCGTTGCATCCGGTCTTCCCACAACGGATGGCGCGACGCAATCATGGGCAGCACGGCAAAGTTGTATGGCGGCGGCGGCGACGGCACCGACCATTCGAGGCTCGAAGCGTCCCACGGATTCGCGCCGGCGCGCACACCGCGTCGCGCCGAAACCAGCGCATTGCCGATAAACATCAGCACGCCGATGCCGAATACAAACGAGCCGATGGTCGTCAGCATGTTGCTCAGGTCCCAGCCCATGCCTTCAGGATAGGTGTAGATACGCCGCGGCATGCCGAGCAGTCCGGAGATGTGCATCGGGAAAAAACCGAGATTGAAGCCCACCAGCACGACCCAGAAAGTGAGCTTGCCGAAGCGCTCGTTCATCAGCCGCCCGGTGAACTTCGGAAACCAGTAGGCGATGCCGCCCAGCACGGGAAACACGTTGATGCCAAGCAGCACGTAATGCAGATGCGCGACCACGAAGTATGTATCGTTGAGCTGCCAGTCGAGCGGCACCGCAGCGGTCATTACCCCCGACACGCCGCCAATCACAAACATCAGCACGAAGCCGGCGAAATACAGGAACGGCGTTTTGAACACCGGGCGGCCGAGCCAGATCGTCGCGATCCATGCGAACACGGCGACCGCGCTCGGCACCGAAATCAGCATGCTGGCCGCGCCGAAGATCGCCAGCGCGAGCGGCGGCAGACCGGTCGCGAACATGTGATGGATCCACACTTCAAAGCCGATCAGCATGGTCGCGACTGTGGACACGGCGACCGCGGCGTAGGCGACCAGTGGTCTGCGGCAGAAGGTGGGCAGCGCATCGGAGACGATGCCCATGGCCGGCAGCACGACCACGTAGACCCAGGGGTGCGCGAACATCCAGAACAGGTGTTGCCACAGAAGCGGCCTGCCGTCGCTGGCGACGTCGAAGAAATGGGTGCCGACGTTGCGGTCCATCCACAGAAGGAAAAATGCGAGGCTCACCGCCGGCACCGCAAACAGGTTCGCGAACGACGCGGTCAGCGTGCCCCACACGATGATCGGCAACCGGTTGATCGACATCCCGTCAGCACGCATCCGGAACAGCGTGACCACAAAGTTCGCGGCGCCGACCGTCGTCGAGATGCCGAGCAGCACCATGCCGAGCGCGTACACGTCGATGTTCGGGCCACGGTTGTAGTCGAGCGACGCGAGCGGCACGTAGTTGAACCAGCCCGCGTTCGGCGCTTCGCCGAGCGGGAAGCTCGCGTACAGGAACAGGCCGGAGAACAGGAAAATCCAGTACGACAGCGCGTTCAGGCGCGGAAACGCCATGTCGCGCGAGCCAAGCATCAGCGGCCACAGGTAGTTCGAAAAGCCGCTTAGCACCGGTAGCGCGTACAGGAAAATCATCGTCACGCCGTGCATCGTGAAGAGCTGGTTGTACTGGTCCGGCGTGAGCAGCGTCTCGTTGGGCCGCGCGAGCTGCAAGCGCATCACCAATGCCTCGACACCCCCAAGCAACAGGAATACGAATGCGGTGACGATGTAGCGCAGGCCGATCTGTTTGTGATCGACCGTCGAAAGCCAGCCGCGCCAGCCGGGCTCGGTTTCCCACAGGTCGTGCAGCCGGCGCTCCTCGGCGGAGCCCGGCATCACCTCGCCAATCTCCGGTTCGCGCCGGAAGGCGACTTGCCTGAGTGCGGTGAGATCCTCGCTTCCAGTGGTGGACATGTGGTATTCCATCAGTTGAGGGTCGCGAGGTAAGCCGCGAGATCGCGGGCGTCGGCCGGATTCAAAGCGATGTCGGGCATCAGCGCCTGCGGTTTGATTTCCTGCGCGTGCGCGATCCAGTCCATCACGTTGTCAGGGGTATTCGGCAGCGTTCCCGCAGCGATCAGACGGCGGCTCAGCAGATGCGTGAGGTCAGGGGCCTGCACGCCGGCCGCGTCGCTGCCGCGCACCGTGTGGCAACCGGCGCAGCGGTCCATGAACACGTGCTGGCCGCGCACCGCGTCGGCGCTCGCCGGCGCAACCGCCGCGCGAGCTTGTGCGGCGAACCATCTGTCGTAGTCCTGCTGGCTTTCGGCGATCACTTCGAACGCCATGTGCGCATGTTGTGCGCCGCAATACTGAGTGCATTGGCCACGATAGACGCCAGGATGATCGGCCTGAATCCATTGCCGGTTCACCTGCCCGGGAATGTTCTGCGTCTTGCCGGCCAAAGCCGGCACCCAGAACGCGTGAATCACGTCGGCGCTTTTCAGATTGACCTGTACTGGCTCCCCGACCGGGATGTGAATCTCATT
This sequence comes from Paraburkholderia sp. PREW-6R, assembly GCF_039621805.1. Taxonomy (NCBI): domain Bacteria; kingdom Pseudomonadati; phylum Pseudomonadota; class Betaproteobacteria; order Burkholderiales; family Burkholderiaceae; genus Paraburkholderia; species Paraburkholderia sp. PREW-6R. The sequence goes on along the minus strand of NZ_CP155075.1, from coordinate 104,247 downwards.
TGCGGTCGCGAAGTGCTGCGAATCGCTCTCGCCGTAGTCGACCTTCCACCACCAGTCGTATGCGGTGACGGTGATCGTCAGCGCCGGTTCGCGCGACGGCGACGCAACCGCCGCAAGCACCCAGAGCATGTAAACCAGCGCGGCGAGCAGCAGCGCGGTAGAAATTAGCGTGCCGATCAGCACCGCGCGGCCGCCGCCGCGCTCGGTGATACTTTCGGCGAGTGCGTTGCTTCCCCCGATCGCTGCGCGGCGGTGAAACACCGCGATGAAGAGCAGCACCGCGATCACGAGGCACACGCCGACGCATAACGCCGTTAACGCCCAGCCAAGGATGAACACCGGCCGCGATGCGGGACCGGCGCTGTGCAGGATATACGCGAGGGGCGTGGATGGGAGGCTCACGTCGGCGCCCGGCGGGTCTACGATTCGCCGCGCGCTACGAGCGCGTTGATGCGCCGGGCGGAACGCAGCGTGATCACCGGGATGGTCGAAGAGGCATTCGCGCCGCTGTGGATCGGAAACACCAAACCGGCGAAGTGCCGCCGATTGCGGCCGTCGCGCAAGCGGCAGTCCGGCTCGAGAGCGTTCGATGCAAAATCATTGCTCAACCGTGCCGTACCGTTCCGGTAGCAGATGTTCTCGTTCTGTGCCATTGAGCCTCCGAGCGTTACCGGCGAATTTCTATGGTCAACCCGTTAGCAAGGAGCGTTCCGGTACTTTTCATTCCGTAATGTCGCTGCCCGCATACGTAGCCGCCTAAGCAAGTTCACTAGTGTCCGCCGCCTGCACACAACGACCGGTTCTGACGGAGTCACCCGTTCATTCACCGCCAACATCGTCGCCTGCAAGCAGGTGCTCGATGCGCCGCATATCGAGTGGCTTGGCGACATGTTCGTTGAAGCCTGCCTCGATCGCCTTCCGGACATCCTCGGGCTGTGCGTAGCCGCTGATCGCGATCAGTTTCGTCTTCGCGGGAAGCTTGCGCCGTAGTATCTGTGCAACCTCGTATCCGTTCATATCGGGAAGCCCGATGTCACATAGCACGACATCATGCTGCTTGACCTCTGCCAGTGCGACAGCGCTGCGTCCGTCGTAACACACTTCGACCGTATGTCCCAGCATCCCGGCAATCGCAGCAAGCGAATCCGCGGAGTCGGCGTTGTCATCGACAATGAGTATCCGCCACGCACGGGTATGACCGTCGTGTCTGACCGCCGGAGAATGTGGCGCGGGCGGCGCTGTAGCCGGTACAAGCGGCAGCTCGATGGTGAACTGCGCTCCGGCACCGGGTGTGCTGACCGCCGTGACGCTGCCGCCGTGCAGGCCGATGACCTCCTTCACCAGCGCGAGCCCAAGGCCGAGTCCGCCTTCCGTTCGCGCCAGACCTTGGCTTGCCTGCGTAAATGGGTCGAAGATGATCGGCAGCAGGTCCGGCGCAATACCAACGCCATTGTCCGTCACGTCAATAAACACGCTTGCCCCGCGTTTTTGGGCCGTGAGCGTAATCTGGCCACCCGACGGCGTAAATTTCGCCGCATTGCCGAGCAGGTTGCCGAGCACCTGTGAGAGCCTTGTCTCATCACCCTCCACGATAAGTGCCTCGCCATCTATGACGACACCAAGTTCCAGCCCGCGTGCCTGAGCGACAGCGCGGTAGTCTTCCGCAGTGCGCCGGGCCAATGCGGCCAGGTCCACCTTGGCGCGCTCCAGTTCGATCTTGCCCGTCGCGATCCGGGTGACGTCAAGCAGGTCGTCGACAAGATTGGTCAGGTGCGTGACTTGCCGGCCTACCACCTCTATCGCATTTCGCGCCTGTTGTCCGGAAGGGTCGACCCGGTCAAGCAGGTAAAGAGCGTTGCGAATCGGAGCGAGCGGATTTCGCAATTCGTGGGAAAGCATCGCGAGAAATTCGTCTTTGCGGCGGTTCGCGTCTTGCAGCGCCTGCTCCGCCCGCTTGCGTTCCGTCACATCGCGGGTGGTGCCGGCGATGGCTTCCACTTCATTGCGAGGGCCCAGCACAGGCACGAAAATATATTCGTAGATGCGTCGGCCGTAGGCGCCGTCGAATGGGACCTCTCCGCGAACCGACTGTTTGGTGGCGATCACCTGCTCGATCTCGCGATCATGCATCTCGGCATGCCACGGCTCGTAACCCAGTTCCAGACAATTCTTCCCGATCGCCTCGTCCCAGGTTCGATTCCACATACCCAGCAATACTTTATTGGCGTAGATGAACCGATGGTTCAGGTCAAACACATAGGCGAGGTCGGGAGAGTGTTCCAGAAAAGTTTCATAAAGTCGGCTGCGGCGCTCAGAATCTGCGACGACATATGCAAGTTCTTTTTGTCCACGCAATCGCTCGCTGGCGAGCCGCACTTTCTCCGCCACCTCCTGAATGAAGGTCAGTTCCTCAGTCGTCCAGTTCCGCGCCTGCTCATGGTTGACGAATACCACCGCCACCAGCTTGTTTTGCTCGATGACCGGGACATTGACGAATGATCCCGCATTGCGCCGCTTCAATGCTGCTGATGCCTGCGTAGTTCGATAGTCGCGCTCGACATCATTGATCGCGATAAATTCACCTGCCTTCAGGTCGTCAATGAACGAACCATAGTCTCGCAGATGGTGTGTGCCCGCCAGGCTCTCAACGCCCTCGGCGTTCCAGTCCCGCACGACGTGCAGTGTTTCGGCCGTGGGATCAATGGTTCCGTAGCCAACCCTGCTTGCATTGAGCGTCTCGCCCAGAAGCTGCGAGGCTCCATAGATGATCTCTTCGGATGTCGTCGCGCCACGCAGCAGATCAGCTAGCCTGAACAACGCGTTGCGGCGACGCTCGTTCCGCATACGCGTCGTGACATCACGGAAGTAAATCGCCAGTCCACCCTCTGCCGGGTAGACGTTCACGTCATACCAGCGGTCGTGATCCGGATAGTAGGAACAGAATGCAGCTGTCACGCGTTCACGCGCCGCTTTCCGGTAGGCCCGCTCAAACTCGCTGCCTACGGTACCCGGATACACCTCCCATATGCGCTGGCCCAGCAGATCAGAGGCCGGCCGCCCCAAGGTTTTTTCTGTTTGACGGTTAACGAAACAGAACTCCCAGTTTGCGTTAAGCGTGAAAAACGCGTCCGTGATGCTATCCAGAATGGTCTGGGGGTCCCCCAGATCGACCTTATTGCCGTTCAAAGAAGTGTGCATTGCGATGTCTTGGAATACGGGGCGCTACGGAAACGGGGCTCGTAAGCACAGTGATGCGCCAAAGCACGCTGGCCCAAGGATTGAAAACCCTGCAGGCTCGGCGCGGCGAATGGCTCTGAAGGCCGCAGTCTGCATTGCCCTGACTTGCGCTACGATGAACGGCGCGTGCGTCAGGGTTTATAACAGGCATTAACGTGGCATATCAATGCGGGTCTTCTACTGCACGTGCACCCAATCGTTGTCCGCATACCACAGCGACTGCAACAGCACATTCGGCGCGACCGGCTTCACCAGATGCAGGTCGAACCCCGCCTCGCGCGATCTGTCCTTGTCCGCCTTGCTTCCATAGCCGGTGACAGCGATGAGCCGTGCATGCCCAATGTGAGGGTCCGACTTCAGTCTGCGCGCGAATTCATATCCGTCGATGCCAGGCAGTCCGATGTCGGCGAGCACGACGTCTGGACGGAATGCGTGTGCTGCGCTCAGTGCATCTTGCGCCTCGTACGCTCGCCGCACATCATGGCCGTGCACTTCCAGCAGCGCTGCCGTGGCCTCGACGATATCGGGTTCATCGTCGAGAACGAGAATTTTGAGTTTCTTTGGCGGTGGAGCTTCACGCTCCGCGAGTTGCGCGCCGTCATGCGTAGCGCGCCCGTCTGGGGCAAAGGTTCGCGGCAACAGTACGACGAACTCGACCCACCGGTTATCCGCCGTCTGCTGCAATGTAAGCGTGCCGCCGTGCTTTTCGACGATCTGCCGCGCAATGGCCAGCCCCACGCCAATGCCGCCTTTCGGACGATCGAGACTCGTCGGCCCTTGCACGAACGGCTCGAAAACCCGATCGCGAATGTCCGCAGGCACGCCCGGCCCGCTGTCGCTGACCGTCACCCGGACTTCACTCGCATCCGCTTCGGCAACGATCGAAACCACGCCGCCTGCAGGCGCATGCTGCGTCGCATTAATAAGCACGTTCAAGAAGGCCTGCGCAAGACGCACGCTGTCGGCGTTGACCAGCACATCCGGGCCAGGCAATTCGACAATCAGCGACTGCCGCTGCCCTTGCGCCACGACGCGCATCGAATCGCAGGCGTCTGTCAGCACCGACCTGAGCGCAATCGTTGCGGTGCGAAGCGAGAACATCCCGCGTGCCGTGCGTTCCGCGTCGAGCAGGTCGCCGAGCATGACAGACAGGTTATGCACCTGCCGACTGACGATGTCCGTCGCAGCGGCGACGCGGCGATCCGTGGGAGCGGCCTCGCGTATCAGTTCGGCGGCGCTTTGCAACGGCGCGAGCGGATTGCGCAGTTCGTGGCTCAGCATCGACAGGAACTCGTCGCGCTCGCGCAGCAGCAGTTCGAGGTCTCTTGTGCGCGCCTCGACACGGGCTTCGAGTTCTGCATTCGCGCGCGCGAGTTCGGCCCGGGCCACCGCGAGCGGATCGCTCTCGACCAGTTGCCACGTGCCGTTGCGGCGCGTCAACGCGAACTGATGACTGTTGCACACGTCCAGAACGTCCGCCGCCGTCGAGCGCTGGAGGCAGTACGAGCATACGCAGATGATGCGGTACTTTCCCAGCGTCTGATTAAGCCGCGACTCGTACGCGGCGAAGTCGTGCCAGCGGGTCCTGTCGAGCCAGAACGTGTTGCCGGTGACGCGCAAGCCCTCGAAGCCGCGTGCGCGCGACTCCTTTTCGAAGCCGATCCATTGTTCGATCACGCGATCAGCGTCGAATGTGCCGTTGCCGAGATACCAGTCCGAGGCGGGCCTGAAATTGATCTGGCCCGACGCGATGTACTTCTTCATGTCCGGCAGTGCCTCGACCATCGCCGTTTCGGCCTCTTCGGCCGATAACGGGTCAGAAGCAACCCACAGGCAGCGCTCGTTGTCTTTCAGGCCTGCTTCGAAGTACGGCACCAGCATGTCGAGCAGATCACGCTTGGTTTCGTAAAAATGGCAGAAGTGCGTGCCCCAGCCCGCGTGGCCGATAGCATCGATGCCGCTCTTCCTGAGTGTCTGTTCGAGGGGGGAGCTTGTGCTGCCGTTCATTTCTCTCATATTCCACTGCGCAGACGTTTTAGCTTGCGGGAGCATTTCTTATACCTTCCCAATCAGCATAGTACCAGCGACCGCGAGTGCGCCAGCATGCATCCGGCGCCGGTGAGGCACAGGGCATGCTATCGGAACTCGATGGTTGCGTTGCGCAATGCATGCCAGCGTGCAAGGAGGAGGACGCCAACAGATGGACATCAACCGCGATCTGCCAGTCGACGCATATCGAATCGTCTTCCGGCTGATTCCCAGCCCTTGCCTGCTTCTGGCGGTCGACGACGGGTACACCATCCTCGACGCCAATGAGGCTTACTTGCGCGAAACCATTAGCGATCGTCCGGATCTGATCGGCCGCCCGGTTTTCGATGCCTTTCCCGACAATCCCGCCGACGGCAAGTCGAGGGCGACCCGGTCGCTCGGCGAATCGCTGGCACGTGTTGTCTGCCTGCGCTGCACGGACGCCATGGCGTTGCAGCGCTACGATGTGCCCGACCGATCGGGCGGTGAAGGCGCATTCATCGTGCGGTACTGGAGTCCCATCAACATCCCGCTGCCGGGCCCGGACGGTTCGGTGGCTTACATCATCCATCGGGTCGAAAACGTCACTGAGCTGGTCGCGCAAGGGTGGCGGCGCACGTCGGTACAGCCGGGTGAAGGCGATGGAAGTCCTTCGAGGCACGTCGAGAGCGAGTCCGAATTGATTCGTCGGAGCATGCAGCTGTCGAATACCAATCAGGAATTGCGCAGGCTGAGCGAGGAAGCATGCGCGCTCGCCGACCGGCTCAAGGACGAAAGCGTCAGGAAGGACGAGTTCCTCGCGATGCTAGGTCACGAACTGCGCAATCCGCTGGCGGGACTGGCATCGGCGTTCCAGTGCATCGAAATGAGCAACGCTGCAGAAGGCGTGCCGCAGGAGATCGGCTCGCTGATTAACCGCCAGATCGGGGCGCTGACCCGGCTGGTCGACGATCTGCTCGATGCGTCGCGGGTTTCGCGCGGCGCGATCCAGTTACATTGCGAACCGGTCGACCTGCGTATGGTCATCGAGACCGCCGCTTACTCGGTGCGCAAGGAGTTCGAGACGAAGGGACATTCGCTCGTCATCGACCTTGCGCCCGGCAACTACGCCATGAACGGCGACGCTACGCGCTTGCAGCAGGTTGTCGCGAATCTGCTCTCGAACGCCGTCAAGTTTACGGATCGGGGCGGAAAGATCCGCATGAGTCTGTCCGCCTGCACGGCGGGCGACCAAAGCAGGGCGAGCCTTACCGTCGAGGACAACGGGCGTGGCATCCCTGCGGACTCCATCGATTCGATCTTCGACCTGTTCGCGCAGGTGAACACCAAGCTCGACCGCTCCGAAGGCGGATTGGGCATTGGACTGAACCTCGCGCGCCGCCTGGTCGAACTGCACGGCGGCACGCTGGTCGCGCTATCCGAAGGGGTGGGAAAAGGCAGCCGGTTCATTGTCGATCTGCCGCTCTCGAGCGAGCGGGCGGGACTGCCCGCGCCGGTCAGCGGTCTTCCTTCTGCGTTACCCGATCGGGACGTCTCGATCCTGCTGGTGGAGGACAACGAGGACGTGCGAGCGGCGACTGCGGCGATGCTGGAAACGTTGGGGTACGCGGTCGCCACCGCTTCCGACGGCACGAGCGGGCTCGATTCGATGGTCGCCCAGACGCCGACGGTGGCCATCGTCGACATTGGTTTGCCCGGTATCGATGGCTTCGAGGTGGCGACGCGCGCCACGGACATGCTCGGCGACAAGCGTCCCTATCTGGTCGCGCTCAGCGGCTACAGCGGCCCGGAAGTGAGCGGGCGCGCAATGCGCAGCGGTTTCGACGCTGTTTTCGTCAAGCCGATCGACATCGGACTTTTGCAGCGGACCATCCGCAACGTGGCTTCGGCCAGTCGTCCGGGCAATACACAGAGCCGGTCTGCCTGATCCCCACGCACCGGCGGCGGCAGAAAAAAAGCCGCCCCAGGGGGGCGGCTGAAAAACACACCACGGCGAGGCTGCCCACCGTGACAATCTATTATCGGGTCGCATCAGCGTGGTCGGACGAAAACAGATTCAAAAAGTAGGAGTTAAGGTTTTCATAAGAATGAGGTGCTACGTTGCGCGCACGGGCGATCCGGAGCCGCGTTCGTCGATACGTACACCTGATGAACGCCGACCCACACCTGACACGTTTTAGAGGTGTCATTTTTTACTCAGACCGGCGAAGCGACAAGTCGCCATTGGCGCCTTGCGCGATGCAACCGGACCGACGCTCGCACCCGGAAGCGGCACCGCCTTCGAAAAGGATAGGTGTTTGCCCGGTCGCATCTATCGACGCGCTTGATGCCGCTACACAGCTTTCAAAACGGAGCTCGCCAAGCTGCGCAGTTCATCGAACTGGGTAACAAGCTCCAAGCAGACGACAAATGCGAGCATCGCCGACAAGCCCGGGCGGTGCTCGACCCACCGCAAGACTTTGGGCGCGTAGAGCCTTCTTACTGCATCCCTCGTCATCACATAGGTAATGGCTACGCCGATTGCGGCTCCGGCAAGGAGATCCGTGGGATAGTGAAAGCCGAGATACGCACGCGGGAGGCAGATAAAGACCGCGGTATAAAGCATGGCCAGCAGGCCAATACCAGGCCTGATGAAAAAGATGCCCAAGGCAACGGCCATCCATAGCATGGCATGATCGCTGGGGAACGAACTCCATTTCGAGAGCGTGGGGTCCCATGCAGAAGTGAAATGCAGATGCAGCCTGAGTTCGTAGATCGGACGCACCCGGAATGGCAAACATTCGGCGAGCAGCCGTCCGCAAGCAAGCGCCAGCCAACCGCTTGCAATGGTTGCGATAATTATCTCACGACGCCAGTTCGAACGCTCACCGGGCTGGAACCAGATCCACCACAGGATCGGAATGAGAACGAGCCCCTTGAACGTGTAAAGGTCCGCGACCGCCTTGACGATATGGTCTAACAGGCCCCCCCATGCTGCATGAGAGAAAAATGTTTCTATACCGGCATCGAACCTGTTCATGAATTTTTTCTGTTATTGACACAATCCCGTCATATTGGCGACCTTTTTATCGTCTGTTTGTGCGAAGGACCACGCGTTGCGCGAAGAAGAGCGGGCAGCGAGGCCATGCATCGCATGGAACCTTGCGGCGCGATTACACTTCTTTCGAACGCTTTTTTTGCCTACAAGTAACGCAGTGCGTGGCCCTGCACAGTGCGGCTGAAGCAGGTCGCCAGCTCTGAGCACGAGGCTACGGGAGTCACCGTTTCGACGAGCGTGATGGCGAGATAAGTATCATCCGGAAATCCCCCGCAGGCCCATGTAAAGCCGGTACGGTCAAACAGCAGTCGCCCGCAAAGCGCGTGCTACATCGGAAAGGCGATATGGCTTATGCACGAACACGAACTCACCGATCTCGCCGTGTTCGCGACGCAGCGTCGCCAGTGGATAAGCAGACGTCAGCACGACCTTGATATCCGGGTAGGTGGACTTCACGAAGCGCGCGAGCTCGATCCCGCTCTTCCCTTGTGGCATCACGACATCGCTGAAAACAATGTTGATGTCCGTACGGGTGCCGAGAACAATGGTGGCCTCCGCCGCGTTGGTGGCGGTCACGACCTCGTAGCCGATACTGCGGAACAGTTCAGCCGCCCCGGTGAGTACATCCGCTTCGTCCTCCACCAGCAGCACCGTCTCAACCGAAAGCTGCGTCGAGCGCACGGCGGTCTGCTGCACTTCGCCCGTAGCCTCGGGCAGATAGAGGTCGACCGTCGTGCCTTCGTTCGGCGCGCTCGTAATCACTACTTCGCCACCGGACTGCGTGATGAATCCATAGACCTGGCTCAGCCCGAGTCCGGTGCCCTTGCCGGGTTCCTTCGTCGTGAAAAACGGTTCGACGGCCCGCGACACCACTTCCGCCGGCATCCCCACGCCATTGTCCGCTACCGACACACGAACATACGAGCCCTTCGGCAGGCCGCCCACGGCGCCGGCTCGCAATTCGACAGTCTGCGTGCTGACGCCAATACGGCCGCCGTCAGGCAGTGCATCCCTTGCGTTGACGACCAGATTCAGGAGGGCGGCCTCGAAGCGGGGAGCGTCGACCCAGGTCAACGCCGGGCCGGCCGCCGATCTGATATCGATCGATACACCTTCGCGGCCGGCGCGCCGCAGCATGGGTTCGAAATCGCGAATCAGCGCGTTCAGGTCGTGGCGCTCTGCCTTGAGGGGTTGCTGACGCGCAAACGAAAGCAATTGCTGCGTCAGGGAGGCCCCACGGTCCACTGCCCGCTGCATGGTCTGGATCATCTTCGCGTCGAGGTGGGTCCGTGACTGCGTGGCGAGCACCTGGAGGCCGTTGGAGACCACGGCCAGCAGATTGTTGAAATCGTGCGCGATGCCGCCCGTCAATTGCCCGATCGCCTCCATCTTCTGTGACTGGAAAAGCGCCAGATTCGCGCGCTCGATCGCCGCGACCGCCTCCTTCCTTTCGGTCATGTCGCGCGTGACTTTGGCGAACCCGATCAGCGAGCCGTCCTCGCCACGTATTGCATCCACCACGACATGGGCCCAGAAGCGCGTGCCGTCCTTGCGGACCCGCCAGCCTTCGCGTTCGACGCGCCCCTCCGCTGCCGCGGTGGCCAGCATGGTGGCCGGTGCCCCGCTCGCACTGTCCTCGGCCGTATAGAAGCACGAGAAGTGTTTGCCGATAATTTCGGACTGGTCATATCCCTTGATGCGCGCCGCGCCGGCATTCCAGCTCACGATCTCGCCCGTCGGCGCCAGCATATAGATGGCGTAATCGGTGACGCCCTGAACGAGGATGCGGAACTGCTCCTCGCTTTTACGCAGCGCCTCGTTAGCCAGCATTCGCTCGGTAATGTCCCGTGTGATTTTTGCAAATCCGAGCAACTCGCCTGCTTCGTTGCGGATGGGATCGATCACGACGCTTGCCCAGAAGCGCGTTCCGTCCTTCCTGACCCGCCACCCTTCCGCTTCGAACTTTCCGTGTTCCTCGGCGGTGCGCAACGCCCTCTGAGGAACGCCCGCTTGACGGTCTTCCTCCGTATAGAACATCGAAAAATGCTTGCCTATTATTTCGGCAGCCACATAACCTTTGAAACGCTGCGCACCTGTATTCCAGCTCGCAATGTAGCCGTCGGGGTCAAGCATATAGATGGCGTAGTCCCGGACACTGGTCACGAGCAGTTCAAAACGCTGGGCGTCCGACAGGGCGGTTTTTGTTCCGACGGATGGAATCATGTTGGCGCAAATGAAAACGGTATCGACACCGGATTGTATCGAGATCCGTGTGGAGCGCGCCGACCGGCTGCCCGCCCATGCGCAGCCATGGCGCCGCAGGCCTGGTAAGCGTCAGCGGCCATTTGGCCGACAGACGACGTTTTACACGCGAGGGTTTCGGGTAGACTTCAAATTCGGGATACGGCCAGCACACGACAAACCCTGATCGCTCACGGTCGGCACGCGTGGAGGGCCGGTCGGTGTACACCTTCCTACTCACGGATTCAGGCAATGGACAAGACGCTTTCGCGGCTATCGAGCGATGTTCCCGGACTCGACGAAATCTGCGGCGGCGGGCTGGTCTCGGGATCGTCGTACATATTCCAGGGACGCCCTGGAGCAGGCAAGACGATTCTCGCCAACCAGATCGCCTTCGCTCAGGCCAGAGAAGGTCGCAAGGTTCTTTACGTCACGCTGCTGGCGGAATCCCATGACCGATTGTTCCAGTCGCTTTCCACTCTCGACTTCTTCGACGCAACGCGAATCGGCAAGGAGCTGACTTACCTCAGCCTGTTTCGTACGTTACGTGACGACGGCCTCCCCGCCCTTGTCGCGATGTTGCGCGGCGAGCTTGCCCGGCTGAACGCCAGCATGCTCGTGCTGGACGGGCTCCTGAACGCGCGCGAAATCGGCCAGACCAATCTCGACGTCAAGACCTTTGTAGCGGAACTGCAGGGACATGCCGCGTTCACGGGCTGCACAGTTCTCTTTCTGACGAGCGCACGCATCGACGAATCCAGTCCGGAGCACACGATGGTCGACGGGGTCCTGCAGCTCGAGGAAAGCCTCGTTGCGCCGCGAACGGTGCGCCGCATACGCGTTGCGAAGTCGCGCGGCAGCGGTTCCCTGGGTGGCATGCACCTCTACGAAATCAGCAGTCGCGGTATCGCCGTGTACCCCCGGCTGGAAGCGTCACGTGCGATGCCCTCCGGGCTCGATCGGCCCAGCACAGGACGGCTCGAAACAGGCACTGACGGACTCGACGCGCGCCTGAACGGCGGCGTACCCGGAAGCTCCGTCACGGCAGTAGTCGGACCGGCTGGCAGCGGCAAGACGACCTTTGGAATCGGATTCCTGCGGCTCGCGACGCCCGAGCGCCCCGCCGTTCATTTCGGCTTTTACGAAACACCTGAGCGTCTGATCGCCAAAGCAGCCGCGCTCGGTATCGACCTCGCAGCACTGGTCGATTCCAGCGCACTGCAGATCATGTGGCGCCCGCTCACTGAAAATCTGCTGGACAAACTCGCCTACGACCTGCTGGACGCCGTCCGCGAAACCCGGGCCGACCGCTTATTCATTGATGGGCTGGCCGGTTTCGAGCGCGCGACCGTCGAGCCTCATCGCATGGTCGAATTTTTTGCCGCGCTCACCAATGAGCTGCGCAGCATGGGCGTGACGACCGTTTGCACGTGGGAAGTCAAGGAGCTGTCGGGACCCTGGCTCACCAATCCATCGCCCGAGATCCTGAGCCAGATCGATAACGTCGTCGGCATGCAGCACGCAATGATGGGTGGCGTCCTGCGTCGCACGCTCTCGGTCCTGAAGGTTCGGGACAGCGAGTTCGATACGACGGTGGCGGAAGTCGCCATCGCAGGTGTCGGCGCCGGCTTGCATGTGACTGGCACGATGCCAGGCGCGGCCACCAGCTCGGTGCCCGGGCGCAAAGCGGACGGCGAGTAGGCGCGGGCCGGGCGCATGGCTACCCTCGTAGTTGTCGATGACGAGTCGCTCGTCACGGATTTCCTGACGTTTCTGCTGGAAGGCGAGGGACACACCGTCCATGTCGCCAACAACGGCAGGCAGGCGTTCGAGATCATTGGCCGCACGCGCCCCGCGCTCGTCATCACCGACCTCATGATGCCGGTCATGCCGGGCCTGGAGCTTGCTCGACTGTTGCGGGAAAGCCCGGAGTTCAACCAGTTGCCGATCATTCTGTGCAGTTCGGTTTCTGATCCCGTGGCGCAGCACGAACAGCATCTGTTCGCGGCGATACTCCGGAAGCCCTATGCACCAGCCCGACTTGTCAGCCTCGTCAACGAGAATACCGGCGCAACCCGTTGAGCCGGGCGCGCTCACGATGAGCCCCGCGTCAAGCGCGACTGGCCGGCTCAGCGGACCTTGCAGGGGGCCCGGCATCTCTAACGCATCGGCTTCGAGCGCTCCATGACGCGCATCCTTCTTGTCGACGACGAACCCGAACTGCTCGAAGCCTGGAGTTTCGCGCTCGAGTACGTGGGCCACAGCGTCGACCGGGCGCGCGATGGACGCGAGGCGCTCGAACAATTGAACCGCCACCGGCCCGACCTGGTAATCACCGATCTGATGATGCCCGGTATGAATGGAGAGGATCTGTGCCGGGCGATCCGGCAGAACGCTGAATGGGCGGACATTCCGATCCTGTTACACACCTCTGCGTATGCCGGCACACCCGTCAACGAGCGGTTATGGGATTCGTTTCTCCGGAAACCCGCTCGCCTGGAAGTTTTTCTCACCACCATTGAAAACCTGACCCGGGGTTGACAGGGATATGCCTCTCCTACCGGACAATCCGCTTTTTGCCTGGCGTATCACGAGGCTGTGTCGAGCCGGGATGCGCGCACCGATCCTGCGGAACGGTCGATGATGACAGACATCGACCTTTTCGAGCACCTCGCCGAACCTTACCTCGTGCTCGACAGTCAGCTTGCACCGGTGGCCGCGAACCGCGCGTGGCGTTCGCAATTTGGCGCCAACGTCGATGATCCGGACGCGGCGCCGCGCTTGCAGGAACTGGATCCGCTGCATCACGAACTGATCCGCTCTGTCTCGAGCGGCTTGCGTGCCCGACAGAGCTGTCTTTCGAATGTAATCCGCCTCTCCACCGAAGCGTCTTCACACGGCTGCGCCTCCCGGCAGCAGCGTTGCTGGCAGGTCATTGCGTCATCCATCCCCGCCACTGCGCGTGCACCGGCGCTCATTGCGTTGCGCTACGACGACGTGTCGGCACGTAACGTGGCCGTCGCGAAGCAACCCGGCGACACCATAGCCGAAGGGCTTGGCGAGATGCTCGCGCTTGCAGGCCTCGGCGTCTGGGAGCTGGAAGTCGCATCAGGCCGCATCCGGTGTAACGAGCCATGTCTGAATCACTGCGGCGCAGCACGGTCTGCGGACATTTCCAGAGAATGGCTGCTGGGCGACCTGCCGCGTCAGATCGGAGCAAATCCGGACGCGGCCAGGGACGGTCAGACTTTCGAGTTCGAGCGAATGTCGCCCGATGGCTGTCATTGGGTTCTGATTCGCGGCATCTGCTGGTTCAATGATGACAATACGATGCGATCCGCTACCGGATTCACCCTGGATCTGACCTCGCGCAAGCAGCACGAGTTTGAACTCGACGCGCTGGCCAATGCGGAACGCTCAGCGCGGGAGCACAGCGACGCGCTGGCACGCACGATGGACCATTTCATCGCCGCGGTGAGCCACGAGCTTCGGTCGCCTTTGAACGCCATCGTTTCTTGGGCAGAACTGCTTCAGCTCGCGATGGAGCCGTCGAACGTCGCCCGGGCCGGCGAGGCCATCCGTCGAAACGGCCGGCAGCTGTCGCACATGGTTGACGATCTGCTCGATAGCGGCGCAATTGCCACTGGCAAACTGTCGGTCAATCTACAGCCCGTGGACCTTGGTGCGCTTGCTGCGTTCGTCGCCGAGGACGTCCGCAAGCTCGCGCAGCATAAGGGTTTGCAGTTGCACGCCGCCGACATCTCGCCTTGTCTCGTCCTCGCGGACGAAAGCCGGATCAGGCAGGTGATATGGAATCTGCTGGCCAATGCCGTGAAATTCACGGACGCTGGCGAGGTGGAAGTATCAGTCAAAGCCACTCGGGATTTCGCGGTGATGACCGTGCGTGACACGGGGCGCGGCATTGCACCCGAGGCGGTGTCACTGATTTTCGACCGTTTCCAGCAGATCGCGCCGCATGCCAGTGGTCGCGTCGGGGGGCTGGGGCTGGGACTCTGGCTGGCGCGACACATCATCAGTCTGCACGGCGGGTCAATCGACGTTGCCAGCGATGGTCCCGGCTGCGGGGCCACCTTTACGGTAAAGCTTCCACTGGCGTCTACTGCCCGCTAGTTCCGCGACGGAAACCGATTCCGGTCGTCATTCGCTGCGTTGCAGTGAGCCGCAGACTCGCGGTCTGGCGTGGCGGGCGAATTGGCCGGCGACGGGCCGCGCAGTGAAACATCGCCACCGGACATGCCGCTACAGCCGGTCTTCAATCAGGAACGCCAGGCAGTTTGCCCTGTGTAGAGTGCGGCCGGATCGAATGCAAGGCCTTCTATAAGCGCTCTCCAGCGAAAGAATGCATTGGCTTGCCCTCGGCTAGTCGACCAGCGGATTTTGTCCAGCCACGGGAGTTGGCATGTGCGTTGCGACACCGTTCGTACGGCAATGGCCCACGTGACAGTTTGGAGCGCCAGACATTACTCCATGGAGCGCCGGCCTCCATTCAAACTCCCATAACTGACCTGGACAGAAAAAATGAAGAACCGCTTGAAGAAATTAACGATCATCAGCTCCGTCTGCGCAGCCTCCTGCTTCATGGCCGGCGCTGCGACAGCTCAGACACAGGCTGCCTCGACAACGGCCGCCAATCCGCTCGCGCAGGTTGACAAAGACTTCGTGCAGGCCGCATCGATGTCGTCTTCGACAGAGATCGACGCGTCGAAACTCGCGACCAGCCATTCCAGCGACAAGGACGTGAAATCCTTCGCGCATCACATGATCCTCGATCACACGAAGCTGACCGTTCAGCTGAAAATGGCCGCGCCTCACGGCGTTACCGTGCCGAAGGACAATTCGGACACTGCGGTGCTTGACTCGCTCAAGCCGCTCAAGGGGGCGGACTTCGACAAGGCCTACATCACGAAGGTCGGCCTTGAGGGTCACAAACAGGCAATTGCGGCCTTTGAGAAAGAAGCTTCAGACGGTCAGAACGCCGATCTGAAGAAAGCCGCGCAGAAAGCGCTGCCGACCATCAAGGAGCACTATCAGATGGCCCAACAGTTGGCTTCGAAGAAAGGTATTTCGGAGTAAGCGCCTTATGTCCGAGCCGCAAAAAACTTCCAGCCGCCGTTCGACGACCTAGCGCGAGGCGGCCCAGAAGCGCGGCTCTCTCCTTCCGGCGCCAACTATGAGTATGTTGCGATGCGGTCGACAGGATTCAGATCGTTCGCTCAACTTCATGTTGCCTTCGATCGGGGAAAAGCATTGTGGCATCGAAGCTCCTGCGGGGGCGAAGCGTTAAGGCAAGTTGCCCCGCTCCCGCTTCGGCATTCATCGCTGAATTAACCGACGGCGACCTCTATGCGCCGTGGCCGCGCCTCCTCGCGCCGGGGAATCAGCAGCTTCAGCACCCCATCCTTCAGATTGGCCTCGATCTTCGATGTGTCGAGTTCGGCGCCAAGCGTGAATGACCGGGCAAAGTCAGGAACACGCACCTCCGCATGCTGCAGTCTCAGGCCGTCCCGGGTCGGCACGTTGGCGGACGCCTCGATACGCAGATTGCCGTCCTGAATCCGGATTTCGAGGCTTTCGCGCGCCACGCCCGGCAGGTCGGCCCACAGGGTGATGCCGTGCGCGTCCTCGATCACGTCCACGGCGGGGCTCAACGTCAGCCGCTTTTCTGCCCGGCGCGACTCGGCAGGCGCTGCCTTGGTGGACTCCTGACGTGTAAGTTGTGTTGCATCGTTCATGATCGGCTCCTTCTCCGTTAGCTCGTTATTGAACAGTAATCGCACGCGGCTTCGACGACTCACGTTTCCCGATGCTGATGCACAGACAGCCGTTCACATAACGTGCGTCGACCCGGTCTGGATCGGCATGCTGGGGAAGCTCGATGACGCGGCGGAATTGGCCGCTGAAACGTTCGTGTGCGTAATGACGCGTCGCCTCGTCGGCTGGACGCGTTTCTTGCGCCCGCTCGCCGGCTATCGTCAGCAGACCCTTGTCGATCGAGACTTCGAGCTGCTTCGGGTCGATGCCCGGTGCGAAGGCCACGATTTCAATCGAGTCATCCGTCGTGCCGACGTTGATCTGAGGGAAAGCCGACAGGCGGTCGGTACGGATACTGGTGGGATTACCGCCGAACAGCGCCGCCATCTGCTGATGCAGACGATCGAACTGGCTGAACAGGTCGGTCGTGAAGTAGAGATCACTCATGGTCGTTTCCTCGGGAAAATGCGGTGAGGAGACGGACGGGCCTACGCGCTCCAGTCCGTCTACCCAACGCGGGCAAACAAATCGAAACACGCAGCACGCGATGCAACGCCGCGTGGCTGCCTGAGCGAGATTAAAAATAGTTCTTGCCGAACAGATTTCAAGGGCGTCGCCAGGAATTTTTTGGCTCTTGAAAAATGCCTGCTGAACCCTACTCTGGCCGGAGTTGAGTGTCCTGGAGGATTGACATGGACTTCGATTCGGACTGGATTACGCTTGGTCGGCATCGCGTGCGACTGCGCTCGCCGAGGGGCTTCCCGACCGAGAGCATGCGCACCGCCGTGGATGTGATGCGCCTCGCCATTGAGAACAATATGAGCGCCCGGGCGCGGCTCGTCGACGTGACCGTGCGCGAAGAGAAATCGTATGAGCTTTCCGTGGGTACGACGTTCGCGGATGACCGGCTATGCGTCCCGCAGCTCGAATCGGCGATCGCGGTCGTGCTGGGCTTGCTGCCGGGACAGGTCCGCATTGTCGTGACAGTGGTCACGCAGGAGGAAGTGGACCTGCACTTCGGCGTGTACGAACGCATGCTGGCGGAGAAGATTGGAGGACTACCACCCATCGCAAGCGCGCGTTCCACCGCTAGTGAACACCCCACGAACCCGACGCCGACGCCGCGCGCGTAGTCGACGCGGCACGGTCCATGCTAAATCGGGAACGCGAGTTAATTTTTTTGCCAGGTCGCACCGCCGTCTGGCCTGAGCCCCGAGCCGCCGGTTTCGGGAGATGGACACTCAGTTTTCGGGGGCCCCGTTTCTGCGGTTGGCATGTCCGCAAACCAACCGTTCAATCGGGTGCATAAGCACCGAAGGGACGGTTCCCGAGCTAGAGCTCGTCGGATCGCCGCAGCTGCCGGTCTATGACGGCGGCGGCATGGCTCAGGCCAATGTGAGCAAGCAGGATTTCGGGTGCTCGAGGTGAAACCACGATCGGTCACTGGCACACGTCGTCAGCGCCGAATACTTCGTATCCGCATCAGACAGGAAGTCGTCATGCAGAGCCGCGATGAACTGAAAAACCAGCTGATTCTCGTCGAGCGGGAAAAGGACCGGCTTCTGAGCGAACTCAGAAGCCGACGCACTTATCTCGACCTGATGCGCCGCCTGATGAGGCGAGGCGCCGAGCACATCGTGGACGATGAAGAGATGGACCGGCTGATCACGTCCCTGATTGCCGTGCAAACGCTGTATGACCAGCTCGCCCGAACGCTGCGAAGGGAAGAAAGCTGATTCGCCTGATTTGCCTGCTTCGCCTGGAGCCCGAAACGGCATCTTGCAACGAGAGGCCGACGATGACACCCCTGAAACCCTTTCCACTCGACCTCGGGTGCGTCGAGCAAGGAATGCGGCTGTTCCAGACCAACGCGACAATCCAGGTCGCCTGCGCGGATGAGCGTCACGTCCGCAGGCACTAGCGTTGCTGCATAGTGCAGACACTCCAGGAGAAAGTCATGAACGACGAACCGTCAGATCCGGTCGAGCGGGCCGATCAACGCAGGCAAGCCGCCGGAAGCGGCGATGTCACCGAAAAACCGGATGGCACGATCGAGCAGCGTCCGCACGGCAATATGGACGAGACGCTGGTCCCGAAAGGCAAAGATCATCCGGAACAGGGCCCCTATGTTCCGGAACACGACGGTGTGGATCCGGACACGAGCCCCGACGCCAGCAGCGATCATCCGCGGGGAAGACCAGACTCGGGCGCCTGATGGCCCGCATACCGATCACGCCGCCCTGCTTCGGATAGCGCGGTTCGCAAGCTGTACTACTGCCATTGACGGAGCCCATGATGTCCGACGTTACCAACGACAGCACTACCCCTGAGGAAGACGCCAAGAAAGCGCTACGAGAGGGGGACAGTCAGAAGATCGATCGAGTTCTCGATGACCTCGATGTCTCTACGACGTCAACTGGCGAGGATCAGACTGATAAACCTGATACCGAGGGTTCGAACTCTTCGAGCAAGAATCTCGACGAGCAGAATGCGGACAATAGCCAGGGTTCGTCGCACAGCCCTGACTGACAACAATCAAACGAATTGCATTTATCACGGTCGATCTGCGCGTGGTGATCGAGCGCGCGGACTTCCGTATCCTCCAACGGTTTTTCAAGGACAAACATGCCTGGCCAAGACTCCGGTTCCAATTCTCCTCACCTCGACGACGGCGAACAGGAGCAGGCAGCCAAGCACGCGTCTCCGCGCGCGCTTGTCATTCATGAGGTCGTCCGGGAAGAGGGCGAGACCGCAATGGAGCGGACCGCCGGCGCACTGATGATGTCGGCTCTGGCCGCTGGTCTCTCGATGGGGTTCTCGTTCCTGATCCAGGCTGTGATCGAAAGTTCGATACCCGACAGCCCCTGGCGCCATCTCGTCGCGTCGTTCGGCTACACGGTTGGATTTGTCATCGTCATTCTCGGGCAGCAGCAACTGTTCACGGAAAGCACGCTGAGCGCGGTTCTTCCTGTGCTGACTCGCAGAGACCTGAAGACAGTCGCAAAGACTGGGCGACTGTGGGCGATCGTACTGGTTTTTAACATCGTCGGTACATTCATCTTCGCCGCGATGCTCCAGATTCGTGGCGTTTTTCCGGACGAAGTCGTGAAGGCACTCGGACATCTCGCGGCGCAGCCATTTTCCGGAAGCTTCACGATTACGGTCGTTCGCGCCGTGTTCGCCGGCTGGCTCATCGCGCTAATGGTCTGGTTGCTTCCGAGCGCGCGTTCGGCACGACTCATCACGATTTTATTGATTACGTATGTGGTCGGAATCAGCAATCTGTCGCACATCATCGCCGGCTCCGTTGAGGCGAGCTATGGCGTGATGACCGGCGCCGCAAGCGTGCGGGACTACCTCTGCGTATTTTTTGGGCCCACCCTGCTCGGCAATATGATCGGAGGGATTTCTCTCGTGGCAATTATCAACCACGGCTCCATTGCCTCCGAAATGACGAGCACGGAGCAAAATGATTCTATGCAGGGCGAGGCGATTCGTGAGCAGTAAGGTCTGAGGCGCAGAGCCGATAGGAAGTCTTCCGCAATCCGGCCGCTTCGTTCGGCAGGCTTTCGCAGCGTGCGGTGCGATGCGTCGACGGGACAATCAGTTTCGTCGACGATGACGAGCAGTCTGATTTCAGTGTGTGCAGGGAAGCGACATATCAGTTAGGAGTCACTTCCGTTTTTACCGGCCGGGTCAGGCGCCCTGCGCCGGTCGGCGTCGTCCACTGAGCCTGGATTATCGTCATTCTGGTCCATTCCAACGAGATGACGCACCTCAGCAGGCGTTTCGCAACCGGCGATGTTGGCAATCGGCACGGGGCCCTCGCACAACCGCCCTCCCCATTGACCGCTTAAGGTGCGATAGATACGGAGTTGCCGGGCCTTGTGCTGAGTTCTGATTTTCATTGTGGCGTTCCATTGAGCAGACAGGTCCTGTCGCGCAAAAACTGGGCCTGTACTCGCGCCACACTTCCCGGCTTTGTCTCGACCGGATGGTCAGATGGCCGCAGCGGGCGGCGAGGGTTCTGTGTCAACGGCAGCCTTGTCTTCACAGGCACGCCGCACCTGGCTACTGAACAGCAGCCAAATAGCAATCGATCCGATCGAAATGCCGCCTAATGTCAGAAAGGCGACGTGGTAACTGAAGGTATTTGCGAGCCATCCACCCAGCGCCGGGCTCAAACCTGCACCGACCGCCTGGAAAGTCATGACCAGTCCCTGACCGACATTGACGCGCCCCGTGCCCTGTAACAGGCGGACCACGAGTGCCGGCACCGCGACGCTCTGCAATCCGGCACCGATACCGTCGAGTATCTGGACCGGCCAGATGCCCCCCAGACTGACTACATGTGCGGCAATGAACCCACGCAGCGGCAAGGCCATGAACGACAGCAGCATCACCCACCAGTAGCCGCGCCAGCGGAACAGGCGATTCGCCGCAAGCGAGGCCACCACCATGACCGACTGGGCGATGACGATCGTCTCGGCGGTTGCGACGCTGCCGTTCGCGCGATGCCCGGCAACAAGCGCGAGCCCATATAGCGGCAGCATTGCAGCGTTACCGAGATGGAACAGCGCCAGCGACACCGCTAGTGCGAGCAGCGGCCGGTGTCGCAGCAGCATCTTCCACCGGCCGGCCATGTCACCCTCGTGAGGATCATGATCGCGAGCGAGACCTCGCGCCGCGTCGTGGTCGATGGAGTGGGCAGGGATGGCCACGACCGAGGCGAGCGAAAGCAGCGCGAATGCAATGCTGAGTAAAAAGACCGCTCCATAACCGAAGCGCCAGCCCAGCCAGCCCGACAGTGCGGCGGCGGTGACGTTACCCGCATGGTTGGCGACCTGGTTGCGGCTGAACTGGCGATCGAACCCAGCACGATGAACGAGTCCGAGGCAAATGCCTGCGAGTGCGGGACCCACGGCGGCGCCCGTTACAGCGGTTGCCACCTGCGATAACGCAACGACCGGCCATGAATTCGACATCCATAACAATCCCGATGCGAACAGCGTCATGACACAGGCGATCGCCACCACCGCCCGTTTGTGCCGTGTCGCATCGACGATCGCGCCTGCTGGCGTGGTCGCCAGCATGCCGGCGATGCCTCCTATCGTCATCACCGAGCCGATCAGCGCAGGGTTCCAGCCCCGGGCCTGCAGAAACACCCCGACGAACGGCCCGATTCCAGCCTGCACGTCAGCCATGAAAAAATTAGTCGCATCGAGCGCATGGAGCGTGGAGCGGGCGGGTCGGTTCACGACATTCTCCCGTTGCGGGTTAGTCGGAGCTGGCTACCACGGGTGCACTTTTCTACCGTGCACCCGAGGGATCGCGGTCGCTTTTAATAGCCCGTCGCCGTCGCGTCGTCGGCGTCGACCAGTTCGGCGATGTCGTCGACTTCGATGCACGCGCCATATCGGTTTTTCACTCCGCGGCCCCAGACCTGGATGTGCGCACCAGGCTCCAGATAGCTGGACAACGCTTCTGCAGCATGCGGTGGCATACGCACAGATGTTCCGTCGGTCAGCAACGCGCCGCGCAGCTCGCCTTTCGGCCCGTACAGCGACAACTGGACTTCGCCCATCACATCCATCGGGCGCTTCTCGACGTGCGGCCGCTCATGCTTGTCGCCGTCGTGATGAGGTCCTTCGTCGAGAATCTCGACACCCTTTGACGAAGTCAGCAGAACGCCTGCGACGATGTCGGCCCCGCGCGGTTTGACACCTCGCACGCGCACCTTGTCACCCACGCTGACGTGCTTCGCCAACGGGCGGGACAAATGCGGCGGAAAATGTACCTGGCGATCATTGTCGAGAATGAAGCCGTCCAGCTCTCCGTGCGGATTAAGGAGGAACTGCGTGACCGTGCCGCGCGTTTCCTGCAGGCAAGCGGGATCAATCCAATGCATGGTGCTACTCCAAGAAAAGAGAAGAATTAATTCGGCGTGTTGTCGTAGAGCGGCGTCAGCTTTCCAGGTGCGCCGAAAGCGGTTGCCTGGAGCGCTTCGCCGTACTGATTGCGGGTGCCGTAGCCACTGGCCGCAACCACCACGTCCGGCCGCATCAGGCTGGCGAACTGCTGCGCCACCGGCGGGGGCATTTTGATGATCGTTCCATTGCTGAGCATGACGCCGTCAGGCTCTCCGCGTGGCGCCGTGGTGACGCGCGCGACGGTCCCCTCGACACTGAGTCTGACCAGCCCTGCTCCCCGCAATGCCGGCGGCATACGCATCGTATTCACGGGCGCAGGCTGGTCAACGACCTGCTGTTGCGTCCGCTCATTCGTGATTTGCTGCGCGGCCATGTTGCCCCCGCTGTCGCGAACGCCCACGATCTTGACCGGATCGCCGGAATGAATGGCACCGACCAGCTGAGCGCTCATGTGCGGCGGAAAGTGGACGAGCGAGCCATCGCCGAGCAGAAAGCCGTCGACATCGCCTTCCGGATTGATGACGAAGCGGCTCACGGTGCCCGTTTCACTGGCTGACTGACGCACCGGTTGAGGTGCGGGCGGCGGCGGGGCGATGGTCTGCGCCCCACCCGCCGGGCCGCCCGCAACCGGCGGAGGAACGGGCATGCCGGGACCTTGAACAGGCGGTGTCTGCGCCGCGCACGCGAGCGTGGTGAAGCATAAGGACAAGCCCATCGCGCGGGCGAGCTTCGTGCGCAGACTGGCTAGGCCAGCGAGCGCGGGGCGGGCCGACGCGGCGACGATAATTTTTGAGGCCATGATGCTCTCCGTTGAACGACACGGACAACATTGCAAAGCCTATGCCACCTTTGGAAGTCCCTGCTGGCTGGCACTTTGCGCGTGCTGGAGCCAGCCGGCTGTCAAGCAAGCCGACACACAGCGTCGGGTCGCTTGACACGTTATTCGAGCTTGAGCGCCGCGAGCTTCGCGTACAGCGTTTGACGACTAATGCCGAGCCGCCGAGCCGCATCGGCGCGGTTGTTGCCCGCAAGCGTGAGCGCGTGAGTCACCATGGCACGTTCGAGTGATTCCACGGCGTCCGGGAGTGACATTTCGAGGTAGCGTGCCGCCGCCGGCGGGCCGCCTCCCTGATCGTCCTGTGGTTGCGAACTAAGAAACGCAAGGTCCTCTGCGGTGATCGAGGGACCCGGAGCCAGCGCGCCTGCACGCTCGATCGCGTTTCTCAGCTCACGGACATTGCCCGGCCACGAGTAATTGAGCAGCAGCCGTTGTGCGGGCGCCGACAACCGCATGTCGCGGGACCGACGGGCCGAAGCCTCGGCGAGGAAGTGTTCGGCAAGTGGAAGGATGTCGGCGAGTCGCTCCCGTAGAGGCGGAAGCTCGATAGGGATGATGTTGAGCCGGTAAAGCAGGTCTTCGCGAAACGCACCCGTTTCGACCATCGCCTTCAGGTTCCGGTGGGTCGCCGCGACGAGCCGGATGTCGACCCGGATCGCCCGGTTGGATCCGACTGGCGTAATCTGCCGTTCCTGAATCACCCTTAGCAGCTTGGCCTGCATCGGCAGCGGCATGTCGCCTACTTCGTCGAGGAGTAACGTACCTCCGTCGGCCGAGGCAAAGCACCCAGCCCGGTCCGCGGATGCCCCTGTGAACGCGCCTTTGACATGGCCGAACAGTTCGCTCTCCAGCAGGTCGGCGGGAATGGCCGCACAGTTCACTGCGATAAACGGTTTGCTCCGACGCCTGGACGCATCGTGAAGCACGCGCGCCGCCACCTCCTTCCCCGTACCCGTCTCACCGTGGAGAAGGACCGTTGAGTCCGACGATGCCGCGCGTCCGATCTGCTTCTGCACCTCGCGCAGTGTCTCACTCACACCCAGCAGCCGCGGCTTCGCGCTCTCCGGTTCGACGCTGAACGGAGGCAATCGCTCCCCCGACGTCTCGCCGGTTTCCGTCGATGAGACGATACGCTCGATCAGCGACTGTATCGCCTGTCTTCCGACCGGCTTCGTCAGGTGGTCGAATGCGCCGAGTGTCATTGCGCCGATGGTGTTATCGCTCGATGCGAAGCCTGTCAGCATCACCACTGGCAGCGCCGTGCCGGGCGTGCTCCGCTGCAAAGCTTCAAGGACTGCAAGACCGTCCATGCCCGGCAGACGGAAGTCGAGGAACATGCAGGTCAATGGTTCACGACTGCTCCCGACCTTTTCCAGCGCCTCTTCGCCGGTGATCGCTTCTTCGACCGTATGCCCAAGGTCAACCAGCGTTTCGACCAGCCCCTCGCGGAAGCCATCATCGTCGTCCACTACGAGTATGTGTGCCATGGGACCTCAATGACGAAACACGCGCCGTTCTCAGTTTCCGCCAGATACGCGCTGCCACCGTGGGCGGTGGCGACTTCGCGGGCAACGGCAAGGCCGAGGCCCGAGCCGTCCGGACGGCCCGTGACGAAGGGCTCGAAAATACGCTCGCGGTCCGCCGCCGGCACGCCTGGCCCATTATCGACAACGGCGATACGCAGCATGCGGCTGTCGTCACGCGCAACCTGTCGAGCGCTGACGGTCACCCGTCCGCCGACCGGTGCATGCCTGATTGCGTTCAGAATAAGGTTATCGAGCGCTCTTGCCATCTGTACCGGGTCGAACTGCGGCGCATCCTCTTCCCCGGCCCGTGGCGCTTCGTTCAGGCAGGCGACGTCGAGCGACAGCGTGACGCTTTTCATCCTCGCCTGCTCGTCATGCGTATTGACCGTCGACGCCACCCATTCTGCCGCGTTCATGGGTCTCGGCGCCAATGCCACGGGCTGCGTCAACGCGAGCAAACTCGACACCTGGGTTTCAATGCGCTCCACCTGACCCAGTGCCGACACGAGCGCCGAGTGGTGTGCGTCGCCGTCGTGCGCGAGGATGTTCTCCAGTTTCAACCTTACCGCGCCAAGTGGGTTACGGATTTCATGCGCCACCTGCGCAGCGAGCTTGCCAAGCGACGAGAAGCGCTCTGCCTGCAGCAGCTTTTCACTGAGTGCGGCGGCGCGCGCCTGCGACGCGCTGGATCGCGCAGCGAAGCCGTTGACGGCGACGATGATCTTGTCGAGATCCGGCTCTCCCACCGCCGCAAGGCTGACAAAAGAAGCCGCCGTATCGGGCGATAAACTGCGCTCGAGTGCGGACAGACTGTTGCGCCAACGTCGCAACGCGATTCCAAGAAGCAAAGCAATGACAAGGATGCCCGTCAGGACCACGGCGAGCGACAGCACGAGCACATGACCGTACGGCCCAAGCGGAGCCTGGGCCCGAGTGAGGGTCCAGGCATACAGCCCCCGGCTTCCGGCAACCGGGCACGCGGCACCCACCGTTGCACCCTGTCCACCGGGCACGGAGTCATTGACCGGCCCATGTCCGGATGCGGCCTGGCGCAGTGCCCGCAGTATCAGCGGTGTCTCCGCCTCCGGGATGTCGCGCTTGACGCCGCTACCTTCATACGTAGGGAACGAGTACGCGAGGAAGCCACGAGAAGGTCTCGGCGGCGCAGCGGGCTCCACGTGAGCCTGCGGACCGGCCATCGGACGTGCGGGCGGGCTCGAACCGGCCGTCCCGCTTTCGCTGTCTTCCCAGAAACCGCCTTCGACCTTGGGCGCCTGGATCAGCACAGTGTCGAGGACCGCATGCATCAGGTCCGTGTCGTAAGCGTCGCCCGCGAACTGGCGGGAGAGCGAATAGCGCGCTGCGACATGCTCGCAGGCCACGGTGGCCTGCTGACTGGCGATAGCGATCTGCCGACTCTGGTCCGTCTGGAACAATAGCCAGATGATCCCGGCGAGCAGCACGCAGATAACGGCAACGAGGGCCCAAAGAAGCACAAGCTGCGTCGCGAAGGGAATCCGCTTCATCGTGGGTGGCTCACCGCGCGACCGCAGCGCTATCTCGTCTGCGGCTGAGCTTGCTGGGTAGCTTGCGCCTGTTGCGCCTGTTGCGCCTGTTGCGCCTGTTGCGCCTGTTGCGCCTGCTGTGCCTGTTGCGCCTGCGCACGTTGTGCGTCTTCTTTCGCCTTTTTGCTAGCCATGTGGTGTCCCACGACGCAGCCGCCAGCCGCTCCGAGCACGGCATGGCCGCTTCCGACAAAGTGGCCGGCCACGCCGCCCGCAGCGGCACCCTTCAGGCAACCGGCAGCGTTCGCGGCGCTGATTGTCGATAGCGAAAGTGCACATGCTGCCAGCGCGAGAATTCTCAATTTCATTTTTTTTCCCTGGTGAGTGATGAATTGCCACGCTCCCGGTTGCAAAACTCATGCCACTTTCTTATGGATATAAGTGTTGTGATGACCGAGACTCCCAGCCGAGTACAAGATCAGGGCACTTAGCGGCTCATTCGCGTCACGCATGAAGGTGTCTTCCGGCACCGCATTTCGCGGTCACAAGCGTTCAATCAGGCGCCGATCCCCCGACTCACAGTATTCGTGGCAGGCCGCACGTGCCGCGTTCGCCGCGCCGTGCACAAACAGTGGCGCATCCGCACGGCGCGACATCGACACCACGATTGACGGCGGCAAGGGCTGCAGCGGCAACTCCACCACTTCTCCGCGCGCGATGAAATCGGCGACGAACAGACGAGGAATGGCCGCCACGCCGAAACCATCGCGCACCAACTGTACAATCACCGAGATCGACGGCGAACCGGTAATGCGCGTATCCGAGAGCGGCACGCTGTTCGCGAGCGCGAGTTTGCTGACGATGTCCTCCAGCGCGCGGTGCGGTGCCGTGCCGCGTCCAAAGGTGAGGATTGGATGACGCAGTACGCGCCTCGCGAGGCCGCTGCGCGAAAGCGGCAGCAGTCCCGCGCGAGCAATCCAGTGCACCGGATAGTTTGCAAGCGCGTCGCACACGACGGATTCCTCGTCGCTGCCCTCCACCCGAATGATCAGATCCAGCTCGCCCGCCATCAGGCGACGCTGCAACACGACGCTGACGTCGACGGCCAACTCCACCTCGAGTTGCGGGAAATCGTGTGACAGGCGTCGCATGTAGTCGGCGAGCCAGCTGTGGACGACCGTCTCGATCACGCCGAGTCGCAGTTTGCCGCGCATCGCGCCTTCGTTCGACGCGGCGGCCTGCAACTGGCGCGTCGCTTCGACCACCGCCTTTGCATAGCCGAGCAGGTATTCGCCGTTCGCTGTGAGCCGGAACTCGCGGCTCTCGCGATCGACGAGGACGGTCCGCAGCTCGTCTTCCAGTGCTTTCAGACGTTGGGAGATCGCGGCAGGCGTGGCGTGCAACGCTGTCGCCGTGGTGCGAAAGCTGCGCAGCTTGGCCAGCGTGACGAAGGTTTCCAGAAAGCGGGTGTTCATAGCCGGAAGGACCAAAAAACGGGAAGAAGAACGGCTCCAAAAAACTCAACGTGATTCGGGAAAACCCGCAATTCCGTTAAGAAATTCTATTCAACTGGCGCAAGGAAAACTAGTTAGCGTCAGATTTTCTTCCTTTCTATGCTTTGACCCAAGCACAAGAAAGGGCGCTTGACGCCAATGACCTGCACCGCACGCCAACCCGAACAACCCGCAAGAGAACGCCAACACCATGACGCCATTCGAATTCCGCCAGGCCGTACGTCATCGCGACTTTCGCGGCCCGACGGCCGGCCAGTGCGGCGACTACGCGCAGGCGAATCTCGCGATTCTGCCCGCCTCACACGCGCACGATTTTCTGCGTTTCTGTCATGCCAATCCGAAGCCGTGTCCGCTGCTGGGCGTGGGCGAGCCCGGCGACTTTCGCGTACCGGTGCTTGGCCGCGACATCGATATCCGCACCGACGTGCCTGCGTACAACGTCTACCGCGACGGCAACCTTCACGAGCGCGTCGAATCGATCGAAGCCCTCTGGCAGGATGATTTCGTCGTATTCGCGATCGGCTGCTCGTTCTCGTTCGAGCACATGCTCGCCAAGGAAGGTATCGGACTGCGCCACGTCGAAGAGGGCCGTAACGTACCGATGTACCGCACTCACATTCCGAACCGGCGGGCCGGCGTGTTTGGCGGCGAACTCGTCGTATCGATGCGCCCGCTGCGCGGCGCCGACGCGATTCGCGCGGTGCAGATCACGAGCCGTTTTCCGGGTGTGCATGGTGCGCCCGTGCATATCGGCGATCCGGAAGAACTCGGCATCGCCGATCTTGCACGCCCGGAGTTTGGCGACGCGGTGACGATCCGCGCAGGCGAACTCGCGGTGTACTGGGCATGCGGCGTGACGCCGCAAACGGCGCTGATGGCCGCGAAGCTGCCGCTCGCCATTGCGCACGCGCCCGGCCACATGCTGATGACAGACATCACCAACGCATCGCTCGCGATCTTCTGAGCGCGCCGCGGCGCAGCGCCAGCTTCACCGCATCCCGAAGCCATCCGGCCACTGGCCGGAGGGAATGACGCATCCCTTTGCGCTTGCGCGGCTTTGCTGATTACTCATGCGTCGATCCACAGGAGCAACAGATGGACAGCAAAACAGTCGCGCGAGGCGTCGACGATGCCGCCCACATGGCGGCGACAACGGGCAGCCCGCCCCTTTCCTGGTATGCGGAAGCCGGTCCGCGCGCACGTCGCGCATTCTGGAGTTGCAAGGTCGGCTATGTGCTCGACGGCATGGACACGCAGATGCTGTCTTTCGTGATTCCGACACTCGTGTCGGTCTGGCACATTTCGCTCGCCGACGCAGGCTTCATCGGCACCATGACGCTGCTTTCGTCCGCGCTGGGCGGCTGGATCGCGGGCATACTGTCCGACCGCATCGGTCGCGTCCGCACGTTGCAGCTTACCGTGCTGTGGTTCGCCGTATTCACCGCGCTGTGCGGTCTCGCGCAAAACTATGGCCAGCTGCTCACGGCCCGCGCGCTGATGGGCTTCGGCTTCGGCGGCGAATGGACAGCGGGCGCAGTGCTGATCGGCGAAGTGATCCGGGCACGCGACCGCGGCAAGGCGGTCGGCCTCGTCCAGTCGGGCTGGGCGCTCGGCTGGGGCCTGGCTGCCCTGCTCTACGCGGTTTTGTTCTCGGTGATGGCGCCTGACATCGCGTGGCGCGTGCTGTTCCTCATCGGACTCGTGCCGGCCTTGCTCGTACTGTTTATCCGCCGCTATGTGAAAGAGCCAGAAGTATTCGAGCAGGCCAGGGTTCGCCACACGCATGCTCAGGATAAGCCGCGCTTTACCGAAATCTTCGCACCCCGACTGCTTTCCACGACATTGCGCGCCGCCCTTCTCACCACCGGCGCTCAGGGAGGCTACTACGCGATCACGACATGGCTGCCAACGTTTTTGAAGACCGAGCGTCATCTCACGGTGATGGGCACGGGCGGCTATCTGGCGATGATCATCGCCGGTTCGTATGTGGGTTATCTATGCAGTGCGTGGCTCACGGACAGAATTGGCCGCAAGCCGAACTTCATCCTGTTCGCGCTCGGTTCAATGGCGATCGCGTTCGCGTACACGTCGTTGCCGCTCACCAATGCATCGATGCTGTGGCTTGGATTTCCGCTGGGTTTCTTCGCATCGGGCATTTTTTCGGGCATGGGCGCGTTCCTCACTGAACTCTTTCCAACCCGCGTGCGCGGTTCGGGCCAAGGCTTTTGCTACAACGTTGGCCGCGCGGTCGGCGCGCTTTTCCCGGTGCTGATCGGTACGCTGTCGAGCCGGTTCGGCCTCGGCGCGAGTATCGGCATATTCGCGGTGGCGGCCTATGGCGTGCTGATTATTGCCGCGCTGACGTTACCGGAGACGCGCGGCCGCGAACTCGAATCGGCGTGACCGCACGTTTGCATCGTCATGTGCTGCAAGCCGTTACGCCGGCCGTTGTCGGATTTACTTGTCGAGCGACCCTTTGCGAAACTCAGGCGTCGAATCAGTCAATTCAGGCAGCGCATCTCACGCTTGGATTTCCTGACTCACCAACCTGTTTTTTGCGATGATGGCAGCAAGAGAGGCCGTGCCAGGCTCGCTCCAATGAAGCTGATTGCGAGCGTGGCAATCTGAAGCGAAACGTGTCCTCGTTCTTCGTCGACGAATGAGCGGAGATACGCGAGAAAAAATATCACAACTTTAGGTTTGCTAAGTTTCAAGACGAGGTCATGCCCATACGAATGGGCCGAATCGACTTACCGGAGACAGTCGCCTTCGCGCACACCGGCGCGCTGCGCCCGACTGGGCGCCGCGCGTTGCAGACTGCAGCATCACGAACAGCTTATTCGGACACGTGTGGACATCGGGACGGGCGAATCCCGAACGACGACATCGCGTCGACTGAGTGGGCATGGCGATCGCGTTCGACTGCAAAAGCGCTCGACAGATGTATTTTCTGAGGCCAGTTCAACGCTGCACGGTGCAAAAGTACGGCGAACGCCATAATATGTAGGTTTTGGCGGGCTCACTGTCCACGGAGATATGTCTTGAATGTCCTGTTTGTTGATGACGACCCGGATTCGGCCGATGCATTGGCCGCCCTTGTAAAAACAATGGGGCATGAAGCATCAGTCGCATACGATAGCGCAACTGCGGTTGAGCTTGCGCACGCTACCAATTTCGACCTCATCCTCCTCGACTTGCAACTAGGCGACGCCGACGGTCGGGACGTCTGCGCCGACATGCGCCGCGAGGGCGCGTCGCGACACTCGCAAATCCTCGCCATGACTGGCTATGTCGGATTGGAACAGAACGTCAGTCTTGGCGACTTCAACGGCTATGTGCTGAAGCCGCTTCAGTTCGACCGGCTTGAAGATCTGCTGACGTCGTAGCCGGCAACGCCCGTGTTTATCCATACAGGGCACGTGTCCAGAATGGCGTGCATGTCACACGCCCGCTACCGGCTCACGTGCCTTGGTCGGATCGAAGTCCGCCCACGCACCTTGCTGCCAAAGGCCGGACGCGTGCTCGATGTCCATCGCATCGCATTCTTTTAGCGTCGCCACGGCCGTGTCGGCGGTTTCCGGCCCGGCGTGTACGGCGATCAACACGCCCGATTGGCGCGCGTTCTCGAAATTGTCCAACGACGTCTGCGATTCGGGTTTCGAACCCTTCGTATGCGACATCGCGCCCGATAGAGAACCGAGATAAGCACCGACACCCGTGGCGATCGGAATCGCAAACCACGACGCGTGAAGCCCGAAACGGATCGCTACCCCAACACCTGCTCCGAGCAGCAGTCCGACGAAGACACCTTTGCCCGCGCCTTTGGGTGCTTCCTTCGAGCCATGATCGGTCATCGCGTCCCCACCAATCGGGGTTCGCGCATGCTGCCCGTGCTCAGTCACATAGACGATGGAAAGATCTTCCTTCGTAAAACCCACGGCTTGAAGTCTGCGCGATGCGCCTTCGGCTTTCTCGAAGGTGTTGAATCGGCCTGCAATGATCAGAGACATGGGAGATCCTGTAATTTGCGTGAATAGGGAGACCTAAGAGGATTGGAGGGCTGCCTACGCACAGCACCGCATAATCTGGACCCGGTCTTTCAGTTGAGCTCTGTCGCGGGCAAGCGCCTTCTTTTTTTCTGTCGGCTAACCCCGGGTCACCGCGACACGGGTCTTCGTCCCTTCCACGCCGGAGCTTTATTTTCGTGTGCTCTTTTACGCCGCCAGGGCATGTCGCTTGCGCGCGATCCTGATGTGAGCAGCAAACGCTCACTCACCACTTTCGCTGAAGGCGAGCCATGAAATCTCCACGCAAGATTTTCTTTTCGATGCTGGTACTGCTGCTGTCAGCCGCACCCTTCGCTCATGCTAGCGGGACCGCTAACAGTGGCGACGTCGCTCCGAAGGCATCTACCGATGGGACAAACCGTGACGCTTCGAATAGCACGGAGCCTGACGTCTCGGCCGCGCGCAACCTTGCGCCCGAGCGTTCTGACACCAGCAAGATGAACGGTTTGAACAAGGGTACAAACAGTGGCGCAAACAGCGATGTCAACAGTCCTGATCGCGGCCCAAGGCGCAGCGGCCAGTGAACCGCAACGTGTATCCGCAATGAGCACAACGTGGTACGCGCCGCTTCAATCGGTTGACGGCACGCAGGTATGTCCGACGAAAAGTTGAAAGCATCGCGGTCTAATATCGTGGTGTTCGCCGTTGCTGTAGCACGGCGGTGCCGAGCGCGACTCGCGCAGCCGACCCCGGGATTCACATCCATGCAGATAGTCAGATTCGTATCAGGCTTGGCCGCCCTGGCCGCGATGTCCACGGTTTATGCCGAGGGGTTCGTGGTCACGCAGTCGATGTCGAACGGACGTGAAATGCGTCTTCTTGAACATGCGCCTGAATGTGATGGCGGCCCCGGTGCGTTCGTCTACAGGCGCGGCAAGCAGATCGAGCAGACTTGCCATGTCAGCGTGACCCCTGGAGGCGCCACCATTATTCTTCCCGCCTACGAGCCCCGCGTCTTTATCCCGCGCGACACGCTCGATCAGAACTCGAAATCCTGAACACAATGCGCGACTGAGGAGGTTTCAATGGCCGGAGACGGTATTAACCGACGCGAAATGCTGGCAATGTTGGGAGGCATGGCGTCGCTGCTGATGGCCGGCCGGGCCGAGTCCAGCACGATCGACACCAGCCAGAGCATGTATACGCTGCCCGAAAATATCAAGTTTGTCGCCCAAGGCAATGCGCCGCCCAGAAGCGTCGAAAGCGCATTCCTCTACAGCAGTCCCGAGAAGGAAGGCATCTACTATGCGCTACTACGCTGGTATCCCGGCTACATGAGCGCGCCGCACAACTATGCAACGGATCGTCTGTGCGTAGTGGTGTCAGGCACATGGTGGATCAACAGCGGCGCGGACTTCGATCCCGGACACACCGTCCCCGTGCCGGCCGGCACTTTCGTCCGGCGCGTTGCGAGAACCTGGCACTACGATGGCGTTCCGCGCGGCGAACCGGAGCCGGCAACGATCGCCATCTGCGGAATCGGCCCGGTAGACATGCGCATGGCCGAGCCGGACAAACCGTTGGCACGCGCCGTATAAATCTGTGGCCCGATGCGGCGCGTCATCTTCGGACTCGCGGCCGCCGCGATTTCGCTATAGGGCGTCGACAGAAAGATTGATTAGTCGAACTAGGCCAGGTCCCCGGGGATTAATCAACCGCGGCTGTTCTCACGCCCCTCGACTAGCAGTCCAGCTTCAGCAAGGCTACCAAGCGTGATCGGCGAGACCGGTTTCCCGGCAGGCGCGCAGTTCTCCCTTGGTGCGTCGTCGTTTGCCACCCGCTGCGCGCTTCCATCACGAACGGCGGGACCGGCGGCCGTAGCGGATCAGCGTTGCGCCACGCCGCCGTCGCCCTCGGCGACAGCACGTTCACCCGGATACCCGTTCGTTGCGCTTGAGGCCAACCTCGCCGATGCACCGGCACGCGTTTCCTGCTGTGACCGGTGAGCGCGGCGGCCAATGCAGGCAGCGCTGCGCCGTCTGGCGCAACGTAGAAAAATGCAGCCCTGTCATCCCAGTCGGCTATCATGCCTGTCCTCCTTGAAGTCGCTCCTTATGATTTCCGTCCGTAATGTCACGCTGCGCCGTGGCGTCAATGTCGTACTCGACAACGCATCCGTCACCTTTACACCTGGCGAAAAGATTGGTCTGGTCGGTCGCAACGGCGCCGGGAAGTCATCCTTTTTCGGCCTGCTGAACGGCACGCTGCACGAAGACAGTGGCGAGTTTTCGATCCCCACCGCGTGGAGAATGGGCCAGGTCGCGCAGGAGATGCCGGAAACCGGCCAGAGCGCCACCGATTTCGTCATCGAGGGTGACACCGTACTGCTGGCCGCGCAAGCCGAAGTAGCCGCCGCTGAGGCGAGCGACGACGGCATGCGCATGGCGCACGCTTACATGGCCCTGCATGACGCTGGTGCCCACGACGCCCCCGCGCGTGCCCAGTCGCTCATCCTCGGTCTTGGCTTCAGTGCCGCGCAGCTTGACCAGCCGGTCAACAGCTTTTCCGGCGGCTGGCGTATGCGCCTGCAACTGGCGCGCGCACTCATGTGCCCGTCTGACCTGCTGCTGCTCGACGAGCCGACCAATCACCTCGACCTCGACGCACTGGTCTGGCTGGAAGCATGGCTCAAGCGCTACCAGGGCACCATGGTCGTGATCAGCCACGATCGCGAATTCCTCGATGCCGTGACGCAGGTGACGGTGCACGTCGACAACGCCAGGCTCGTGCGTTATGGCGGCAACTACAGCAAGTTCGAAGAGATGCGCGCCGAGCAGTTGCTGTTGCAGCAGGCCGCCATGGCAAGGCAGGCGGACAGGATCGCCCACCTGCAGAAGTTCATCGACCGTTTCAAGGCGAAGGCCTCGAAGGCGAAACAGGCGCAGAGCCGGGTCAAGGCGCTCGAACGCATGGAAAAGGTCGCACCGGTGCTGGCCGACGCAGAATTCACCTTCGAGTTCAAGGAGCCGCTCAACGTCCCCAATCCGCTGCTGTCGATGCTCGACGCGAGCTTCGGCTACCCCGCGCCCACCGACGCGGCGCCGGACACCCCGCCGACGGTCATCGTGCGGGGCATCAACCGCTCCGTGCTGGCTGGCCAGCGTATCGGCATTCTCGGCGCCAATGGACAAGGCAAGTCCACGCTGGTGAAGACGGTCGCGCACGAGCTGGCGCCCATTGCCGGCGAGATCAGTGAAGGCAAAGGCCTGAACATCGGCTACTTCGCGCAGCAGGAACTCGACGTGCTGCGTCCTCTCGATACGCCGCTCGAACACATGATCCGGCTTGCCAAAGACACGCCGGCGCATCTGCGCGCTCCGGGTCAAAGCGGCACTGAACAATCGCTTCGCACGTTCCTCGGCACGTTCAATTTCAGTGGTGACATGGTCCATCAGGCAGTCGGCACGATGAGCGGCGGCGAAAAGGCGCGGCTCGTGCTGTGCATGATCGTGTGGCAGCGCCCCAACCTGCTGCTGCTCGACGAGCCGACCAACCACCTCGACCTGTCCACACGTGAGGCGCTAGGCATCGCACTTAACGAATTCGAAGGCACGGTCACGCTGGTCAGTCACGACCGGTCGCTGCTGCGCGCGGTATGTGACGAGTTCTGGCTCGTGACCAAGGGCGGCGTCGAGCCTTTCGACGGCGATCTGGACGATTACCAGCAGTTTCTGCGCGACGAGGCGCGTCGGATGCGCGAGCAGGCCGCTGGAGAGCAAAAGGTCATCGCCTGAGCGAGTGCTTTGGCGTCTTTAAACTCAACAAGTCCGCCAAGCGCCTCAGTAACGTTGCAGACGCCAGCTCGACATCGCACGTCCCTCGGCGCCTGCGACTACAGCTTCCTGGCTGATAGGGCCGACTCCTGCCAGCAGCGCAATCCGAACAGCGGTACAAGTCCGTAAGCGTGGTCGAGCATGTCCGACTGCAGTTCTTCGTAACGCTCCCAACGGGTCTCGCCGACGTAGAGAAAGATCTCCAGCGCGACGACAGGCTGGCTGGCCTGTAGCTGGCGGACCACGAGTGGCATGTCGTGACGTACTGCGGGATGGTCACGGAAATAGGCGGTCAGATAGAGACGATACAGGCCGAGATTCGTGCGGCGCAGTCCGTCGTCAGGAGTGCGTGCGAAATGCGGCTGACCGATGCCGCTACGTAATTGGGCAAGGAACGCCTCATCGGCAAAGCTAACGGTATCGGCGTCGAAATGAATGGCATGTTTGACGCGTCGTGCACCGGACTCGCTCATGCCGCGCCAGTTCTTCACGCTGTTAGTGAGCAGCACGTAACTCGGCAGCATGACGATTGAATTGTCGAAGTTCTGCACCTTGATCGTGTTGAGTGCAATGTCGATCACCGTGCCATCAGCGACGAAGCCCGGCACTTCGATCCAGTCCCCCACTCGTAGCATGTCGTACGCAGTAAGCTGGATGCTCGCCACGAAGCCGAGCAGCGAATCGCGGAAAATGATGATAAGAAGCGCTGTCATCGCGCTGAGGCCGGTGAGAAAGTAAGCGGGCGAACGCTCCAGCAGCACCGAGATCGTGGCAATCAGCGCTATCACGTACAGTACGATGGTGGCGATCTGCAGGAAGCTTTTGATCGGCCGCTCGCCCGACGATGGAAAGTGACTGTAGCGCTCGCTGACGCTGTCGAGAAGCGCGAGCGCGGCGCGCAATAACGTGTAGACCATGTAGCAGGCCGCAAGGATCGCGAGCGGATGTCCAAGCGCGGCGATGAGCGGGAACGTCAGACCGGACAGCATCGGCGTGGCCGCGTAAACAATCGCGGCGGGTACGAGCGGCGCGAGCCGATGAAAGACTTTGTGGCGCTCAGCCGCGCGAAGCCACTTGAACTCTTCCCTGCGGGCGAGGTGTCCGACAATCGCCAGCATGACCCAGCGCGTCAGGTAGTAGCAGAGAGCACTCGCCAGCAGAATCGCGAGCAGCAGGGCCGCAACCAGAAGTATCGCGACGAACTCGCTATCGGTATATACATGGAACTGGTGCCAGCTCGGTCCGCTTTCTATACGCAGCGCCTTGTCGAACATAGCCTCTCCATTTGCGGGACATTGACTTCGCCGGTCTAATACGGTTTGTGGTCCTGACTTGCACGCTACGTCGATTGAGCGTCGCCCGGCGCTGACACGTCACCGCTCTGAGGCCAGCGAGGCCACGCCTGGTGCCACGGGTATCGCACGCAGGTCATTCTAGCGTCCCACAGCAAATATCCGGCTCTTGCGTAAAAGCAGTTTCGTGGATAACTTAGGCCGGGTCGACACGCCATGCCACGCCACGCCACTAACGGTGCGCCGTCGCGCATCGACACTGCGAACCGATTACGCCTGCTGTCGTCGTCAACCCAGAGAGGATCGCAAAATGCAAAAGCTCACCCCTGCCGGCCAGCAACTGATCGAACAATTGGCCGAGCGTCACGGATTCAGCACGGAGGCAGTCATGAGCATGCTTGCGTCGGTGATTCGCGGCGGCGGCGGCATGGCCCAGTTCAGTCACCCGGAGTTCGGCGGCTCAGGCCAGTGGATGCGCGGGGGCATGACGATGGTCTCCGACATGTTCAACCACCATTTGAAGGCGCGGGTCGATCAGCTCTGTCTGGCGCTCTCGAGTCTGATTGCGCAGCAGCCGGGAATGATGGGGAGCGGCAGCTTCCAGTCCCAGTCGCAGACCCACAACGCGCCGCCGTACGAAGCGGGTGTCGACGACGGGAGCAGCGATGCACAGCACGACTCAACCGGTTCGCCGAGTCTGTTCGTACCGGCCGCTCCAGGCGCGTCGAACGACTGGTGGCCCGCTGAACTGGGGCGGCCCAACAGCAGCGGTGCACAAAACGACGTCCGCTATGCTTTCTTCAGCGAGGCCCGGCGTCTTGCGATCGAAGTGAACGGCAAAGTGACGGTCTACGACACGGGCGACCATCGGATCAATGGGTTCTCACAGCAGCAGTCCCACGGTGCATCGCTCACATTTGAAAGCCAGCAAGGGAAGGTTGCTGTCGCCAGCCTGCCGGTTGTCGCAGCCGGCGGAGTCTCCCACCCGGCATCGCCGACGGTGCGCAACGAACCGGCGAGCACTCACTCGGGTGCTCGCGGCGAGCCAGACACGCTTGCCACCATTGAAAAGCTCGCTCAACTGCACGCGAAGGGTGTTCTCAGCGACGACGAGTACGCTGCGAAAAAAACAGAGCTCCTGAGCCGTTTGTGAACACGGCGTGACGCGGCCGGGTTGCTGCTGGGCCGCGTCCGGACAACGTCCCACCGTTGGCCGCCGCATGCATGCGCAGCCAGTCGAGCGGTTACGCCCGCCCGGCTTACTGGAGCATCACCGGAGCACCGCTTAAGCAGTATTGTTCCGTCGGCGCTCCGTTCCTTCGTTGTCAGGGGAACAGTTTGGCCGCGGTCTGCGCGACGAGTTTGCCTTGATGGCGGGCGCCTTCGAGGTCGATTTCACTCGGCTGACGCGAGCCGTCGCCGCCGGCAATCGTCGTCGCACCGTACGGCGCGCCGCCCACCACTTCTGACAGCGTCATCTGGCCCTGGTGGCTGTACGGGAGGCCGACAATCACCATCCCCAGATGCATCAGGTTGGTAATCAGCGAGAAAAGCGTGGTCTCCTGGCCGCCATGCTGCGTTGCCGTCGACACAAACGCTGCTCCCACCTTGCCATTGAGCGCGCCGCGAAGCCAGAGGCCGCCCGTCTGGTCGAGGAATGCGGCCATCTGCGACGACATGCGGCCATAACGCGTACCGGTGCCGAGCACGATCGCGTCATAGTTCTCCAGATCGGCAACGGTTGCGACCGGGGCGGCCTGATCGACCTTGAAGTGATTCTTCTCGGCGATTTCACGAGGCACCGTCTCCGGAACCCGTTTGACATCGACGACCGCTCCGGCGCTTCGCGCGCCTTCGGCGATCGCGTTCGCCATCGTTTCGATGTGGCCGTACGTGGAGTAATACAGAACGAGAACGCGTGCCATGACTCTCTCCAGCAAATGTGACGTTAAGGGACTGACAACTTCTCCTTGCTTCTGCCTGTGTCTTGAAAAACGGCAGGACTGAGCGCTTCTTGCGCTGCAACGGTATCAAGCGATTCCCGAAACGGCTTGATCTTTCCGTTTTCGGCAACCAGGCGACCAGCATACATCGCCCTGTCGAGCTTCCCTGCCGACCGCACGAGCGCTTCAGCCAAATGCTCACCGAATGCCTGCCCGGGTGGGTCGATGAGACTCTGCACGTTATTGAACCTGAAATCGGGCACTTTGTTTAGCAAGGGCGCCATAAAGTTTTCGATAGCTGCAGGCCCTGAAGCGCCAGTCGTCGGTCCGAGACTCGCGAGAGAGGGAAGCTCGATAATGCCGTCGTCGGCGAACAGTGCCGCAGCGGCCTTCGGATTCCTTACAGGCTCGTTGGACTGGCTGAGAAGCGATGCTGTCATTGCCATTTTCTACTCCGCGAATGAAGTCACAAGCGTTCTAGGCCCCGGAGCCCGGCTCGACACACGCCTGGCCGGGGCTCGCGAGGCATTGCGAACGATTGGTCCGTCAGACCTGTGCCTGACCACCATCGGCCGTAATCTCTGCGCCGTTGATAAAGCTCGAATCGTCCGATGCAAGGAACGTCACCACCTTGGCGATTTCGGACGGGTCAGCGAGGCGGCCCATCGGCACGAGCGACGCCAGGTAGCCCAGCAGACCGTCCTGACCTTCCCTGGTGTCGCCGCCGAGCTCCGCCAGACCGATCGTGCGCGTTGAGCCTGGGCTCACCACGTTCACACGGATGCCGCGCTCTTTCAGATCGAGCACCCAGCTGCGGGCGAGTGCCCGAACCGCCGCTTTCGAGGCGCTGTAAATGCTGAATGCCGCCGTACCCGTCGACCCGGCAATGGAACCCATCAGGATGATCGAGCCGCCTTTCTGAATGAGCGGAAGTGCTTTTTGCACCGTGAACACGACCGCACGGACATTGCGATTGAAGGTGTCGTCGAAATGTTGCTCGGAGATATCGCCCAGCGGCGCCATCGTGCCGCCACCCGCGTTGGTGAAGAGAATATCGAGGCGCCCTTCGGCGTTGCGAATGTCGGCGAACACTGCGTCGAGGTCTTCTGCAACGGTGACATCGCCCCGCACGCCGCGAGCGCCGTGGCCGATCGCGGCGACTGCGGCATCCAGCTCCGGCTGACGGCGACCCGTGATGTACACCTTCGCGCCTTCTGCGGCGAGGTCCTGCGCTGCTGCGAGGCCGATACCGCTCGTACCGCCGGTGACCAGTGCTACCTTACCTGCCAGCTTGTTGCTCATGATTTTGCTCCGGGATATCAAGTGTCGATGGGTGTAACGATAGAAGACAGTGAGGAGGCGAAAAACCCCCGTCCAACGATTTGATTTTCCACATGCATGGATAATCGCTACACTGGTCTTTCAGCTCGACAGGAACCATCAATGGATCAGTTGCAGGCGTTGCGCGTCTTCGTGCGGATTGCCGAGTCCGGGGGCTTCAGCAAAGCGGCCGACGCGCTGAACGTGCCGCGAGCCACCGTCTCAAAGCTCATTCAGGAACTCGAAACGCATCTTCGTGTGAAGCTTTTTCAGCGTTCCACCCGCCGCGTGGTCGTGACCGAAGAAGGTCAGATCTACTACCAGAACGCGGTCAAGCTTCTTGCAGATATCGAAGAGATGGACGGGCTTTTCGCCGACTCTCGCGGCAAACCGCGCGGCCGCATCCGCGTCGACATCGGCTCGTCTCTGGCCAACCTGATCCTGCTTCCGCACCTGCCGGCTTTCCGCAGGCGCTACCCCGACATACAGCTCGACGTAGGGGTGAGCGATCGCCAGGTTGATCTGATCGGTGAGGGCGTGGACTGTGTCATCAGAGGCGGTGAGCTGACCGATACCTCGCTGGTCGCGCGACGCCTCGCCGGGCTCGAATGGGGAACCTATGCAGGGTCCGGCTATCTTGCCGAACGCGGCACGCCATCGCATCCCGACGATCTGCTCGCGCACCACGAGGTGGTAGGCTATTTTTCTTCGTTGAGCGGTCGCGTATTTACGCTTTTGTTCGAGCAGGGCGAGGAGACCATTACGGTTGATCCGAAAGGCGCCAGAGGTGTCTTCGTGAACGAAAGCACGGCTCATCTCACATCGCTCGTCAGCGGGTTGGGCGTCGGACAGACGTTTTCGTTCATGGCGCAGCCGTGGCTCGATAACGGCGATCTCGTCCAGGTCCTGCCGCAATGGAGCCGGCCCCTCCACCCGATGCATATCGTCTTTCCGCAATCGAAGTACAACAGCGCCCGGCTGAAGGTGTTCGTGGACTGGGTTATCGAAGTCTTCAGGCCGTACGACAGCGCGCCCGCTGCGCCGTGGTAACGTCAATGAATATCGCCGGCTTAACGGACTACCCCCATGTCTTCACGGGTATGGGTCGCGCCTGAGCAGGCGCCGCTCGCTCTCTCCATACCGTCTTGATGGCGGCCCAACAGGAGCACCGCGTCCCTATGTCGAAAACGACTCCCCGTGCAATGAGCCGCCGCCACCTGTTGACGCTGATCGGCAGGAACCTGGGCGCAGCCGCCATGATGCAAGGCATGGGTGCGTTAGGGCTCGCCGCGACCTCCACCTACGCCGGTCCGCTCAGACTGGAGGGCGCGCCCCGAGGGACGCGCATTCTCGTGCTCGGTGCGGGCATGGCCGGCCTCGTCGCAGCCTATGAGCTGAGAAATGCGGGCTATCGCGTCCAGGTTCTCGAATACAACGACCGTGCAGGCGGCCGCGCGTGGACTGTGCGAGGCGGCGACCGCTATACGGAACTCGGCGGTGCCGCTCAATCCTGTGAATTCGCGGACGGGCTCTATCTGAACCCCGGACCGTGGCGCATTCCCTATCACCATCAGGGCGTGCTGGACTACGCAAAACGCCTGAACGTACCCCTCGAACCGTTCATCCAGGTCAATTACAACGCGTACCTGCATTCGAGCGAAGCGTTCGACGGCAAGCCGCAACGATTCCGTACAGTACAGAGTGACTACCAGGGCTACGTCGCGGAACTGCTGTCCAAAGCCGTCCACGAACACACACTCGACGATGCGTTGTCAGCCGAAGACGCGCATCTGCTTCTCGACTCGCTGCGCCAATGGGGAGCGCTCGGTCGGGATGGCCGCTACCAGGCGGGCCTGCGAAGCAGCGCACGCCGCGGTTTCGCGGTTGCGCAAGGCGGCGGCCTGATGCCTGCAGCCGTGCCGTCGAATCTGCTCCCGCGCGACGCGTTGCTCGCCTCGCGTTTGTGGCAGTGGCTCTCATCCGGCAACGAGCAGGACTTCCAAAGCACCCTTTTCCAGCCCGTCGGCGGCATGGACAGGATTGCTCATGCGCTTTATTCGCAAGTGGCGAACGCCGTCGTATTGAACGCCAAAGTCACGGCCATCCTGCAGGACGAGCAACGCGTCAGCGTGCGTTATACCGACACGGCCACGCAAAGCGAGCGCACCGCCCACGCCGATTGGCTGGTGTGCACGATTCCCCTTTCGATTCTGAGTCAGATCGACGTTCAGGTCGGCGCATCGATGCGCGCCGCGATCAGCGCGGTGCCCTACGAGACATCGGTCAAGGTCGGGTTGCAATTTGGCCGCCGGTTCTGGGAAGAGGACGAACAGATTTACGGCGGCATCACGCATACTGATCTGCCTATCTCGACGATCGGCTATCCGTCGACCGGGTATGGCTCGACCGGTCCGGCGGTGCTGCTCGGCGCCTACATGTGGGGGCCCGCGAGTTACGAGATGGGGGCACTGCCGCCCGCGGAGCGGATCGCCGAGGCGTTAAGCCAGGGCAGCCAGATTCATCCGCAGTATGCGCGCGAATACCAGAACGGTTTTGCCATGAGTTGGAGCCGCTCACCTTTCACGAATGGCTGCTTCGCCGCATGGACGGATGCGTTGAGAAAGGAGCACTACGCGAATCTCTGTCAGATTGACGGGCGAGTCGTCCTGGCTGGCGAGCACGCCTCCCATATTCCGGCGTGGCAGGAAGGCGCAGTATTGTCGTCGCTGGATGCGATCACACGGCTGCATCGGAGAATCGTCAATGATTGAGCTGCCGATCATCCCAGGCGGGATGCTGATAGCTTTGCTGATGGCAACCACGACCGTTCCGGCCCAGCCTGCGGCCGGGCACGCATCGCACGCTTTCACGATTTCGCCGGGCGACCGCTTTACCGAGCAAACCGGCGAAGCGCTCTACAACGCCAGCTGCGCAGGATGCCATATGCCGGACGGAAAAGGCGCAGAGGGTGCGGGTCGTTATCCGGCGCTCGCCGGTAACCCCGCAGTCGGTGCGGCACCGTATGTCATTAACAACGTGCTGCACGGACGCAAAGGCATGCCGTCGTTTGGCGACGCGATGAACGACGAGCAGGTCGCCGCCGTCGTCAACTATACGAGAACCCATTTCGGGAATCGATTCCCTGAAACCGTCACGCCGAGTCAGGTCAAAGGCTTGCGCGAAGCCCAATGACAGGGCTGTGAGCCGACTTCTCCCGCAGCGTGCTCGACCCGGTCATCCGACGTGAACACACCGTGAACACGCTGTGATAACCGCCTGGCTCGGCATGCAGTACGTTGCCGCGCGACCGGGCACGGACGAACCCGTCAGACCGCTCCCTTCTGGCAGGCGCAGCCGCCGCGCCGATCACGGCCGCGTCAGGACCCGCCGAACCAGTTGTAACCCTGATCGACCCAATAGCCGCCCGGAAACGTGTTGGTTACGAAGATCTCCATGATGTGCTTCGGATTCTTGTAGCCGAGTTTCGTGGGCATTCTCAGTTTCATTGGATAGCCGTATTGCGCAGGCAACTGCCGGCCGTCATATGTGAAAGTCAGCAGCGTTTGAGGATGCAGCGCCGTGGGCATGTCGATGCTTTCATAGTAATTGTCCGCGCATTTGAAACCCACGTACTTCGCCGACAGATCCGCGCCCACGCGTTTCAGGAACTCAGAGAACGGCGTGCCGCCCCACCGGCCGATCGCACTCCACCCTTCCACGCAGATATGCCGCGTGATCTGTTCGGCTTGCGGCAACGCATACAGTTCGGGGAGCGTCCAGACTTTTCTGTTTTGCACGAGACCGCTCACCTTCAGGCGAAAGTCGCCGCCGTCCACGTGCGGCACGTCGTCGATTCCGTAGAACGCGTTGAACGGAAACGGCCGAGTGATCTGTGCTTCGGAATAGGTCGGTGCGAGACGCGTCGGGTCGAACAGGAACGCCTGCACGCGGTCGTTCATTCGCGACACACGCGATAAGAACGTTTCGACCGATTTGTCGTCGGAAAGGCTGCATCCGCTCAGCATGACGAGGCCGCCCAGCGTCAGGATGCGTTTGCCGAACAGACGCCGTGACGGCATGTCGAGTTCGCGGCGCACGTCAATGCTGAGCGACGCCTGATCGATGCGGGAGGTCGGTTGTTCAGATGGCTTCACGATTGTTGTCCTCTTCAGGCCGTTAGCGTCCGCGAATCATGGTCAGCAGCGAGCGCGGCACGAGCGCCACCATCACCAGATGAACGGCGATGAACGCGGCGAGCAGCGCCATGGCGCAAAAGTGAACGACGCGTGCGCGGTCGTAGCCGCCCATCAGCTCACGCAGGACTGGAAACTGCACCGACTTCCAGATGGCGAGACCCGACACGATCAGCACCGCGATGTCGATCATCACGAACAGGTAGGCGGCTTTTTGCACCGCGTTGTAGTGGCTCGCGTCCGCGTGAGAGAGCCGGCCTTTCAATGCCTCGCCCAGGTCGTGCAGGATCGCGCGCGGCGAAAGCGGGAAAAACTTCGAGCGGATGCGCCCGGTCAGCAGATTCATCGCCAGGTAAAACAGCGCGTTGAAGAACAGCAGCCACATGGCCGCGAAGTGCCATTGCAGCGCGCCGCCAAGCCACCCACCCAACGTGATCCCGGTAGGAATGTCGAACCCATGAAACACGGGCGACGCATCGTAGATGCGCCATCCCGACATCATCATCAGCACGACCGCCAGCGCGTTGAGCCAATGCGCAATGCGAACCCAGGCGGGCTGGATGGTGCGCGGCCGGTCGGGTGCCACGCCGGTTCGAGGAATCGCATTCATACTAGTCTCCGTGATCGGGCTAAGGGGTGGGCCGCGGGGTGGGCTGCTGGTTGGGGCCGCAAGATGC
This sequence comes from Paraburkholderia sp. PREW-6R, assembly GCF_039621805.1. Lineage (NCBI taxonomy): Bacteria > Pseudomonadati > Pseudomonadota > Betaproteobacteria > Burkholderiales > Burkholderiaceae > Paraburkholderia > Paraburkholderia sp. PREW-6R. Next base: position 59,354 of record NZ_CP155075.1, on the reverse strand, counting down.
GTCTGAAATAAAGGCCGCGCAGGGCGTCGGGCGCGCGCCGGCGCGCACCGGCGCTCGCCGGCGACGCGCCCCGCCTGAGCTTACTGGCTCATTGCGTCGCCCTTCTTCATGGTGTCGTGACTCATCTTGCCGCCATCCTTTTTCATCGCGTCTTTCGACATGCCGTCCTTGCTCATGCCGTCTTTCGACATCGTGTCTTTGGCCATCGAATCCTTGCTCATCGTGTCTTTCGACATCGAATCATTGGACATGGCGCCGCTCGCCTGGGCAAACGCCGATCCACCGCCCGCGAGCAGGCTGAGGGCAACTGCTGCGATTGCAATGCGTTTCATGGTAACTCCTTGATGAGTGTTTTACGGCCTTATTGGATAGATAGACTGCCTGAGTGCAACAGCCGATGCGTTATCGTCGCGCATCCAGCAGGTAGTTCGCTCTGTTTCGTGGCGCGGTTACACTTGCCGGAATTTTTTTGCCCGAGGCACGAATCGCCCCCGCCTGGCCGCCAGTACACGCGACGATGGAATAGACTTCTGTTTCCTGTAACCGACACCCCCGATGAAGCGAACTACCGATATCTCCGCAGCGCAGGCAAAAGAGGCACATCTGCGTGCGCTCTTCCTGCGCAGCCTGGATGGCGACAGTGCCGGATACCGGCAATTTCTCGCTGAACTGGCTGTGCATCTGCGCGGCTTTCTGCGCCGGCGTCTGTACGAGCGGGCCGCCGATGTCGAGGATCTCGTGCAGGACATACTGCTGGCCGTTCACAACGCAAGACAGACGTACCGCGCCGACGAACCGCTCACGGCATGGATTCACGCGATCGCGCGGTATAAATTGACCGACTATTTTCGAACGCGGTCGCGCCACGACGCGCTGAACGATCCGCTCGACGACGCCGCGGAACTGTTCGCCGCGCCCGATCTCGAACCGGCGCAAGCCAAGCGCGACGTGGCGAAGTTGCTGGCGCAACTGCCCGATCGGCAGCGTCTGCCGATCGTGCACGTGAAGCTGGAAGGCCTGTCGGTGACGGAAACCGCGAAACTGACCGGGCTGTCGGAGTCGGCGGTGAAGATCGGCGTCCATCGCGGGCTCAAGGCACTGGCGGCAAAAATTCGAGGATCGCGATGAAAACCGATGACTTCATTTCCCTGCTGGCCTCCGGCGTCGCGCCCGTAGACCGGCACGCGCTCGCCAGGCGCTTCGGTATCGCAGTGCTGGTCGGCGCAGCCGGCGCAACGCTGATCACGGTCCAACTGCTCGGCATCCGCCGCGACCTCGCCGAAGTCGCGCTCACGCCGCTTTTCTGGGCGAAGATTGCGTTGCCGCTCTGTCTGATGATCGGTTCACTGTGGGCCTCGACGCGGCTCGCTCGGCCGGGTGTTCGCGCGGGCGGCAGCCGCTGGCTGATTGCCGCGCCGGTCGCGGCCGTATGGCTCGCCGGCGCATATGCGTTGATGGCGGAGCCCGTCGGCGCGCGGCTCGCGCTCGTGCTCGGTCAGACGTGGCGCGTCTGCCCGTTCCTGATCGCGATGCTGTCCGTTCCGGGCTTCGTCGCGGTTTTCTGGGCGCTCAAGGGACTCGCGCCGACGCGGCTCGCGTTATCCGGTGCAGTCGGCGGATTGCTCGCCGGCTCGACGGCGACGCTCGCCTATTGCCTGCACTGCCCGGAAATGGGCATCCCTTTCTGGGGGACGTGGTATGTGCTCGGCATGGCGATACCGACGGTGACGGGCGCGCTGCTCGGCCCGCGCTGGTTGCGCTGGTGACGGGCAGCCATATCGCCGGCTTCGCGTCGGTGTACAGAGCGCGTCTGGTAAAACGGCTGCGGGCAAAATGCCTATAATGGCCGAGCATTTTGTCGCGATGCCGCACAGCCATGCATGGGCTGCTGAACGAGCAGAAGCGCTAAGACGCAGTCGAAGATCGCCGTTGACTACGGCACGACGCTTGCCGGAATGAAAGAGGCGGGTTTTTGCCCGATGCGGCGGCGGCCCCGCCCGGACCGAGGCCGCCGGAACAGCGTCGCCGACGCACGCGGCGTCCGCCCTTCTCAAGATGCGAAGCGTCGTGATGCCCGCTTCGGTTACGGTCCTCCTCCATCCCGCTCACAAGGACGCGTCGCACATTGAAATCAGCATGTCCATCAAGGTGCGGCGACACAAACGCACGCACGGGTTTCCTGAAGCGGCCGAACCATGCACCGCCTGGCGGATTCAAGCGGCTCGATCGCTGATCCGGTTCCTGCCCGTTTGCGTGTCATGTCGTAGCTTCCGAATGTCCCATTGATATTGTTCCTCCTGCTCTACCCCATTTCCCTTTATGGAGCGAGTATGAAACTGGTATTGCGCAATGCACTGACGGCAGCAGCAATCGTCTCCGCCTTGACCCTTTCGATGGGCGCGGCCGGCCCCGCTGCGGCGGCGACGCCGAAAGACATGTTCGTGATGGCGACTTTCCTCGACGAATTCACCACGCTCGATCCCGGCGAAGTCTACGAACTGGTGCCCGAAGAATACGTGGCGAATACCTATGACCGGCTGGTGCGAGTCGATCTGAAAGACCCGGCAAAATTCAATGGCGACGTTGCGCAATCGTGGACCGTCAGCCCCGACGGTCTGACTTTCACCTTCAGGATCCGGCCGGGTCTGAAGTTCCACTCCGGCAATCCGTTGACCGCCGACGACGTCGCGTGGTCGATCCAGCGCACGGTTCTGCTCGACAAAGGTGCGGCCGCCGTGCTGCAAGGCATCGGCCTGACCAGGGAGAACGTGCTCAATCACGTGAAGAAGATTGACGACACGACTGTCAGTGTCACAACCGACCAGAAATACGCGCCGACGTTTGTGCTGAACGTGCTTGGCGCGTGGCCTGCATCCGTGGTGGACAAGCAGTTGCTGCTCTCGCATCAGAAAGGCAATGACTTTGGCAACGACTGGCTGCGCACGAACGAGGCGGGCTCCGGCGCCTATAAGCTCGTCAAGTGGACGGCCAACGACAGCATCGTCTTGCAGCGTTTCGACGGCTATCGCGTGCCGCTCGCCATGAAGCGCATTGTGCTGCGCCACGTGCCCGAAGCATCGAGCCAGCGCCTGCTGTTGGAGAACGGCGATATCGACGTAGCGCGCAATCTGAGCCCCGACGATCTCGCCGCGCTGACAAAATCCGGTAAAGCGCGGGTGAGCGCGGTGCCGCAGGCGACGCTTCTGTACCTCGGCCTCAACGTGAAGAATCCGAACCTGGCAAAGCCGGAAGTTCAGGAAGCGATGAAGTGGCTGATCGACTACAACGGCATCCAGAGCAACGTTGCGAAGACAACTTACAAGGTCCACGAGACGTTTCTTCCGGAAGGCTTTCTCGGCGTGCTGAACGCCAATCCGTATCAGCAGAACGTCGCGAAGGCCAAGGCACTGCTGGCCAAAGCCGGACTTCCAAATGGCTTTTCCGTGACCATGGACGTGCGCAACGGCTACCCGTACAGCGAAATCGCCGAAGCCGTGCAGGCCAATCTCGCGCAGGGCGGCATCAAGGTGCAGATCATTCCGGGCGACAACAAACAGACGCTTGCGAAGTACCGCTCCCGTTCGCACGACATTTATATCGGCGAATGGTCGGCGGACTATATCGACCCGCACAGCAACGCGCAGGGCTTCGCCTGGAACCCGGATAACTCCGACAAGTCGGCGTACAAGATGCTCGCGTGGCGCAACTCGTGGGATATTCCCGATCTGACGAAGGAAACCAACGCGGCGCTCGCGGAATCCTCTACCACGAGACGCGCGGAGCTCTATCAGACCATGCAGAAGCAGATGCTTGCAAACTCACCCTTCGTGATCATGTTCCAGCAGGTCTCGCAGGTCGCCGCGCGCCCTGGCGTGACGGGGCTCGAAGTGGGTCCGATCAACGACCTCGTGTCGTATCGTGACCTGAAGAAGCAGTAACGCAGGGCGCGCAGGCGAAGCTTCGCTGGTTTCGCCTGCGGACGGGGAATCCATCATGTCGACTTCTCTCACGGCTCTCGAACGCATGCGGGCGCTTTCGGCGGATAGCGCCGGCGTGCGCTGGGCCCTGCGCCTCGTGCGCTGGAGCTTCACGCTCGCGATCACCTTCACCGGCTTGCTGGCCGTCACGTTCGTGATCGGCCGCAAAATACCGGTCGACCCGGTTCTGGCGATTCTCGGCGATCGTGCGTCGGCGGCCGCCTACGCGGCGGCACGCCTGCAACTCGGACTCGACAGGCCGCTCTCCGTGCAGTTCCTGATCTATGTACGCGACGTGCTGCACGGCAACCTCGGGATGTCGCTACTCACAGCGCACCCTGTTCTGGAAGACATCCAGCGTGTGTTCCCTGCGACGCTCGAACTCGCGACCCTCGCGACCCTCATCGGCGTGCTGATCGGCGTGCCGCTGGGCGTAATCGCCGCCGTGCGCCACAACCGCTGGATCGATCACGTTGCACGCTTTGTCGGGCTCGTCGGCAGTTCGGTGCCGGTATTCTGGCTTGGACTGATGGGACTGTTGCTGTTCTACGCGAAGCTGCACTGGGTAGCTGGCCCGGGGCGCGTCGACCCCGTTTTCGACGGGATGGTCGATACGCATACCGGCAGCCTGCTGGTCGATTCGCTGATCGCCGGCGAATGGGACGTGTTTTTCAACGCGGTGTCCCATATCGCGCTGCCTGCGGCGATTCTCGGTTACTACTCGGTCGCTTATCTGAGCCGGATGACGCGTTCGTTCATGCTCGAACAGCTGAATCAGGAATACATCACCACGGCGCGCGCAAAGGGCTTGCCCGAGCGCCGGGTGATCTGGCGTCACGCGTTCGGCAACATCGCCGTGCCGCTTCTGACCATCATCGCGCTCACGTACAGCTATCTGCTGGAAGGCTCCGTGCTGACGGAAATCGTCTTCGCGTGGCCAGGTATTGGATCGTATCTGACGGGCGCGCTGCTCAATGCCGATATGAACGCCGTGCTCGGCAGCACACTCGTGATCGGCGTCACGTTCATTGCGCTCAATCTGCTGACGGATGCACTGTACCGTGTGTTCGATCCGCGTGCCCGCTGATGTTCGGGACGCTTCTTCCGCGCTTCTGCGCCTGGAGCAATCAATGCAACTGCAGGACTGGCCGATGAATCCAGCGCCCCGACGATGGAAAAACTGGTTGCTGAGCGATACGCCCGCATCACGCAGGCAGGCTGCGCTCGGGCTCGCCTATCGGCGCTGGCGGCGCTTCGCAGGCAATCCACTGTCTGTTTTCGGGCTGGTGATTCTCGCGTTGCTGATCCTCGTCGCAGCCGTCGGGCCACTGATTGCACCGCACGATCCATTGCAGCAGGTGCTCTCCGATCGTCTTTTGCCGCCCGGTTCGCCGTCGCACTGGTTAGGTACCGATCAGCTTGGCCGCGACATTCTCTCGCGGCTCATGTACGGTTCGCGGCTCACGCTTTCCATCGCGATTCTCGTCGTGGTGATCGTGGTTCCAATCGGCCTGCTGATCGGCACTACCGCAGGCTTCTTCGGCGGCTGGGTCGATAACGTATTGATGCGCGTCACCGACGTGGCCCTCGCATTCCCTAAAATCGTGCTCGCACTTGCGTTTGCGGCCGCGCTCGGGCCGGGTGTGTTCAACGCGGTCATCGCGATCTCGATCACCGCGTGGCCGGCTTATGCCCGTCTCGCGCGCGCGGAAACCCTGCGGCTCGTGCAAGCGGATTTCATTCATGTCGCGCGCTTGCAGGGGGCGTCGCGGATGCGCATTCTGTTGCGCTATATCGTGCCGCTGTGCTCGTCGTCGGTGATCGTGCGTGCGACGCTCGACATGGCCGGCATCATCCTCACCGTCGCGGGTCTCGGGTTTCTTGGGCTCGGCGCGCAACCGCCGAGCCCCGAATGGGGCTACATGGTCGCTTCGGGCCGCAACGTGCTGCTCGATTCGTGGTGGGTGGCCACGATTCCAGGCATGGCCATCCTGCTCGTCAGTCTCGCGTTCAACCTGCTCGGCGACGGTCTGCGCGACGTCTTCGATCCCCGCCACGGAAGCTGACATGCCGGCCCAGATGAACTCACCCTTATGTGAAATCGACGACCTGCGAGTGGGCTTTCGCGGGCACGACGGCGAAGTGACCCAGGCTGTGCGCGGCCTGTCGCTGACGCTCGGCCGCGGCGAGCGGCTTGGCATTGTCGGCGAATCCGGTTCGGGCAAATCGCTGTCAGGACGCGCGCTGCTCGGCCTGTTGCCGCCTGGCGCGCAATGCCATGCGAAGGCGATGAAGTTCGACGGCCAGGATCTGCTGGCGATGCCAGCACATCAGCGCCGGCAACTGTGCGGCAAGCAGATGGGCATGATCCTGCAGGACCCGAAATACTCGCTGAACCCGGTGATGACCGTCGAGCAGCAGATGCGCGAAGCGTTCGGCCTGCACGGTCCAAAGCTCGGCCGCCGCGAGATGCGCGAGAAGATCATCGCGGCATTGGCCGCGGTGCACATCCGCCATCCGGAGCGCGTCGCCGATACCTACCCGCACGAGTTGTCAGGCGGCATGGGACAGCGCGTGATGATCGCGATGATGGTGTCCTCCGGCCCGCGGCTCCTCGTCGCCGACGAACCGACCAGTGCGCTCGACGTGCTCGTCTCCGTGCAGGTGCTCGGCATTCTCGACGAAATGATCGAAAAGCACGACACGGGCCTCATTTTCATCAGCCATGACCTGCCGCTCGTCATGTCGTTCTGCGACCGTGTCGTGGTCATGTACGCGGGGCGCGTGGTGGAGACCTGCGCGGCACGCGATCTCATTCACGCGCAGCACCCTTACACGCGCGGCCTGCTTGCGGCGAATCCTCCGCTCGTCAACCCGCCCGCTGAACTGCCTGTCTTGAAGCGCGACGCCGCGTGGCTCACGCCATCGACAGGAGCAGCGGCATGATCGACGTCAACGCCCTGACGGTCCGCTTCAAAACGAAGACCGGCTACCTCGACGCCGTGCGCAACGCCAATTTTCATGTCGGGGAAGGCGAAGTGTTCGGGCTGGTCGGCGAATCCGGATCGGGCAAGTCGACAATCCTGCGCGCACTCGCCGGCCTCGCACCCGTCGCCGGCGGCAACATGAAGATCGGCTCGCATGTGCCCGGCAAAAAAATAGACCGCTCGTTTCGACGCGACGTGCAGATGGTCTTCCAGGATCCGTACGGGTCGCTGCATCCGCGCTTTACGGTCGATCAGACCTTGCGCGAGCCGCTCGCCATCAACGGCATCGACCGCCAGGACGAGCGCATCGTCAACGCGCTGCACGAGGTCGGGCTGGGTCCGGCGTATCGCTTCCGCTACCCGCATCAGTTGTCAGGGGGCCAGCGGCAGCGTGTGTCGATTGCACGCGCATTGATTCTCGAACCGCGCGTGCTGCTGCTCGACGAGCCGACGTCCGCGCTCGATGTGTCGGTGCAGGCCGAAATTCTCAATCTGCTGCGACGGCTTCACCGGGAGCGCCATCTGACGATGGTACTCGTGAGCCACAACCTGGCCGTGGTCGGCTTTCTCTGCTCGCGCGTCGCGGTCATGCGCAACGGTGAGATCGTCGAGCAGTGCGATATCGCTTCCGTTCGCGCGCAGCAGGTCGAGCATGAGTACACGCGCAGCCTGCTTCTTGCGACCACAGGCTATCAGCGCAAGCCGCTTCGGACACTCTGAATGGCGTGTGTGCCGCGCGCTACCCTTCACTCGTAACGTCGCGCTTCGTCCATTAATGCAGGCGTACCGATGATTTCGTTCAACTCGTCGAACTTCACCATGCGGTCTTGCCACGGCGCAGTCGTGCCGTGCTCATGCAAACTGTCGTAGAAACCACGTAGCGTATGCGCGACCGCGCGCGCCGCACCGCCCGGAAAGATCACGATACGAAAGCCCCGCGCCGCGAGCGCCTGCACGCTCTGCACCGGCGTTTTGCCGCCTTCCACCATGTTGGCGAGCAACGGCACGCGCGACGCGAACCGGCCGCACGCGGCGTCCATCTGCTCGGCGGAGCGCAACGCTTCCACGAACAGCGCGTCAGCGCCCGCTTCCAGATAGCGCTCGGCGCGATCGAGGGCGGCGTCGAGTCCTTCCACCGCCAGCGCGTCTGTGCGCGCAAGGATCAGCGTGTTCGGGTCCGTGCGGGCATCGACCGCGGCGCGCAGCTTGCCGCACATCTCGTTGACGGGAATCACGCTCTTGCCGTCCAGATGCCCGCAGCGCTTGGGGAACGTCTGGTCTTCGAGCTGGATCATCGACGCGCCCGCCCGCTCGAAACCGCGCACGGTGCGCTGCACATTGAGCGCATTGCCAAAACCCGTATCGCCGTCGACGATCACCGGCAGCGCGACGCGCTCCGTGATGCGCGCAAGGGTATCCGCGACTTCGGTGAAGGTGGTGAGTCCGACATCGGAACGCCCGAGGCGGGTGTACGCGATCGACGCACCCGACAGATACAACGCATTGAATCCGGCCTGCTGCGCGAGCAGCGCGGAAAACGCATCGTAGACGCCCGGCGCGAGCACCGGGCCTTCCGTGAGAAGCGCCTTGAGTCCGTTTGTTTGTCGCGTCATACGTTCGTCGCTCCATAGCGTTGCTTGAGCAGATTGAAAAGACCGCCCGCCGCGACCATGTCGAGCAAAAAGGCAGGCAATGGGTCGCAGGGCAGCGCGCGGCCGTCTTCGCGCGTGATGCGACCATGCAGCGGATCAATGGCGATCAGCTCGCCCTCGTCGATCGTTTCCGCCTGAGCACAGGTGAGCAGCACGAGACCGACATTGAACGCGTTGCGAAAGAATAAACCGCTGAACGAAGGCGCGACGACCGCGCTCACGCCGAGATGCACGAGCGCGGCGGGCGCCTGTTCGCGCGACGAGCCGATTCCAAAGTTCGCCCCTGCCACGACGACATCGCCCGGTTGCACGTTGGCGGCGAAGTCCGCGCGCTGCCGGTGCAGACAATGTCTCGCGATCTCGTCGATGCCGAATTTCATGTATGCGCCGGGAGCCAGCGCGTCCGTGTCGATATCCGCGCCGACACGCCATACGCGATGCGGCTGCACGTCGTCTGCGTTCGTGTTCGTCTCCTCACTCATGCGAGCACCTCGCGCGGATCGGTGATGTGTCCGCGCAGCGCAGAGGCTGCCACGGTATAGGGAGACCCCAGATACACCTGCGCCGTCTCCGCGCCCATACGACCTTTGAAGTTGCGCGCGGTAGTGGAGATCACGGTGCTGCCTTCGGGGATCTGGCCGCCATAGCCCGAACATGCGCCGCACGAGGTGGCCAGCACCTGCGCGCCCGCGGCTTCGAGAATGGCCATCACGCCTTCTCGCGTCGCGGCCTCCTGGTCGCGCAGGCTGGCGGGCGCAACGACGAGGCGCACCCCTCGCGCGACTTTCCGGCCTTTGAGCACGGTCGCGGCCGCACGCAGGTCGTCGAGCTTCGCGCCCGTGCATGCGCCGACATAGGCGAGCTGCACCTCGACGTTGCCGAACGCCTGCACGTCATCCGTATTCGCGGGACTATGCGGCGCGGCCACTTGCGGCGCGAGCGCGGCAGCATCGAACTCATGCGTTTCGGCAGCGGCGTCGGCATCGCTTTGCCAGCGGGCGACGTCGATTTCATGCGTGACGCCGGCTGAGCGAAGATAGTCGAGCGTCACGGCGTCGGGCGCGATCAGGCCGGCCTGGGCGCCCATTTCTGCGCTGATATTCGAAAGCGTCATGCGTTCCTGCATCGACAGCGCCGCGACCGCTTCGCCGCAGAACTCGACGGCCTGATAGCGCGCGCCATTCATCCCGAAGCGGCCGATCATGTGCAGCATCATGTCTTTCGCGGTCACGCCGCGCGCGAGCCGTGCATGCCAGCGCATGCGCAGCGTCTCGGGCACCTTCACCCAGATTTGCCCCGACACCACGACGCCCAGCATTTCGGTGCTGCCGATGCCGAACATATACGCGCCGAACGCACCGCCGGTAGGCGAATGGGAATCGCCGCCGACGCAGAACATGCCGGGCCGCAAGTGCCCGCGCTCCGGCAGGACCACGTGGCAGATGCCGACGCTGTCGTACACGTGGGGCAAAGCCTGCTGCTTCGCCCAGTCCCGTGCGATGCGCACGATACGGCGCGATTCGTCGTCGGCTTCGGGCACGTAGTGGTCGATCACGAGCACGATTTTCGATGTGTCCCAGATCTGCGCGCCCAGTTCGTCGAGCATCGGCTTAAGTCTGCGCGGCCCGCTCGAGTCATGGAACATCGCGAGATCGACTTCGCAGGTGACGATGTCGCCCACGGCGACCGCGTCACGCCCGCAAGCCTTTGCGATCAACTTCTGCGCCAGCGTTTGCGCACGCGTTTGTGTATGCAGCATCGTTGCGTCCTTCGACATTTAACCTGCGGACACGGGTTTCAGATGGCTTCGGCCATCGCGCACAATTGCGCAGCGCGTGCCGCGTAAGGCTGGTCGATCATCACCCCATCCACCGACACGGCACCATGACCGCGCGCAAGCGCCGCACCCCAGGCCTCGACGACACGGCGCGCGAACGCGATCTGCTCGGCGCTCGGCCCGAAAATGAGGTTCGCCGCCGCAATCTGCCGGGGATGCACGCACGTCTTGCCGGCGAAACCCAGTGCGCGAGCGTCTTGCGACTCCTGCGCGAAACCGTCGAGATCGGCGACACGGCCAAACGCGCCATCGTAGGCGTCGATGCCCGCCTCAGCCGCCGCGAATCGCACCTTGACCCTCACATGATCGAGCGCCGCACGCTGATGTCGATCGACACCATACGGCTCGAACAGATCGCCATATCCGATCTGCAGGCCCATTACACGATCGCTCGCCAGGGCGATTTCCGCGGCACAACGCAAACCCTTCGGCGATTCGATGTTGGCGAGCAGAAGAACCCGGCGCGACAGTCCAGCGCGCGATTCGAGTGCTTCGAGCAGCGTATCGATCTTGCGCACGTCCTCGGCCGATTCGATCTTCGGCACATTGACGATGTCGAGTCCCTGTTTGACGACGGCTTGCAGGTCCGCCTCGAAAGGCGGCGTTCCCATGCCATTTACCCGCACGATAATCGTCTTGTCGACGGACCCCACCCTCGCAAGCCATGCAACGGCGGCTTCGCGGGCGCGAACCTTGTCGTGCTCCGCGACCGAGTCTTCGAGATCGATGGAAAGCGCATCCGCATCGCTCGCGGCGGCTTTGTCGAAAAATTCCGGCCGGCAGGCGGGCACGAACAGTTTGCTGCGCATTTTGAGTGGCGTGGGCATAGGGGTCTCCGTTCGCGCGGCGTCAATCCACCATCTTCGCGACTTCGCCCGATTCGAGCAGCAGGCGGTCGTGCGTTGAAGGCAACTCCGCAAACGGGCGCCGATACTGCGCCCACATGCGCAAATCCTCTGGCTTGTGAAATACCTGCGAGTCGGGCATGGCAGGCCAGTCGGCCACCGTGAGCCACAGCCGCAGCAGATGACGGCGTTGAGCAAGCGGCTCGGCGTCCTGGTAATCCGTGCGGCCGTGCACCAGCACCCGGTTGTTGAGAAACTGGATATCGCCGTCGCGAAAGCCCATGTCGAGATAAAACTCCGGCGATGCCGCGATCTTGCGCACCGTGTAAAGCGCTTCCGATTCGAGTTCGCTAAACGGGCACTGTCCGCTCTTCTCCGCGAGACGCGCATAGCCTGTCGGCAGATAGCAGATCACTTCGCCGGCGGTGTCGGTGAAGAACGGCACCTTGTGCTCGCTGAAGGTGCGCGTTGCGCGCCGGCCGTCTTCGTCGGTTCGCTTCAGGAATAGCCCTTCGCGCAGCGTGTCGAGCAGGTCGGGCCGCGTGCGCAACAGTTCGTTGTGCACGGCGAGCGCGCTCGAGATGCGACTTTCGCCGCCAGAAATGGCGGTACGCAAGCACATCAGGCCGATGATGTCGCACGAATCGGTGTGCATCAACTGGCCGCCGCCCTTGCGGTAGCCGCGTGACTTCGGCTCGTAGTCGCTCACGTTCACGACATGGCCGAGCACATCGCCAAGATACGATTGCGTGACCGGCTTGCTGATGTACGAGCCGAGCCCGAAGTAAATGCGCGTCATGTCGTCGTCGGAATAGCGCTCGCGCGGCAGACCGCGCAGCATCATGAAACCGCGGCCGTTGCGCAGGAACGCCGGCAGTTCCCGCATGAAGCGTCCCATCGTTTCCAGCGGGAACGTCTGGGGACTGATGTCGGGGAAATCGATGTCACCCAGCGAAAGCAGATGCACGAGCGCGGCATCGATTTCCGCGATTTCCGCTTCGGTGAGCACATGCAGTCCTTCGCGCATCCAGTCGAGTTCGGGTCCTTTCCATGCCGCCGGGGAGACGATCGGTTGTCCAACGCGATTCATTTCATGCTCCTTGTAATGTGAGAGTTCAGACGCGCGCGGCATCGATCACGGCGCCGCAGCCGATAAGTTCGTCGAGCGCCCGCTCGCCGAGCAGCGGCGCCAGAATTTCGCGGGAATGCTCGCCTTTATGCGGTGCGGGACGGATGAAGCCGCCGGGCGTGCCCGACAGACGCGCCACGACGTTATGCACCGCGACATGGCCCAGCTCATCGTCCTCGATTTCCACGAGGCTCTCCCGCTCGCTGACGTAGTCGTCCTGAGCCAGATCGCTTGCTTCGTAGACCGGCCCCGCCGTGACCTCCGCGCGCTCGAAAAACGCGAGGTTCTCTGCGAGCGTGCGCGCCTTGATAAACCCGCCGACCACGCGGTCGACTTCCTCGACATGTTGCAGGCGCGTGGTGTTGGTCTCGTAACGCGGATCCGCATTCATATCTTCGCAACCGATTGCAGCGAACAGACGCTCGGCCATGGTCTGCGTGGACGTCGACACGCACAGCCACTTGTGGTCCGCCGTTTCATACGTATTGCGCGGCGCGGTCGTGCTCGAGCGGCTTCCGGTGCGCGCTTTTACACGGCCCGTGATCTGGAAGTTCGCCACTTGCGGGCCAAGAATGGAGATCATCGGGTCGAACAGCGAAAGGTCGACCACCTGCCCGTTGCCGCCGTTCACACGCGTTTCCCACAGCGCAACCATCGCCGCGTGCGCGCCATACAGTCCCGCCGTCATGTCGCCGAGGAACATGGGCGGCAGCACGGGCTCACGGTCGCTGAAACCGTTCATGGCCGCGAAGCCCGAGTAGCCCTCGACCAGCGTGCCGAATCCGGGCCGATGCCTGTACGGCCCCGTCTGCCCCCAGCCCGACACCCGCACGATCACGAGCTTTGGATTGGCGGCCATTAGCGTGTGCGGCGCGAGCCCCATCTTTTCCAGCGTGCCGGGCTTGAAACTTTCCACGAGCAGGTCGGCATCGCGCACGAGACTTTCGATCATGCTTGCCGCCGTCTCGTGACGAAAATCGATGCACACGCTTTTCTTGTTGCGTGCGTACGCTTTCCAGAACACCTCGGCGCCTTTCGTACGGAATGCGCGCAACGTGTCGCCTTTCAATGGCTCGACCTTGATCACTTCCGCACCGAAATCCGCGAGTTGCAACGTGAGCATGTTGCCCGCGACGAGCCGTGACAGGTCGACCACCTTCACGCCGCGAAGCGGCCCGGAATGCGTTGCGTCGAAGCTTTTGCGATGCATGGTCTGCGTCCTCTCGCGTTTTACCGCGTTTCCTCTACACGCCGGAGCGGCCGGCCTGAAATCATTATCCACGTAAATAGACATGATGTCTATTTTATGGAAACGTGAACGACGGCGGCGATGTTGCACGGGCTTTTGAAATCGTTCATCCTTGCGGGCCAGACGCCCGCTCGGCAAGCCCGGCGGGCATCGGCGCAGACAACCGGAAACAGCAATGGCAACTGAAGAACCTGGCGTAGCCGCGGTCAACCGCGCGCTTTCGATACTCAAAGCCTTCGAAGACAGCATCGATGGCATGACGCTCACCGATCTCACCAACGCAACGGGCCTCTACCACAGCACCATCCTGCGGCTGTGCGAGTCGCTCGAGCACTTCGGCTATCTCAAGCGATTGGAAGACGGTCGCTACATGCTCGGACCCATGCTGTTTCACCTCGGAATGATTTATCAGAGCTCGTTCCGTTTGCGCGACTACGCGTTGCCGGTCCTGCGTACACTCGTCAAGGAAACGGGCGAGACGGCGGCCGTCTACGTGCGTGAAGGCGACGAGCGGCTGTGCCTGTATCGCGTCGAATGGCAACGCTCGGTGCGCATGCACGTCCGCGAAGGCGAACGCCTGACGCTGGAAGCGGGCGCGGCCGGACACGTATTGCGCGCGTTTTCCGGGCAGTCGAAAAAAGCTCATCTGAACAAGGTTCGGGAGAACGGTTATTGCGTGTCGCTCGGTGAGCGCGAGGTGGAAAGCGCCGCGATCGCGTGTCCGGTGTTTCGCACCGGACAGGAACTGGTCTGCGCAATCTCGCTTGGCATTCCGCGTTTCCGTTTCGACCGCAAGGCGTTCGACACCTATCTGCCGAAGGTCATGGAAGCCGGGGCGGCACTGACCCGGGCGCTGGGCGGAGACACGACGCCGTTCGAGCCGCCCTTCGCGCCGTACGATGGCGTCTAGCCGAGCGTCGCCGCGCCCGTATTTGCTGCGCCCGTATTTGCCGCGCTCATATGTTCTGCTGCAACGCGGCCGCCGCTTCGTCCGATTCGGGCTCGGTGCGGTTCACCCGTGATTGCAGCGCGGCGAAACAACCCGCGCCGATCACGAGCGCGGTGATCATGAACAGAAAGCCGTTGTTGTACGAGCCGCTGGCCTTGACCAAATAGCCTACGCCGAGCGGGGCGCACAATCCGCCAATCTGGCCGCCCGTGTTGATCACACCGGCGAACACGCCGCGTGCGCCGGTCGGAGCCAGTTGCGCGACGAGCCCCGCGTACGGCGAAAGGCAGCCATACAGGAGAAACGCTGCAGCCGACAAACCGGTCACACAGGCGACGATGTCGTTTGCGCTGTACGCGAGGTAGAGCGCAACGCCTGTGCCGATGTAGCCCGCTGCCACCAGTATCGGCCGGCGGCGGTGCAATGGGCCGCTGCCGAGCCAGCCGAACACGACGATGCCAAGGAAGCCGAATAGATAAGGCACCGACGCCGCGACGCCCAGCGACTTCAGATCGATATGGCGTTGGTTCGCGAGATAGGACGGGATCCAGCCCAGAAAGCCCCAGTAGCCGATGCTGAAGGTCATGTAGCCGAAAAACAGCAACCAGGTGCTTTTACGTCCGGCAAACTGACGCCATTGGTCGCTGCGGCTCAGTCTGTCGTGGTGCCGGTCCTTACCTTCGATCGCCTTGCCCGGAATCAGGAAGTAGATCAGCAACGCGACGAATACGCCCGGCAACGTGAAAGCGTAGAACACGTTGCGCCAGTCGCCGTGCATCAGAAGCGTCGTGACGACGGGCGCGACCACCGCTGGACCGATTGCGAGCGCGGAGAGCCAGACGGAATGCGCTTTCGCCGCATCTTTCGCACTGAAATTGTCCGCGACGGCCTTGTACACCGCCGCGTTGCATGACCCTTCCGCCAGACCAAAGCAGAAGCGCGCGGCAACCAGCACGGCCATCGACGTCGCGAGCCCCGTGAGTCCGGTAAATAGCGAGAACAACGCGGGCGCGACGACCAGCAGCGCCTTGGTGCCGAACCGGTCCGCGAGATACCCGCCGGGCAGTTGCATCAGTGCGTAGCCCGCCGCAAAGGCGGCGAGCAGGAAGCCGAACTGCGCAGCGTCGAGATGGAGTGCCTTCATCATGGTCGGGCCCGCGACGGAGATGCTCACCCGGTCGAGGTAGTTCACGAACTGCAATAGCCACGTCATGACCAGCAACTGATATCTCAAACTCATCCCTGCCTCCTGTCGCGACCTCGTTCGTGTCGCCTGAATAATAGAAACTATGTCTATTTTATATACCGTACCTGAGGCATGCGGGTCGCACAAGGAATAACGCACTGGGGATTTCCCGAACCTTTTAACCGGCGCCGGCCCGAGGAGACGGTTCGGTAACGCAGAGTGCGGCGACGGGTCGGATTCGGCCTAATCTGATGGTCTGATGGCGCTGATGTCTGTCAGGGATAGCGTTGTTCGATTTCCCAGAACCAGAATTGCATCCTGTCCGGGCTACCGGCACTGATTGCCCAAAAATATCTTCTCCGCGCGTGGAATGTTTTTTCCGAGGCCGTGTTTGCCTTTACACAGCCAATGAATTTCGCACGTCCACGCTTTCCTCTTTCGGAGATGACTGATGAAGTTGAAATCCCTTGCTCTCGCCGGCATCGCATGCACAGCGCTGTTCAGCGCTCCATCATTCGCGCAAGGCAGCGCAGCGCCTGCCGGGCCAGTGAAGAACATCGTGCTGGTTCATGGTCTGTTTGCAGACGGGTCGAGCTGGGCAAAAGTGATTCCGCTGCTGCAGGCGAAGGGCTATCACGTGACCGCCGTGCAGAATCCGACAACTTCGCTCGATGCGGATGTCGACGCCGTCAAGCGTGCGCTCGCCCAGCAGGACGGCCCGACGCTGCTGGTCGCGCATTCGTACGGCGGCATGGTCATCAGCCAGGCTGGCGACGATCCTAAAGTGACGGGTCTCGTGTATATCGCCGCGCGCGCACCGGATGCCGGTGAGGACTACCCCGCCTTGACGAAGCAATACCCGGCCGCGCCCGCATCGGCCGGGTTGCAATGGACAGCCGACGGCTACGGCAAGCTCTCCGAACAGGCTTTCGACAACGACTTCGCCGGCGATCTGCCGAAGACCGAAGCGCAAACGTATTACGCGGTTCAGCAGCCGATCGGCAAAGCCATCACGATGGCGAAGACTACGGTTGCAGCGTGGCACGACAAGCCGACCTGGTACGCAGTGTCGACGGAAGATCGCACCATCAATCCAGATCTGGAGCGCTTCATGGCAAGACGCATGCATGCGCATACCATCGAGCTGGATTCGAGCCACGTTTCGTTGCTTTCGCATCCCACCGAGGTCGCCGATCTGATTCTTGAGGCGGCCAAGGCGCAGCAATGAAGCAGGCTGCTGCGCGAGCGAGCGGCTGTGTGGTCGCTCAGTACGCCTGAACGGTAGGGTTCGATCCGATCGCCCGTGCATGGCAGCGGACTGCTCGTGCGCGACGGCGCAACGCGTCGCGCCTGCTCACGAATTACGGCTGCTGCTTGCCGCGACCGCCTGCGCGTTTACCAGCCGGTTTTCGTGAACCCGCAGCGGGCTTAGTTGCAGATGAACCAGCGGGTCGATTGACAGGCTTACTTGCAGCTTTGCCGCGCGGCTTTTGCGTGCCAAATGGACTATTGCCGGACATTTTTGCACCCTTATCCGCAGTCGCACCGCGCTGTGCCGCAACGCGGCCATGGTTTGCGCCACCCTTCTGCGTGTGCGGCTTTTTGCCTAGTACCTGCGTGGTGCTCAAGCCAGCATGCGGCGCTTTCGGCTTCTTGGGCTTTTTAGGTTTCCTGATGATCTCGCCTGTCGCGCTGGTTTGCGGCACGCGGTGTTCGGCTTCGAAACCCGGCTCTTCTTCGCGGCGCAGCGTTTGCCGGATCAGCGCTTCGATCGCGGCCAGTTGCGGCGCTTCATCGGCACACACGAGCGACACCGCGACGCCGCTCGCGCCCGCGCGGCCCGTACGGCCGATCCGGTGCACGTAGTCCTGCGCGACGATCGGCAGATCGACGTTGATTACCAGCGGCAGGTCGTCGATATCCAGACCGCGCGCAGCCACGTCGGTGGCGACCAGCATTTGCACTTCGCCCGTCTTGAAGCGCTCCAACGCACGCAGCCGCGCGGGTTGTGGTTTGTCACCGTGGATCGTGTCGACTGCATAGCCCGCTTCGTCCAGCACGGCCGCGAGATAATCCACGCCGTTGCGGGTTTTGACGAACACCAGCGCGTGCTCCCAGTGGTTCTGCGCCACGAGGTGCATGAAGAGGTCCGGCTTGTTCTTTTTGTCGACCGTGACCACCCACTGCCTGATCTTGCCGGCGGTTGTATTCGGCGTGCTGACGCTGATATTGACCGGTCCGCGCAGCATGACTGCCGCCATGGCGCGGATCTCGTCGGAGAACGTGGCAGAGAACAGCAGCGTCTGGCGCTGGTCGGGCAACGCAGCAAACACGGCGTTGAGTTCGCGGGCAAAGCCGAGATCCAGCATGCGGTCTGCTTCATCCAGTACGAGCGTTTCTACCTGATCGAACTGCACCGCATTCTGACGATGGAGATCGAGCAAACGGCCCGGTGTGGCAACCAGTACATCCACGCCTTTGCGCAACTTCATCATCTGTGGGTTGATGCTCACACCGCCGTAGGCGGCCAGCAATCGCAGGTCGAGACCTTTGCCGTAATCGATGAAACTTTGCAGCACCTGCTCGGCCAGTTCGCGCGTGGGCACCAGCACCAGAACACGCGCGCGGTTGCTCGTCACCGCCGGGCCGCGTTGCACCAGCCGCTGCAGCAGCGGCAGCGCAAAGCCCGCCGTTTTGCCTGTGCCGGTTTGTGCCTCGGCGAGCACGTCCTTGCCCGCAAGCACAGCAGGGATCGCTTTGGCCTGCACCGGCGTAGGAGTCTGGTAATTCAGATCCCGCAGATTACGCAGCAAAGGATCGATCAGGCCAAGCGAGGCAAAAGACATGGGGCATTCCGGGCTAAAACCGCAATTCTAGCGGTTACTGTCTGTACCCACTGTGCCGAGCAGCCGCGCGCATGCCTGAACATGCGCGCACGGTCAAAGCTATGAAGACGGTTCGGCATGCACGCGTGGCGCAGCCAGCGCGCACTGTGGCTCCCCCGCTTGCGCCACGACCCGGCGATCCACCAGGTCAGCAAGGATGAGCAGCCCGCGACGCCAATTCGCAGATGACGCGTCGCTTCAGCCGCGCAGATTGCGCACGAACGTTTCGAGTTGCTCCTGCAAGGCGGCAGCGGCGTCGGCATCGACGCCCTCCGTCATCTGGCGCTCGATCGCGAGTACCGCCTGCTCGCCTTTCCGTAACACTGCGCGCCCCTGCTCCGTCAATTGCAGCAGCACGATCCGCCCGTGCATCGGGTCTGGCTCACGACTGACCCAGCCGCGGCTCGCCATCGCATTCATCACTTCGTTGGCGGATTGCGGCGTAATGAACGACCGCTCGGCAAGCTGCGCGTTGGAGGCCTGACCTCGTGTCTCGAGCACGGAGAGCGCAGTGAACTGCGCGAGCGTCAAACCGAGCGGCGCAAGCACGTCGCTCATCCGGCGCCGCAGCGCGCGGTCGAGACTGCCGATCACATAAGTCAACCGCAGACCGGAACGACGGCTACGCGGTGCGGCGGCGGATTTGACAGGCGAATTCGGATTTTTGCTCATGGGCGGCGAGGGATCGGTCCAGCCCGCATCTTAGCGTGCGCGTGCCCCGTTCCGGCCGCTAGGGGTTTGCACCAGGATCGCCGGGTTCCGCTTTACATATCAGGAAGCCTGATATTAAATCGTTGCGTGGGACCGCAGTTGCGGTCGACGTTCCCGGAGAAAGCAGATGAGTAACGAAGGTCGCTGGAAAACCGTCAAGGTGCAAATCGAGGACGGCATTGCGTGGGTTGCGTTCAACCGCCCCGAGAAACGCAATGCAATGAGCCCGACGCTGAACAAGGAAATGATCGACGTCCTTGAAACGCTTGAACTGGATGCGAACGCGCAGGTTCTCGTCCTGACGGGCGAGGGCGATGCATGGACCGCCGGCATGGACCTGAAAGACTATTTCCGCGAAGTCGACGCCGGCCCCGAAATCCTGCAGGAAAAGATCCGCCGCGACGCTTCGCGCTGGCAGTGGCAGTTGCTGCGCATGTATGCCAAGCCCACCATCGCGATGGTCAACGGCTGGTGCTTCGGCGGCGGCTTCTCGCCGCTGGTGGCGTGCGATCTGGCCATTGCCGCCGACGAGGCCACGTTCGGTCTGTCGGAAATCAACTGGGGCATTCCGCCGGGCAATCTGGTCAGCAAGGCAATGGCCGATACCGTCGGGCATCGCCAGGCGCTTTATTACATCATGACGGGCGAAACCTTCACGGGTCAGCAGGCGGCGCAGATGGGCCTCGTCAACAAGAGCGTGCCGCGTGCCCAGTTGCGCGAAGAAACCCGCGCGCTCGCGGCCAAACTGCTGGAGAAAAATCCGGTGGTGCTGCGCGCGGCGAAGCACGGCTTCAAGCGCAGCCGCGAATTGACGTGGGATCAGAACGAAGATTATCTGTACGCGAAACTCGACCAGGCGCAGCACCGCGACCCTGAAGGCGGCCGTGAGCAGGGTCTCAAGCAGTTCCTTGATGACAAGGCCATCAAGCCGGGGCTTCAGAGCTACAAGCGCTGAACGTAAAGAGCGAGGAGACACGACATGGACGAAGTCACTCTATTGATCGGCGGTGAAAGCCGCAGCGCGTCGGACGGCAAGACCTTCGAGCGGATCAATCCGGCCTCGGGCAAGCCAGCCTCACGCGCCGCCGCTGCGACGCGCGAAGACGCCGACGCCGCAGTGGCGGCCGCAGCCGCAGCGTTCCCGGGCTGGTCCGCGCTGGGTCCAACCGAGCGCCGCAAACGCCTGCTTGCGGCCGCCGATCTGATGGATGCGCGCACACCCGAGTTCATCGCGACCGGCGTCGCCGAAACCGGCGCGATGCCAAACTGGTACGGCTTTAACGTGATGCTCGCGGCCAACATGCTGCGCGAGGCCGCCGCCATGACCACGCAGATCGACGGCGCGGTGATTCCGTCCGACGTGCCCGGCAGCCTCGCGATGGCCGTGCGTCAGCCGTGCGGCGTCGTGCTCGGCATGGCGCCGTGGAACGCGCCGGTGATCCTCGGCACGCGCGCAATCGCCATGCCGCTCGCGTGCGGCAACACGGTCGTGCTCAAGGCATCTGAAGGGTGTCCGGGTGTGCATCGGTTGATCGGCAGCGTGTTGCAGGAGGCCGGTCTCGGTGACGGCGTCGTGAACGTCGTCACCCATTCCGCGCAGGATGCGCCCGCTATCGTCGAGCGGCTCATCGCGCATCCCGCCGTGCGGCGGGTCAACTTCACCGGCTCGACACGGGTCGGCAGAATCGTCGCGCAGCTTGCGGCGCAGCATCTGAAGCCGGCATTGCTCGAACTCGGCGGCAAGGCACCGGTCATCGTGCTGGACGACGCCGATCTCGACGCGGCCGTGGACGCAATCGCGTTCGGCGCTTTCTTCAACCAGGGGCAGATCTGCATGTCGACCGAGCGGCTGATCGTCGACCGGAAAATCGCCGATGCGCTGATCGACAAGCTCGCGGCGAAGGCCCGCACGTTGAAGGCCGGCGATCCAGCCGCCGCCGATTCGATCCTCGGTGTGCTCGAAAGCGTCAAGGCGGGAGAACGCATCGCCGCGCTGGTCGAAGACGCGCGCGCGAAAGGCGCGACACTGCCGCTCGGCTGCCAGGTGGAGGGCGCGGTCATGCAGCCCGCCATCGTTGACGGCGTGACGCGCGAGATGAAACTCTACGCCGAGGAATCGTTCGGCCCCGTAGTCACGGTTCAGCGTGTGGACAGCGACGAAGAAGCGATCCGCGTGGCCAACGACAGCGATTACGGCTTGTCCGCAGCCGTGTTCAGCCGCGACGTGGCGCGTGCGCTGCAAGTGGCCAAACGCATTGAATCGGGCATCTGCCACATCAACGGTCCGACCGTGCACGACGAAGCGCAGATGCCGTTCGGCGGCGTCAAGCAAAGCGGTTATGGCCGCTTCGGGAGCAAGGCTTCGATCGCCGAATTCACCGACCTGCGCTGGATCACCGTGCAGACCGGAGCGCGACACTATCCGATCTGACCTGATCTCATCCGATCGCGCCAGTCCTACGTTTTGCCGAGAAAAGGATGAGGGCCGCGCGTCCAGCCGCAATTGACCGGCATGCGGCGCGCGGATACCTCGACAAGGAGACAGGCTTTGCACTCCGAGCCGACACATTCAGCTATTGCGCGCGCGCCGGGTAGTGCGGCGCAGCGCTATCGTGCAACGACGATCGGCGTTTCGTCGCTGCACGTGCAGCAGCGCGACGGCGCGTGGTATCTGCGCGCCGCCGAGCCGCTCGGCGACTATCCGGGGCGGCTCACCGACCGCCTCGCGAGCGGCGCGCGCGACCATCCCGAACGGTGGCTCGCCGCCCGACGCGGCGCGGACGGACAGTGGCTCGGCCTGAGCTACGCGCGTGCGCTGCAAAACGCGCGCGCGCTCGGCCAGGCGTTGCGCTCGCGCAAGCTCAGCGTCGAACGGCCGGTGGCGATTCTTTCGGGCAACGATCTGGAGCATCTGCAGCTGGCACTCGGCGCGATGTGGGCTGGAATACCGTCGGCGGCGATTTCTCCGGCTTACTCGATCGCTTCCGGCGACTTCGGCAAACTGCGCCACACCTTCGACCTGTTGACGCCGGGGCTCGTGTTCGTCAGCGATTATGAACAGTTCGCCACCGCCATCGAAGCGGTCGTTCCGCACGATATCGAAGTGGTGTCGGCAAAGGGACCGCGAGCGTCGTCTTCGCGGCGCCTCGTCACACCGTTCGACGCACTGCTTGCGCACGCGCCTGGCGACATCGACGCGGTGCACGCCGCCGTCGAGCCCGACTCCATTGCGAAGTTTCTCTTCACGTCCGGTTCGACCAAACTGCCCAAAGCCGTGCCGACCACGCACCGCATGCTGTGCAGCAACCAGCAGATGCTGCTCGAAACGTTTCCGGCATTCGCCAGCGAGCCGCCGGTGCTGGTGGACTGGCTGCCGTGGAATCACACTTTCGGCGGCAGTCATAATCTGGGCATCGCGCTGTACAACGGCGGCACGCTGTATATCGACGACGGCAAACCGGTCAACGGGAAGTTCGAAGAAACGCTGCGTAACTTGCGTGAGATTGCTCCGACCATCTACTTCAACGTGCCGAAGGGATGGGAAGAACTCGCAATCGCGCTTGAACGGGACGCACAGTTGCGCGACACGTTTTTCTCGCGCGTGAAGCTGTATTTCTTCTCGGGCGCGGGGTTGTCGCAAGCGGCATGGGACCGGCTCGAACGCGTGACCGAACGATACTGCGGTGAACGTATCCGCATCATGGCTGGGCTTGGGATGACCGAGACGTCGCCGTCGTGCATGTTCACCACGGGGCCGGTCATGCAGGCGGGTTATGTCGGCCTGCCCGCGCACGGCGTCGATGTCAAGCTCGCGCCGGTCGGAGACAAACTGGAGGTGCGCTATCGCGGCCCGCATGTGATGGCCGGATACTGGCGTGCGCAAGCCGCGGAGTTGAATGCCGCGTTCGACGACGAAGGCTATTTTTGCAGCGGCGATGCGCTGCGCTTTGTCGACCCTTCGAAACCCGAAATCGGGCTGCTGTTCGACGGACGCATCGCGGAAGACTTCAAGCTGAGTTCGGGGACTTTCGTCAGCGTTGGTCCGATGCGCGCCCGCGTGATATCCGCGGGCGCACCCTACGTGCAGGATGTCGTCGTGACCGGAATGAATCGCGACGACGTCGGGCTGCTGATATTTCCCCGTCTCGACGATTGCCGCCTTCTCGCGGAGCTTCCGGCCACCGCGAGCGCGCGCGAGGTGATCGACGCGCCCGCCGTACGCGCGTATTTCACCGCGCTGCTCGCTACGCTCAATCGCGACGCAAGCGGCAGCGCCACCACCATCGCGCGTCTGCGCCTGATGGAACGCGCGCCCTCGCTCGATCTCGGCGAGATCACCGATAAAGGCTCGATCAACCAGCGGGCCGTGCTGACCCAGCGGGCGGCACTGGTGGAAGCGCTGCACGCGCCCGAGCCGCACGATGCCGACGTGATCCTCGCCCCCGCCCGCAGCGCGGCCTAGTCAACGCAAGCTAGCGCGCCCGTATAACCAACAGGAGTCGTGGATGGACATCAGCAAGCTCATCGCGATCGACACGCATGTTCATGCCGAGATTTCGTGCTGTCAGCCGCCCGATCTGTTCGGCAAGGAATTCGACGACGCAGCCGACAAATACTTCGGCACTGTGCTCAAGCGCGGACGGCGGCCGACCATTCCGGAGACGATCGAGCATTACCGCGAGCGCAACATCGGCTTCGTGATGTTTACCGTCGACTGCGAAGCAAATCTTGGTCGTCGTCGTATTCCGAACGAGGAGATTGCCGAATTCGCGCAGAACAATCGCGACATCATGCTCGCCTTTGCCAGCATCGATCCGCACAAAGGCAAAATGGGCGTGCGCGAAGCCCGCAAACTGGTCGAGGAATACGGTGTGCGCGGCTTCAAGTTTCACCCCACGATGCAGGCATTCTTTGCCAACGATCGCATGGCGTACCCGCTCTACGAACTGATCGCCGAACATCGCCTGACGGCCGTGTTCCACAGCGGACATTCCGGTATGGGCTCGGGCATGCCCGGCGGCGGCGGATTGCGGTTGAAGTATTCGGAGCCGATCTATCTCGACGATGTCGCCGCCGACTTCCCCGAGATGAACATCGTGATCGCGCACCCATCATGGCCGTGGCAAGACCAGGCGTTATCGATTGCGTTGCATAAGCCGAATGTGTTTATCGACCTGTCCGGCTGGTCGCCGAAGTACTTTTCGCCCGCGCTGATTCAACACGCCAATACGGTGCTGAAACGTAAGATGCTGTTCGGTTCCGACTTTCCGCTGATTCAACCGGATCGCTGGCTCGAGGACTTTGGCCAGGCCGGTTTCAGAGAGGAAGTCCGACCGCTGATCCTGAAACAGAACGCGGTCGGTCTGCTGGGGCTAAATGAGGTCCGCGGCGAATAACGGCGCGGCCTCGTGAGGCTTAGTACTCCACCAGCTTCCACTGTCCGTCCACCACCTGTAACAGCACGCGCGCACGTTTGTCCACGCCAAAGTGGTCATTCGCGGTGAAATTGAACACCCCATGACACGCGACGATTTCCTTCTCCGACTCCAGCGCATCGCGCAGCGCGGCGCGGAATGCAGGCGTGCCTGGCGCCGCCTGCTTCAATGCCACGGGCACAATGCGTTGCAGCACCAGCAGCGCGTCGTACGCACTCGGGCCAAACTGCGTACGGCTGTTCTTGCCATAGCGTCCTTCATACCACTCGACGTAACGCATGCCCGGTGCCTTCGTCAGCGCGCTCGCCGGCAACTGCTCCGGCACCAGCGCCGGGCCGGCCGGCAAGATCGCACCTTCCATCGCTTTGCCGGCGACACGAATCGTGTCGTACGACGCAGCGCCGTGCGTCTGGTAGATCTGTCCGCGATAACCGCGCTCTTTCAGCGTGATTTGCGGCAATGCGGCTGCGGTGCCCGCTCCGGCGATCAGCACCGCGTCCGGATTCGCGGAAACAATACGCAGCACCTGAGCCGTCACGCTGGTATCGGCGCGCGCATAGCGTTCCGTGGCGACGATCTGCGTGCTGCTGCCGGCCAGCGACTGCTGCAGGTTTTTCAACCAGTCCTCGCCGTATGAATCGCTGAAACCGATGAAGCCGATCCGCTTGTACCCCTGTTTCTTCATGTGCTCGGCGACGCTCTGCGCCATCAGCGACACAGGCTGGGCAATGCGGAAAGTCCAGTGATCGGTGCCGGCCGGCATCGAGATCGGCGAGAGCGAAATCTGCGCGACATGCAGTTCATTGGCAACGTTGGCTACGGCCAGCGAAGGCGGCGCAGAACTGGAGCCGACGATGATATCCGCGTTATCGCTCGTCACCAGCTTGCGTGCGTTCTGGTTGGCCTGAGTCGGGTCGGAAGCGTCGTCGAGCAGCACGACGTGCAGCGGTTGCCCTGCAATTTCCTTCGGCCACATCGCCATGCTATTGCGCTGCGGAATGCCGAGGGACGAAGAAGGACCCGTCGTGGACAAGGTCACGCCGACGGTCACGTCCGCGAACGCCGGTGTCGCGCTCATCGAACTGGCCACCCCCGTCGCGACAATGCACATCGCGGACAACGCAAATCTGATTTTTCTCATGTTTGTCTCCTTTGTTTGTTATTGCCAGCGCAGGTCACATCACGCGGTAGATGTGCAGCAACACACGCGTGGGTTCGCGCGTGCCGCTGCAGATAAAAATGCTTTGCATGAGCCATGCGTAGTCGGGATGCGCGGTTTCGAACTTCGGTGCAGTGCGGAAGTACATGGGTGCGCCGCTCAGGCTGCCGTCGATGGCGCTGCGGGTCGCAGTCCCGCCGTCCTGCGGCTCCAGCGCGCGGCGCAAGCCATTGTTCTCGACGTAGATGCGCGCGCCGTCTGCGGTAACGATCATGTAGCGCGCCGACAATTCGACGAGGCCGTCCGGCCGCACGATCTGACTGTCGGCACCACCGTCGAGAAGCGTGCCGCTGATACGCGGTCCGCTGACGGTGCCGGACACGATCGGGATCAGCCGGCGATTGCCGAGCGCATGCGCGCCGGTTTCGATCGGCGGTCCCACTTGCACGTTTAGCGTGGCGATGAATTCAAGGCCGATGCCCGGTGCGGGCGTCGAGGTGTCGGACATTCACAAACTCCGTTGTTGTCAGGCTGACGGCAAGGGGCGCTCCGGATGGAACCGCGCACAGCGCTAGTGTATAAGTCCTGAAGCGCGGCCGATGTCCACCGAAAAGACGACGCGCGCGCTGCGTGACATGGCAACCGGAGACACGTATGCAGATTGCCGAACTGTCGGGCGAGCTACCCGGGCCGGGCCGGTTCGGCGCTGCGCTGGCGCAAACCGTTGCTGGTGTCGTCGACACGATTGCGGAAGCGGATTTCCCGGGGGCCGCGCTCATGTCGCTGGACGCGCTGATCGGCGTCGGGTCGTGGTCGGTGTATCAGCGTTTTGCCGACGCGCCGCCGCGGCTCTATCTGTCGGCTAGCAATGGCATTCCCGACACGACGCGCGACTGCTTCAGCATTTACCACGCCGGCCTTTACCGACGCGACGCGACTTTCGACTCGCTCACGGGCGCCGCGACTGCGACGGGTACAGGTACGCGTACGTTCGTCACGCGGGTGCGCGCGAGCGAAATCGGGCCGCGCGAGCATCGCGAGCGGATTTATGAATCGCATGGAATGGTGGACCGGATGTCGGTGCTGTCATGCGACGCGCACGGGGGCATGCTGGCGGTCAATCTGTATCGGCATGAACATCAAGGGTTTTATTCGAACGCGGATTGCCGGGCGTTTCAGCAGATTGCCGGGCCGGTGCTTGCTGCGGTTCGTCGGCATGTGAAGCTGACCGCAGCTCCCTCGCCGGTCGTTCAGGACGGCCGGTTCGACAGTTGGCTTTCGCGCCACTGCCCTGCTTTGACCGAGCGGGAAAAAGAGGTGTGCGTGCGGTTGCTGCATGGAATGAGCTACGACGGAATCGCCAGCGATCTTGGGCTGAGTGTGTCGACAGTGAAGACGTACAGGATGCGCGCATTCGAGCGCATGGGAATTCACTTTCGGAGCGAACTCTTTTCGTTGTATGCTGGGCAATACACGTCACCCGTTGCCTTCGAGCGCTATTGACGCGCGGACGCGGACACCTGCTTCATCGGCACCAGTGGAGCGAGGAATTGCTCGACGTGCGGCAACCAGACAGGAATGGAAGCGGGGACGGCAAACATGCCGTGGCCGTTCCTGCCGAACGACGGTTCAACGATCATTTGCCCTTGACCGCCCGCAGCCTGAAAAGCCGCGAACCACGTCGCTACGACATCGGGCGCGAAGAACATATCGTTCTGAACGTAATGCCATAGAACCGGCACGCGGGTCGTCGACGCGAATTGCCCGATGGTCGCCGCCATCTGCTGCGGGTCACACGGCATTCCCGGATGTTTGGACGGGTTGCCGCCGCGCCCGCCCGAGAAATTGACGACTGCCACCACGCCTTCAGGGGCGTAGCTCGCTGCCGCCAGCGATGCGAATCCGCCAGCCGATTGGCCTACCAGAACGACGTGGTCGCGATCCACCTGAGGCAATGTCTGCGCGTAAGTCACGGCGGCAAGCACATCCAGCGCCGCCTGTTTGCCTGCGCCTGCATAGTCGGGGTGCCGGCAGGAGCCGGCGTCCTCCTCGTCGCTGCCGCCTGTGGCGCCGTAGCCTCGGCGGATCGGCACGATGACCGCGAAGCCGAGTTCGACAAATGTCCGGATCTGCGGGAGTTCACGATAGCGGCCGACCTTCGGGCGGTCTAGCGGATTGGGCGGACTGCCATGACTCAGGACAATCAGCGGAAAGGGTCCAGGGCCGTCAGGCATATAAGTCGTCGCGACGATGTCACGTTCGTGATCGCCGAAAAATCCGTGCTCGTTCACCGGCACTTTGACGACCGTTTCGTGCAGATCCGTTGCAAGCGGTTCTGAATCGTCGGCCGCCCAGCCAACGCTCGAAACAGACGCGATCACCACGGCTGAGATTGTCGATCTGATCAGACGGGCGAGAAAGTGATTCCGGCAAACGGTAAGTGTCATGTGTTATTTCTGATTAGAGCTTGCATGATCTGGGGTGGCTGTTGCGGCGCAGGAACGAATGGCGGAGCCTGAACGTTTGCAGGCAGACCGGTTCAACGAAACCTTCACGCAGCACCCGGGGCACGATCTGTTTCATCCGGCGCGTGGAGGCTGCAGGCCTCGGTTGACAGAGGGGGAGCAGTGAGACCGGCGGGTGCCAGTTCCTTGTCGTTGGACTGCGCGATCGCCCAGTCGATCAGCCATATCTCCAGTTCCTTCGGGGGCAACGGACGTGTCAGGTGGTAGCCCTGGACAAGATCGCAGCGCAATTCGCGCAGACGCGTGAGTATCTCTTCGTTCTCGACGCCCTCGGCCACCACTTTCAGGCCCATGTTGTGCGCGAGGTCGATGGTCGAGCGCACGATGGTTTCGTCGTCCTTGTGTTGCGTCATCCCCATCACGAACGACTTGTCGATCTTCAGTTCGTCAATGGGCATTCGCTTCAGATAGGACAGCGACGAATAACCGGTGCCGAAGTCGTCGACGGCGAGACGGATACCCCGTGCATGCAGGCGATCAAGTGTTTCGATCGCGTGGTTCGGGTCGTCCATGATGGCGCTTTCGGTAATCTCGATCCATAACATGTCAGGCGTAACCGCGTGTTTCGCGAGCAACGCGCTGAACATGTCGGGCAGCGTGGACAGGATCAGTTCGCGTGCCGACACGTTGACCGACACGGCGAGGTCGACGCCTGCCGCCTGCCACATGGCGCACTGACCGAGTGCCTTGTTGGCGACCCACTGCGAAATCACCTTGATATAGCCGGTCTGTTCTGCGAACGGAATGAACTGGTCGGGCGAGACAAACCCTCTTGTCGGATGGTCCCAGCGCACCAGCGCTTCCACATACTTTACGCTGCCTGTCGCCAGATCGAGCTTCGGCTGATAGTAGAGCGTCAGCTGGTCATGCTCGACGGCCTGGCGCAACTCGCTCATCAGCGAAAGGCGTTCCGCGCTGTGCTGATTGTGTTTCTCGTCGTAGAGTGCGTAGCCGGTGTTCGAGCGCTTGGCCACATACATCGCGATATCGGCGCAGCGCATCAGCACATTCATGTCGGTGCCATGCTGCGGGAACGCGACGATGCCGATGCTCGCACCTACGTCGACCAGCTGCTCCTCGATCATGATCGGCTGCTCGAGTGTCTTCAGAAGATGGGTCGCGACACGTTGCGCGTCCTCACTCGTGTCGCCCGGCAACAGCACGGCGAATTCATCGCCGCCCAGCCGCGCGACGAGATCGGTGCCGCGCAGCGCGGTTCGCAAACGAGTCGCGACTTCGCATAGCACCAGATCGCCGATCGGATGACCGAGTGTGTCGTTGACCAGCTTGAAGCGGTCGAGGTCCATCATCATCACGCTGAACGCGTTCGCGGGCTTGCGGCTATCGGTTTGCGAGTCAGCGATGGCGGTCTGCAACCGGTCGTTGAACATCGCGCGATTCGCGAGTCCTGTCAGCCTGTCCAGATAGGCGAGTTCGACAATGCGGCGCTCGCGCTCGGAGATCGCGGCCTGCATGTGATTGAACGCCTTCGCCAGTTCCCCAAGTTCGTCCTGACGCGAAATCTTGATCGGTTCGTTGTACTCGCCCTGCCCGATGCGGCGCGAGAAGCGTGTGAGCGCGTCGACGGGCCGCGTTACGCTGCGCGCGGTGAGCACGCTGCCAATCATCGACAGCAGCACACCCACCGCGGTGATGACGAGCAACGCGGTCTGCAACTGGTGAAACGGCGCCATGGCTTCGCGCAACGAGCGTTGCAGCATCACGGCGGTCGGCTCGCCGCTCGACTGCAATAGCACGACGCGCGTTGCGTAATTGGTGTCGGCAATATCCGCGATGCCCGCGCGCGCGTGCTCACCGTCGTGCAGGGAGCTGGCCAGCACACTCCAGCGCCCGTCGGCGCGGCGATCGAGAAACGACACGTTAAGTGACGTGAGGCTCGCCATTTCCTTCGCCACGTCGTCGTCGATCAGAAAGCCCATTGCAACCCAGGCAATGGTGACAGGCGCTTTGACCGGCACGGCGACAACCTGATACAGCTTGCCGTCCACCGTTACGATCGACGACGAATCGCCTCGCCCTGCGGCCGCGCGAATCAGACTGCTCAGCGGAAACGGCGCTCCGGCGTGCGACGTGCCACGGCTGTCCGCGACCAGTTTGCCGTCGAGATCGGCAAGCATCACCACGTCGGCGTCGATGCGTTCACCATGATTGCGCAGTGCCGATACGACAGTGTTTTTGTCATGCGTGGCAACCGCCTCGCGAAAGCCGAAGTCCGCGGCCACGACAACGGCGGCCTGAGTCAGCTTCTCGCCATTCGAGCGCAGCACTTGCCGGAAGACGCGCTCAGCCACCACGAGTTCTTTATCGGCATTGCTGCGCGCATTCGTGCGGATGACCGTGCTGATCACACCAAAGCCCGCGAGTTGCGCGGCCAGCATCAGCAGCACGACAACAATCGCAATCTGGGCGCGCAGGCTATGGAATCGCATGGCGCGTTTATTGAGCCGACAGGTTCAGCGTGAACGAGGCCTTCGCACCGGACGGCAATTTCTGCATGGGCAGATTGTTCGCGTCGGCGAGGCGATAATGCCAGGCCGTCACCCTGTAATTGTCCGCCGGCAGATTGTCGATCAAGGCGCGGCCGCTCGCGTCGGTTTTTGCGAACCACGGCGTGTCGACCACCATCACATACGCAACCATCGAGTCGTGGATATTGCAGCCCATGACCACGAGGCCCGGTTTGTCGAACACGACCGGACTCGCGGGCACGCCGTGATAAAGGTGCAACTCGAACTTTTTCGCGGGCGAAAACGAGTACACGTCGTGCTCGAAATTGTCCTTGTTCGGAAACGAGATGGCCGTGCCCGACTGGACGACCGATACCAGCGGCACGAATTGCCGCTTGATCTGATCGACGATCGCGCCAGCAGGCTTCGCTGGCGGCAGCTTGCCGCTGACGGGTGCAGCATAGACCACCGCGTCGGCTACAGGTGCGCCGTTCTGATCGACGACAGCCACCTGGAGACTCGCCGCGCCGGCCGCCGACGCGTGCAAGGCGATCCAGCACGCCGCCATACTGAGCCAGGCTTGCCGGCCAAACGTCCAGTTATCTGAATGCATTGATGTTGAGTCCCCATAGCGGGCAGGATGATTGGCAGCGGCGCTCGTTCATTCGCGGTCCTGCACATCGCGATACATGGGAGCCAATTTCGCGAGCAGCCTGTTCTGATCGCGAAACGGCACGCCGTTGCGGTCCATGGCCGTTTGCAGATCTTCCACGAGCGCATTGAACGCGGCGCGGTCGATGTTCTGACCTTCGTGCGCGCGCTTCATCGTACGGCCGGTGTACACGCAAGGGCCGTCCAGCAGCACGCAGAACTGCTCGGCGAGTTTCTGCTTGATGCGTTTGATCGGCGCGCCCTCGAAGTAGGGCTTCGTGCGCGGATCGACGAGCAGCAGATCGTAGAAATCGTCGATGATCCTGACGAGGCCCGGTTGCTCTCCGAACGCCTTATACAGCGAATCGTCGGCCCGCGCCATGGGCGACAGCAGCACGCCTAGTGCAATGGAAAAAGACGCGACGCGATGAATCAGTATCTTGATGTTCACGATCAGAATCCCACCTGCAAGGAAGCGTAGGCGCCGCGCTGATTGCGAATCGTGGCGATGTCGCCGAGCGAGACGTAGGCGAGCGTCAGCGACACGTGCTTGGTCGGCGCCCATGCGACGAACGCGTCGTACGCATTCTGCTCGCGCGCGAAAGCTAGGTTGTTGGGCTTGGTGCGATATTCGGCGCCGACGGCGACATAGCGCGAAAGCAGATAGGCAACCGACGTTTCGAATTCCGGCCGGTAACTGTTCGACCGGTCACCGCCGAAGCCCAGCAAGCCGAACTGGTTGGCTTTCGTGAAGCGCAGGGTTGCGTTGAGCAACAGGCTCTGCGCGAGCAGCAGTTTCGTCGCGGAGAGATATAAGTCCGTGCCTGAATTGCTGGTCGCGCCGACGGCTCTCACCACGTCGCCCTGTTCGTTGTGTTTGAACTGGACGCCCGCCGCAACTTGCGGCACCCACGTGTCCTGATCGAGCACGGCGTCGCCGAACAGCCGCACTTTCACGCCGAGCGTGTCCATGTTGAACCGGAAGCCCGACCCGAGGCCGAGTTGGGCGCCGGCGTCGCGGGTGTTGAATTCCTGGCGCGCGACCGACAATTCAACGCGATTAGCGACTCCGACAGCGGCGCCGTATGTCGTCAGCGCAAAATCCTGCGTATGCACATACGTGGCATGCGCATTGGCGCCAAGTTGCGATGCGGTCCCGTAGCCGCCGATCACCGCCCACGGCGTAAGACCTCCGCCGGCTGCGCCCTCGATTTCGGAGACGCCACCGGTCAGCAGCAGCTTGCCGGATGTGGTCGGCACGAGCGGCGCGGCGGGCTCATCGGCCCGAACCGCGTGAGAGTGAAATGCGAGTGCTGCGAAGGCCGCTGAGGCGAGCGGAATGGCGGAGTGTCTGCAACGCATGTCGTGTCGTCGAAAGTGAGTAAGGACGCGATGCGCAGAAGCGCGGAGCGCGACAGGCGGCGCGTCGTTCGCTTGACTCGGGCAGCATCGGGTCGCTGATTGACAGATCGCTCAGCGGAGCAACGGCGCACCTTTTTCATAACGGCATACAGAATGCATACTTGAGCAAGCGGACAGACAAATTTGAAGGGGGTGCATGCACTACCTTTGCGGTCAACTTTTCGCCAGTCCGGTATGGCCTGAAGGCGTGGGATGGTCTCCTCTTATGGGGGGTTATCCGCGGGTGGGCCTTCGCGGAACAATTGGGTGTGGTCAGAATAAGTACAAACCCTGACGGAACGGATGTGCGTGGAGGACAGTTGACGATGTGCATCCGTGCGCGCCGGATCACGGGTGAAGAATGGCGGGTGACGCGGATTGCACAACGGCGGCACAGGGATGAAGCAGGCTTGCCCGGTGCGCGCGTGTACGTTTTTTGTACCCTGTACGTTATTAGCGTACACTGCAGTCAGAGCGTACAAGGAGCAGTGGATGGCCACCAGACCGGCAATCGCCTTATCAGAGCAGCGGCTGCTCGACGAAGCCTGCGCGGCGTTCCAGCGCGCGTCTGGCCGCTTCAAGGCGAAGCCGGTCATGGCCCGCGCCAGTTCGGATCGCCCGGTCGCTGGCGGCGAGATCCGGTTCGACGTGAGCGGAAAACGGTTCGTGCTGCCATGCGCCCTGAAGGAGCGCATCGGCGAGGCGGCCGCCGTCGCGACACGTCGCACACGTTCGTCGCAGCGCGCAAACCCGCCTGTGGTCCAGGTCACGCGTTTTGTTTCGCCCGAGCTTGCGCTCGACCTGATCGCAAACGGGATTCCGTTTCTCGACACCGCCGGCAATGCCTATCTCGACGTCCCCGAGGCAACGGTCATGATTACCGGCCGCCCGAGGCCCGCGCCGGTTGTTCCGCCGGGAAGCGCCCGGTCCACGACGCCCAAGGGGCTGCGGGTGATGTACGCGATCGCAACAACCCCCGGACTGATCGCACAGCCCTACCGCAGTATTGCGGGAGTGTCCGGCGTCGCGCTGAACACCGTGAACAAGGCCGTGGACGACCTCATCGCACGCGGCCTCGTCGCAGAAAAGAAAAGCGGCGTGCGGATCGTCCCGGACTGGAAGCGCTTCGTGAGTGAATGGGTCAACCTGTACCCGTCGCAGTTGCGGCACAAACTGGCTTCGCGCCGATTCGCCAGCGCCTCGCCGGACTGGTGGCAAAGTTTTGACTTTGCGCCGTTCGCCAAGGCCCTCGATCTGCGGCTCGGTGGCGAAGCGGCGGCTCAGGCGCTGACGCATCTGCTCCAGGCGTCGAAGACAACGGTCTACACCCAGGGCCCGCTGCCCGCGCAGTTCATGCTCGCCGCCCGCCTGCGCCCGGACGAGCGCGGCGACGTAGAAGTGCTCGACGCATTCTGGCCACGCGCGGCCATCTACACTGGCACACCCCCGGATCAGCTTCCACTCGTCCATCCGTTGTTAATCTACGCGGACCTCGTCGCTACGGGCGACAGCCGAAACCTTTCCATCGCGCAGCAGATTTATGACGAACACGTCGCCCCCCTCCAGTCTTGAAGTCAGCAACGAACGCCCGCTGCGGCCCGAGACGCGCATGCTGCTGCGACACGTGCGGGCGGCTGCCGGGCAGCTCCAGACCGACTTCGTGGTCGCCGGCGCCACTGCCCGCGATCTGACGTTGTGGCATGTCTATGGAATCCAGGCGGAACGACGAACTTTCGACGTCGACGTGGCCATCAGCGTGGTGAACT
Source organism: Paraburkholderia sp. PREW-6R (assembly GCF_039621805.1). NCBI lineage: Bacteria > Pseudomonadati > Pseudomonadota > Betaproteobacteria > Burkholderiales > Burkholderiaceae > Paraburkholderia > Paraburkholderia sp. PREW-6R. The sequence continues at coordinate 24,542 of NZ_CP155075.1, read as the reverse complement.
GGGACGCGCACGCGGCGCTGGTGGAACTGCTGCGGGCAACGGGCTACTTCACGCCCAGCAGCCGCGACCAGCACGCGATGACCTTCGAAGATCCGGACGTCGGACCGCCCGTGCCGCTCGACCTCGTCCCCTTCGGCGGTGTCGAGGCACCAGAAGGCGAAATCGCATGGCCGCCGAAGGGCGACTTCATCATGAATGTGCTGGGCTTTCGTGAAGCGGTCGACACAGCGATCCGGATCGATGTCGGCGAGGGGGTGGTCGTGCCGGTCGTGGCATTACCGGCATTGGCCATCCTCAAAATGCTTGCGTGGCATGACCGCCGCCTGCGTGCGAATAAAGACGCGTTCGATCTCCTGCTCCTTCTTCGCAATTACCTCAAAGCGGGCAATGGCGAACGGATCTGGACGGTTGCCGGCGACCTGCTCGAGACCTACGACTTCGACGTTGACCTCGCGGCAAGCGCGCTTCTCGGCCGCGACGCAAGGGCCATTGCGCGGCCTGAAACGCTGGCCGCTGTCATCCCGCTTCTGGCAGATGACAGAACATACGACACGCTCAGGCGCGACATGCTGGCGCGCGCCGCCGCGCAGATGTTCGAAGATTTCGCCGATGGTTCCGACGTGTTGCTGGCGGCCTTTCGCGCCGGCTTTCTCGGCTAGGCCCTCGCTTATAATGCCCGCATTGATTGTGATCTAACCGGGGAGAGCCCACTTTTATGAGCCAGGCACGCGGGCGATATTCGGGATCGCGGGACAAGGGCCCGCGTCAACAGCGCCAACCTTCCAAAACGACGTCCCACCGAAAGAACAAACCATACGGCAAACCGCCGCCCCCTCAGGAAGCGGCTCAGACGGCATCCATTTTCAAAACGCGTTCATTCCGATTTCTGGTCGACAAGGTGGGCGCGGAGAACATCGCGCTCGGGCTCGACTCGAATCTGAAGCGCGTCAACGAATTGATCAACGGTGAGCGATTCACTCCTGAGACGGCCTTCCACATCGAAACGACGCTTGGACTTCCAGACGGGTTCCTCGATCAACCTAATCCTGCCCTTTCGTCCGACATCATCAATCGGCTTCGGGCGCCACTCGACTTCATTCGCGCAAATGCGGAGCCGGAATCTGCGTACGAGCAGAGACCGGAAGGAACGCCTGCCGCGCAAAGTCAAATCATTTCCATCGATCGACCGTCCAGGGAATCAGACATGTCAAAGCGGACCGAGGGTGGCTCATTGAAAGCCGCCGCAAAGAGCAACCGTACAAGCAGCAGAGGCGATATGGTTGCCTCAACGAAACCGGCGCCGGCAAAACCGAAAACGACTTCGAAGGCAGCCACTCAACAATCGCTGCCGCTCAACGACGTCGCAACGCTGGAGAACATCCGACGCGCGAACCTGCAAATTCTCACGTCGCGCAAAGGATCGAAGGCGCGTCTGGCCGCGGTGATAGAAATGAGCGACTCGAACCTCGCCAATCGTTTATATGGACAGAAACGCATGGACGACGCCGAGGCAAACCGGTTCACCGAACGCCTCGGATTGCCGGCCGCGTGGCTCGATGTACCCCGCTCGGTCACGGACGTCCCGAAACGGGTACTTGATCTGCTCGACCCACTGTCGGGCCAGCCCGCGTCTGAACATCAGCGACTGCCTGCAGCGATTGACGCGAACGAACCCGTCGCGCGGAAAACGGCGGGCAAGAAGCGCGAGAGAGCGACCGAGCGACCCATGCAGCACGTCGAGCCGGACTATACGGAGGCGACCACGGAGTCGGAGTCGATTACGGGATCGCAAGCGCCAGCGGACGCAAACGCGCACGAGCCTGCCATTCCCGTTGCCCAGGAACCGGACATTCAGCGGACGATTGAAGCGACCAGTGCTTTCCCAGCCGCCCAGCAACAGGTCGATTCACCCGCCGCAGCAGAGGTGGCCGCGGCGCCGCGCATCGCTGCGTCCCCGACGAGTCTGGACGATCTGATCGGAATTGAGCCGATCGCAGAAGCATTGATAAAGACGCTCGCGGGCAAAGCCCGCACAGGTCGCCTCGACGAAATGAAAGCGTTGGAACTCCTTCAGCAGATCGTTTCGCTTTAACCTGGATTGCTGTTGTAATCGCTGTGAAACCGTCATTGCGCAACGCGCGCAATGACGGCAACGCGGGATGCGCCGAGCGCTCGCGTCCACGCCCTTTATCGACGCATTCCTGAACTGCGCTGCGGCGCTCAGAGAAACGCGTCGTCCGCCATCAGGTCCGACAGGCGCAGCACAGGATTCTGCGGGCCGCCCAGTTCAACCGCTTTCGAATACGTCGAGCGCACGGCGTCCGCAATGGGATGCGCGCAGGACGCCTCCTTCGTCATATCGACGTAGTAGCTGAGGTCTTTCAGCGCGTTGGACATGTGAAACGTCAGGCCGGATGTTTCGCCACTCTGCAGGAAAGGTTTGACCCGCTCCAGCGCAGCACCGCCTCCGCCGCCTTTGGCCAGCACGTCGACGAAGACATCGAGGTCGACGCCCGATCGTTTCGCGCACGCGGCGGCCTCCGAGATCAGCGCGACGGAGCCAAGCGACACGTAGTTGTGCAGCAGTTTCATCGTATGACCCGCGCCCGTGCCGCCAACCCGTGTGATGTTCTCCGCGAAGCAAGCGAGCAGGGGCCGGATCTCGTCGAACGTTGCTTCGTCGGCGCCGACCAGCAGGTTCAGACGCCCCTCGTGCGCTTCCTTCACGCTGCGCGTCATCGGCGCATCGACGAAACGCCCGCCCGCCTCCACTACGAGTGCAGCCATGCGCAGCGTGGAACCCGGCACGGCCGTCGAGCAGTCGATCACGACGGTGCCCGGCCGCAGCCCGGCGAGCACGCCATCGGCACCGGTCAGCACCGCTTCGACCTGCGGCGAACCGGTCACACACAGGATGATCACGTCGGCCTCACGGGCAAGGACCTCGCCCGTGCCGACCGAGGTCGCACCGCCGGCCACCAGTTCGTCGAGCGGCTGGTTGCCCGGATGATCGACCACGGTGAGCGGATAGCCGTGCCTGACGATATTTCGCGCGATGCCGTGTCCCATCAGTCCAACGCCGATCATGCCGATTCGCTGTTTCATGGAAATCTCATTCAAGAAAGTCGTAAGAGTGTGCGGGATTTGCTGCGGCACGAGAATGCCAAAGGCCGCCGCCTAGCGATTCACGAGCCGTCTGGGCAGCGCCAGTGTCAGCAGCATGCCGAGGACGAGGCACGCGACCATCGTGAAAATAGGCACGGTCATGCCGCCTGACAGCTGCTTCGTGTAGCCGACCACGTACGGGCCGAAAAAGCCGCCCAGATTGCCGAATGCACTGATCCACGCAATACCGATGGCCGCCGAGCGCTCACCGAGCACGGCGGTCGGCATGCTCCAGAAGAGCGGTGGCAGCGACAGCAAGCCGGCGTTGGCAATGCACAGCGCAAAGATGCCGAGCCAGAGACTGTCGTGCCAGAGCACCGACAGCGTCAAGCCCACTGCGCCCATCAGCAGCAAGGCAGCCGCGTGCAGGCGGCGCTCGCCGCGCCGGTCCGCGCTTCGGCCAAACATGACCATTACCACGACCGCCGCCGCATTGGGCAACGCCGCCAGGACGCCAATCAGCAGATCGCTCCTGATGCCCATCGATTTGATCATGGTCGGCGCCCAGAAGGTGTAGCCGTAGATACCGAACACGTCGAGAAAATAAATCAGGCAGAACGCCCAGACCAGCCCGCTCGATAACAGGCCTTTGTGATCGACCGTGGCGGTCGCCGCGCGATCCTCGGCCAGCGCCTGACTGAGCCACGCGCGGTCGGCCTCGCTGTAGCGCGGGCTGCGGGCCACGTCGTCATCGAGCCCTTTCCACGTGTAAAGAGCCGCAAGAAACGCCGGCAGCGCTTCGAGTATGAAAATCCACTTCCAGCCAGGCAGCCGCAGCGCGCCGTCGAAGAACTGCATGATGAAGCCGGTGAGCGGCGAGCCGATCAGCCCGGCGAGCGCGAGCGCCGCGTAGAACATGGAGAGCACCCGGGCGCGGTGATGGCGCGGGAACGACTGCCGGATATAGAACACGATGGCCGGAATGAAACCCGCCTCGGCTACGCCGAGCAGGCAACGCATGACGTAGAACTGCATGGGCGTCGACACGAAAGCCGTGAGCCCGGACACGATCCCCCACGTGATGACGATGCGCGTGATCCAGCGCCGCGCGCCGACGCGCTGCAGGACCATGTTGCTCGGAACCTCGAAGACCACGTAGCCGAGAAAGAAAATGCCGGCACCGAACCCGAACACGGCGTCGGAAAAACCGAGTTGCTGGGCCATCTGCAACTTCGCAAAACTGACATTGACGCGATCGATATACGACGTCACGTACGCGAACATCAGAATGGGCAGGATCTGGAACGAAAGCCGGCGAAAGATCCGGTTCTCGATCGCGGTATCGCGCGTGGCGGCCAGCGGCGGCACGCCGCCTGGCGTCAGGGTTCCCTTGAGTTCCACGTCCGTCTCCAGGATAGATTTTATGGTTCTGACCAGAGCCTGAATCTAGCGCCAGTCGACCCGGCAGCCTATGCGAAATCTTCAAAGCACTGCTTCGAAGAACTCGAAAGGGCCGCCACCCTGCCACGCTGCCGCGACTGCGCACCGGCCCCGCTTCGATTCACGCATCGCGGTTGTGCGCTGCATCATCCGCATCAATCAGGGTAAGTCTGTATCCGTTGCCCGCCAATGGCTGCAGTCTTCAATGACATACTGCACGAGATTAACCATGTGGGAGCGTTGCAGAGTGTTCGATCTGACGTCACTCGCTCTGTTTGCACGGGCCGTCGAAACGGGCAGTCTGTCGCGCGCTGCCGAGCAATCGCACATGTCGCTTTCGACGGCGAGCCGTCGTATCGCGTTGCTCGAGCATCATTTCCGGGTCGCGCTCCTGAACCGCACCTCTTCGGGCGTCGAACCGACACCCGCCGGCGAGGCGCTGGCGCGCCATGCGAACGACCTGCTCGTGCGTACCGATGCGATCTACAGCGAGCTTTCCGACTACGCACGAGGCGCGGTAGGCCGCGTGCGCGTCTACGCGAACATCTCGGCCATCGCGCAGCATCTGCCGGATCATCTGCGCGCGTTTTCGCAACGCTATAGCGACATCAGCCTGCATATCAACGAATTGCGCAGCCCGGACATCATCGCAGCGTTGCGCGACGGGCGCGCCGATATCGGCGTGGTAACGACGCAGACGGCCATCGAAGGAATCCGGCTTGCGCCATACTGCCGCGACCGCATCAGCGTGCTGGTGCCGCGCGATCATAGCCTGCGCGGGCCCGAGGTCGACTTCGCGGCGTTGCTCGATCACGACTTGGTCGCGCTCGACGACAAGTCGGAAATCACGCGCTCACTGGTGAAAGCGGCCGCTACCCTCGGGAAGTCAATCCGCTTTCGCATTCAGGTTCAGAGCTTCGAGGCAATGTGCCGGCTGATCGCGACCGGCCAGGGCATCGGCGTGCTGCCCGAAGGCGCAATCGGCATGTTCCTCGAACCGATGCGTCTGCGGTTCGTACGCCTGAGCAACCCGTGGGCCGAGCGTGTGATGTCGGTCGCCATGCGCGCCGGCGCCGCGCCATTGCCGACCCGCACGCTGTTCGATTACCTCAGTTCGTTCGCGACCACCCCGCTCGCGTCGATGACGTTCAATGTGTCCAATACCGCGAGGCCGTCCGATGCTGCACCGGCATGTGGGGAGACGTCCACGTCATGCCGCTGATCGACGCGCGCAGCCGCCGGTCGCATTGATCGCACGGCAACGCGGGTGTCGCTGCTTGCAGTTATTCGAAGGCACGGTTCCGGCATTCGCACTTCCTCCGTCTGAACTGCTCCGGTAGATTGCCTCGACACTCAACCGCTATCCAGCCGTCCCACGTCCGTGCGGGCCGCAGCGTCGCCCGCGCATCGCAACGGGCTTCGGCTTCGCAGACTTGATGGCGAGCCGGCGGCCGGCGCCCCGGCGGGCTGGCAATCCGGCGGCCGGCGCGCCGGCGCAAACCCCAAAAGGAGACTGAACCCATGGCGAATTCCGTTCACAAGATTGCCGTTATCGCAGGCGACGGCATCGGCAAGGAAGTGATGCCCGAAGGGCTGCGGGTGCTGCGCGCCGTGGCAGACCGCTTCGACATCCGGCTGACGTTCGACGAATTCGGCGACTGGTGCACCGAGCACTATCTGCGCCACGGCACCATGATGCCGGCCGACTGGAACCGGCAGGTCGGACAGCACGACGCCATTTTCTTCGGCGCGGTGGGCACGCCCGACGTGGTGCCCGACCACACAGCCGTGTGGGAATCGGTAATCAGGATTCGCCGCGAGTTCGACCAGTATGTGAACCTGCGCCCGGTCCGGTTGATGCCCGGCATTCCCGCGCCGCTCGCCGGCCGCCAAGCCGGCGACATCGATTTCCTCGTCGTGCGTGAGAACACCGAAGGCGAATATTCCTCTGTCGGTGGACGCATGTTTGCCGGCACGGAGCGCGAGTTTGCCATTCAGGAATCCGTGTTCACGCGCACCGGTGTGGACCGCATTCTCAATTACGCATTCGAACTGGCGCGCAGCCGGCCGCGCAAACAGCTGACGGCCGCCACCAAGTCCAACGGCATTTCGATCACCATGCCTTACTGGGACGAGCGGCTCGCCGAAGCGTCGAAGCGTTACCCGGACATCGAAACGCGCAAGTTTCATATCGACATCCTGTGCGCGCATTTCGTCCAGCATCCCGACCGCTTCGACGTGGTCGTGGCCTCCAATCTGTTCGGCGATATCCTGTCTGACCTGGGGCCGGCGTGTACCGGCACCATCGGCATTGCGCCTTCGGCCAATCTGAATCCGGAGCGGCGCTTTCCTTCGCTATTCGAACCCGTGCATGGCTCGGCGCCGGATATCGCGGGGCGCGGCATCGCCAATCCGATCGGCCAGATCTGGTCGGCTGCGCTGATGCTCCAACATCTCGGACGCGGAGAAGCTCGCTACGAAAAAGCCGCGGCGGCGATCGTCAAGGCGATTGAAACCGTCCTCGAAACGGGGCCGCGCACGCCCGACATGGGCGGCGCCGCCACCACAGTGCAACTCGGCTCGGCCATCGCGGAGGCGATCGGCCAGGCCGCATTGAATCAGGAGTAAGCATGGAATACCGCCACTACATCGCCAATGCTCACGTCGCACCGGACGGCGGCGCGTTCGTCGACGTCATCGACCCCAGCACGGGCGAGCCGTTTGCGGCCATTGCACGGGGCAACGCCAGCGACATCGACCGTGCCGTCGCGGCAGCGCAAGCCGCTCTGGGTGAAGCTGTCGACGGGCCGTGGGCCCGCCTGTCTCCCGTGGACCGCAGCAACCTTCTGTTCGACTTCGCCGCCGCGGTGCTCAAGCATGGCGACGAACTCGCGCAACTCGAAGCAAGGGATACTGGCAAGGCGCTGAAAACTGCGCGCACCGATGCCGCCGTGCTCGCCCGCTATCTGCGCTACTACGCCGGCTGCGTGGACAAGCTGCACGGCGAGACACTGCCTTACACGACCGGCTTCACCGTGCTGACCGTGCGCGAACCGATCGGCGTCACCGGCCATATCATTCCGTGGAATTACCCGATGCAGATTTTCGGGCGCAGCGTCGGCGCGTCGCTGGCTGCGGGTAACGCATGTGTGGTGAAGCCCGCCGAAGACGCCAGCCTCTCGATTCTTCGCCTTGCCGAAATCGCCGCCGAAACCGGCTTGCCGTCTGGCGCCCTGAACGTGGTGACCGGGCTGGGCGGCGAGGCAGGCGCGGCACTATCGGCGCACAAGGGCATCCGCCACATCTCCTTTACCGGATCGACGGTGACAGGCGCGCAGGTCGCGCGCGCCGTAGCGGAGCGTCACTGCCCCGCCGTGCTCGAACTGGGCGGCAAGTCGCCCCAACTGGTTTTCGACGACGCCGATCTCGACGAAGCGTTGCCGGTCATTCTCAACGCCATCATTCAGAACGCCGGACAAACCTGCTCGGCGGGCAGCCGCCTGCTCGTCCAGCGCGGCATCTACGAGACGGTGATCGAACGGCTGAGCGAGCGTTTTGCCAGCCTGCGGGCCGGTCCGCCCGCGATGGATCTGGATATGGGTCCGCTCGTCAATGCGAAGCAGCAGGCGCGCGTACGGGCCTTCGTCGAATCGGCGGAAGCAGAAGGATTGCGCGTGGCTGCGCGCGGGACGATTGCGGTCGAGGCATCGCGCGGAGGCTTTTATCATCCTGCCGTGCTGTTTCGAGACGTGCCGCCGCACAGCCGGCTCGCGCAGGAGGAAGTGTTCGGTCCCGTGCTGGCCGCCATGCCGTTCGATACCGAAGCCGACGCGGTGAAGCTTGCCAACGGCACCGAATACGGACTGGTAGCCGGCGTCTGGACGCAGGACGCATCCCGTGGACTAAGGCTTGCGCGCAAACTGCAGGCCGGACAGGTTTTCATTAACAACTACGGCGCGGGCGGTGGCGTCGAGTTGCCGTTCGGCGGCGTAAAGGCGAGCGGACACGGGCGCGAAAAAGGTTTCGAGGCGCTGCTGGGATTTACCAGCCTGAAAACCGTGGCGATCCGGCACGGCTAACGCGCGACGTTCGGGCGACCACAAAGTGAGTCGCCCGGCGCAGTTGATGTGCACTGCCGCGTCCACCACGGACCTTGTGCAGCACAATGCTCCCGTACCCGAGGCGTCGGTGCACGAGCGCGGCGCATGTTCGACATGCGGACCACACCCGGGTTGTTCATGCAGCGGGGCGCCGGACAAGGCGCTTCGCTTGCAGTTGAACGCCTGCTTGCAAAGCGCAATCGCCAGCGGCGAAATCTGATTCGCACACCCGCGCTGCATCGCGGCGCACCCCGCGCGACAACCGGCCACACGCATATAACGATAGTGCCAGATGTTATTTGCATGGTCGCATCCAGGTCTCTACGATGCCACCACTTTGACTACACACTCCGACACACATGAAAGCATCGAAGACGCTCAAGGCTGCGTTGTTCTCCGTCCTCCTGTCCTGCGGCATCGTGAGTCTGCAACCGGCGCTGGCAGCGGGCCAGACGGTGCGCGTGGGCATCATGTCCGGCGAGGACGAAGACGTGTGGCGCGTAGTCGCGGCCAATGCGGCAAAGCAAGGCATCACCGTCAAGGTCACGACGTTCTCCGACTATACGCAGCCTAACGAGGCGCTCGCGCAGCACGACCTCGATGCGAACTCCTTTCAGCACAAGCCTTATCTCGACGCACAGATTGCCGCGCGTCACTATCAGATCGTGCCGGTGGGCTTTACTTACGTGCAGCCGATTGGACTCTATTCACGCAAGGTAAAGTCCGTCTCGGCTTTGCCGCAGAACGCGACGATCGGCGTGCCGAACGATCCGAGCAACGAGGGCCGCGCGCTTCTTCTGCTGCAGGCAAACGGGCTGATCAAGCTGCGCCCGGATGTGGGTCTGCTGCCTACGGCACGCGACATCGCCGACAATCCGAAGCACATCCAGATCAAGGAACTCGACGCGGGTATCGTCGGCCGCGCGATCAGCGATGTCGACGCCGCCGTGGTCAATACGGATTGGGCGATCAAGGCCGGCATCCAGATCCCTCAGGAACGCATCGCGCAGGAAAGCGTGCAGGGTAATCCGTACCGCAACTTTATCGCGGTGAATGCAAAAGACCAGCAGGCGCCGTGGGTGAAAACGGTGGTGGACAGCTACCAGCAGGCGAATGTCGCTTCGTCGATCCTGAAGGTGTACCACGGCGCGACGTTGCCGGCATGGGACGGCGCACCGCAACACTGAGCGGATTTTCGACCCCAAGCTCTCCGGCAGACGCGGAATCCACCTCAAGTCGAGGGGCCGCAGCAATGCGGCCCGCTTGTCGATCGCGAATGTCTCGTGGTCGTCCTGCCCCACTAACGTTATGCGCTTGCCGTCGGGACCTGCGCATTCTCCGTCATACCGACCACGGCAGCCGCAAAAAAACCGGCGCACCAGACTCCCACAGAATGGGATGAGAAAGCAGCAAAAGCCGCTGCCTGACGCCACAATGTCGATGTTATAGGGCACTTTTTAATTGTGTCGCCCGCAGACCCCGGTTTAACTCTACAGTTGAAGACGGTTCAGCAAGGCATTGCTCCACTGCGATGCCTGCCGCTGCATCGTCACAAAGGTATGCGACAAAGACAGTGAAAGCGCCGCGTTCAAGCAGTGCATTGGCCTCGCCGACTCCAGCGCGGCGAGCCATGGCAACGCGAAACAACGCGCACCACGTTGATTGGCCGCGAACACATCACCGGAGAAGCGAAAATGGGATTTGTCACAACGAAGGATGGCGTTGATATTTTCTATAAAGACTGGGGCCCGCGTGACGCACAGGTCATCTTCTTCCACCACGGCTGGCCGCTTAGCGCAGACGACTGGGATGCCCAGATGCTCTTCTTTCTGGCTAAAGGCTTTCGGGTAGTCGCGCACGACCGGCGCGGGCACGGGCGGTCGAGTCAGGTCTGGGACGGCCACGACATGGACCATTACGCCGACGACGTCGCAGCGGTGGTGAATCATCTCGGCGTGCAGAAAGCGGTGCACGTGGGCCACTCCACGGGCGGCGGCGAAGTCATCCATTATGTGGCTCGCCACGGCGAAGATCGCGTTTCCAAGGCGGTCCTCATCAGCGCAGTGCCACCGATCATGGTGAAGACCGACAGCAATCCTGGCGGCCTGCCCAAGCAGGTCTTCGACGATCTTCAGGCTCAGCTTGCTGCAAACCGCGCGCAGTTCTACTACGACATTCCCGCGGGCCCTTTCTACGGCTACAACCGGCCTGACGCAAAGCCTTCCGAGGGCATCATCAGAAACTGGTGGCGGCAGGGCATGATGGGGAGTGCGAAGGCTCACTACGATGGCATCGTCGCGTTCTCGCAAACGGACTTCACGGAAGACCTGAAAAGCACCACCATTCCCGTTCTGGTCATGCATGGCGACGACGACCAGATTGTTCCCTACGCGGACTCGGGACCGCTCTCGGCAAAGCTCGTGCAGAACGGCACGCTCAAGACCTATGCAGGCTTTCCTCACGGCATGCCGACGACTAACGCCGACACGATCAATGCCGATCTGCTGGCGTTCATCAACGAATCGTAAAACTTCAACCGCGCGCAGTCGTTCGCGTTACGGCTCGCGCGCGAACACAGATCAACGGGCCACCTGAGGGTGGCCCGTTTTCTCGCCCGGGTCCATTGTCAGGACGTTTTTTCCGACATTGGCGGCCGGTTCCAGACGTGCGCCGCCCTCGAAGCGTTCGAGCCAATGTTCGCGAAAGCGCCGAACCATTGCGTGTTTTTTATTTCCTTGCAGGATTCGCCGCAATCGACGGTTTGCGCAAGGAAACGCTCGTTCGGTTGCTGCCGCACTTTCACTTTTATGAGCGTGATGTCTTGTGATCTACCGCCCGTCCCGGCAGTCCGTAGACGCGAAGATCATGCGCTTTGTCGAAACACCAAGGGTTCATGTCGGGGTGCAGCTCCACGCCTTTGGAGACGCCTCAACCTGCAGCCTTGTGATTGATCTGACAACGAATCCCTTCTGCGGTTGCTCAGTCATCACAGGCCGTCAGTCATCCCCTCCCCTTCCAGTCAACGACCACTCGACAAAAAAGATTTCTCTCCATCACCACAATATTCGCGCGCCTGAAACGTCTTATGACGCATGGAACCGCCAGCCACCTCGCACACGATGACCGACAAAGACGACGACATCACCGCGACCGTGGTGCGCGAGCGCACGAGGCTGATCAGTTTCATCCGGCGCCGGATACGCGACCCGGACGATGCCGAAGACATCCTGCAAGACGTGCTTCACGAATTCGTTCAGGCCTACCGTCTGCCCGCGCCGATCGAACAGGCTAGCGCGTGGCTGTTCCGCGTCGCGCGCAACCGCATCATCGATCGCTTTCGCAAGAAGAAAGAGCAGCCGTTGGCGGATCTGGACGGGGCCGATGACGACGTGAACAGCGAGTATCGCCTCGACATCGCGCTTCCGGCGCACGACGCCGGGCCGGAGGCGCTTTACGCTCGCGCTTTGCTGCTTGAGTCGTTGCAGGAGGCCCTCGATGAGCTGCCGCCGAGTCAACGTGAGGTATTCGTTGCGCACGAGCTGGAGGGGCGATCCTTCAAAGACATGGTGGCGGAAAGCGGCGTCACGCTCAACACGCTGCTTGCGCGCAAACGCTACGCAGTCCTGCATTTGCGTGCCCGACTACAGGCTGTTTATGACGATCTGGATATCTAAAGGAGTGGACGGATGAATTTTCGAATCAGATGTGCGGCCAAAGCGCTGCTGGTGGTGGTCGCCCTGGGCGTGCTCGGAGGGGTCGTCATGGCGTTATGGAACTGGGTGATTCCGGCGTTGTTCGTCGGCGCCCGCACGATCGATTTTGCCCACGCGCTAGGTTTGCTGGTTTTGAGCCGCATCCTGTTCGGCGGATTCCGTGGACACGGAGGCTGGCGCGGACGGCGCCACTGGCGCAAATGGGAAGCAATGACGCCCGAAGAACGCGAGCATTTCCGCGCGGCCTGGCGATCGGGACGCGCTGGCCGCGCCGGAGATTGACCAAACTTGCAAGGTGAAAGCACGAGCCTTTTAATCGCGTGGCGTGGGTGTAACGACGTGCGCTGGACACGCGATCAGGCTGACAAGAGTAACCTGGCGCCGCTCTCGCACACCGACGATCGGAAGTCGGCGCAGGCAATAAGGTTGCGACTACATCGATCATCTCAAAGGAGCGCACATGGCTTCGACCACCGCCGCCCTTCTGCAGCGGCTCCACGAACAGAGCCGGACAGAAATCATCGCCCGAGCAACGGCGCAGTTTCCGGGATCGAGTGATGAGTTTCTGACTCTCGCCGAGGACTACGAAACGCTCGCGCCTCGACTGCGCGGACGGTTTCTTGAAACGGTCGGATTGTCGAGCGAAGACTTCGAATCTACGCAGCGCTCATCGCTTTCGTTAGCCGTGTCGGCGGAAACCGGAAGGTTTTTGCGCAACCTGGTGCTTTCGCACAGACCGGCTCGAATCCTCGAACTTGGCAGTTCTTGCGGCGTGTCGACGCTATATCTTGCGGAAGGCCTTCGCACGCTAGGCTCTGGCATAGTGGTCGCGACCGAGTTCGACGCGGCCAAGTGTGTCCAATTGCGCAGCCACATCAGAACCGCGGACGTAGACGCTTACGTCGATCTGCGCGAAGGTGATGTTTTCCAGACCGTGTCGCAACTGACCGGCACGTTCGACATGGTCTTCATCGATGTATGGGCCGACACCTATCTGGATCTATTCAGGCAAGTTGAGCGTCTGCTACGTCCGGGATCCGCGTTACTCGACCACGACGCTGGATTTTGAATCAGGGGTTGAGTTCACCGTCGTGGTTTCGTAGAGTCGCTTCGTGACGTAGTTGGAAAGCGGCTCTTCAGCTTGCCTCCGCGCGCTGCGTCTTAAACGGACACCCTTCAGGAGTGCGTTTTTTGCCGCGTCAGCGTGGCCGATGCGTGACTGTGGTTGGCCCATTGAATCAGAAGCGTAGCGCGTCGTACATCCGGACCGTCGTCGGGCACTGCGAACGCCAGCACCATCATGCGACGGCTGGGCATTGCCTGGCTTGATCGAACCTCATGGCGCCTTGCCGAGCGCAACACGCAAAGCCATTCAGGTTGCGTTGGCGGCGGACCGTGCGCCCCCCGTCACGATTGCGGGTACTCTGGTTACTCCTACTGTCCCGCGTGCATCTTCTTGCGTTTCGCGAACACATGCGTGCAGAACGAGTCGGCGATCACCTTATCTTTGACAAGGATATTCTGAGGACTCAACTCCTCGCGTTTTAACCCCTGCTTCTCGATCAACCGCTGCGGCATCAGGCCTCTGATATAAGACTGGAAAAGCTCGCGTTGCATGGCGGCGTCGGCGGCTTCGAAAAAGTCTTTGCCGGTCTTTACCTCGATCGCCATTTTCGCTCGCGCCACTTCGTTTTGGGCCTCCAGGCTGGCATGGAGTTTCGCCTCTGCCGTGCTACGGGACGTTGCTTCGCGCTTGCCGGTTTCCCGCAGGTTGGCGCGGACGGACACCATCTTCCTGTCAGCATCGCCGATGCGGTAATTCCCCATCAGGGCCTTCCACAGATACCCCTTGGGACTCGAAGTGATCTTCCCTTCGTTCAGACGGTGACGCGTGTATTCGACAGCTTGCATGAGCCGCGCGTCTGTCCATTCGCCACGGTTCTGGGCTATGCGCTCGAAGTCTTCGCTGCTGAACGCGAATTCGTCGTGGAGGACCAGATACATCGAATCGTCGATGCCCGCGCGCGCGGCGTCTGCCCCCTGCTTCTTTGTGAAGCGAAAACGCATTTTCAGCTTGTCAGCAGGCAGCCGCTCGCCATTGGCTTCCCAACTCACGTCGAAATCCGACACCTCGTTCAGCTGCGTGATGGCCGGCTCGAGAAAGCGTTTTTTAAACTCTTTGACTTCCCTTCTGGACTCACCCACTTTACCTGGCCATTCCAGAATTTCTTCGTAAGCGAACCACTCGGTGACGCCGTGGCCTTCACACGGAATAAGCCGGTCATAAATCGCACGCGACAGGGAAAGGGAGAATGCGGTCGACGCCCGCAGACTGAGCCAATGGGCCTTATAAGGGCTGATCAGGTATTTGATCACGCGCCCCGACAGCAGCACACACACGAGCCCGCGGTCGATGTAGCAATCGCCGAGCAGGCTGATCGTCCCCCACGCATCCTTGTCCGTCAGTTCCTCGATGGAGGGTGCGGTCATGATTTCGACCCGCGCCTTTGCGGCGGCCCGCATCTGGGCGACCAGGTGGCTGTGGTTCCGGCTGTCATAACGCATCAACCACTTGAAGTAGTTGATCTCCGCGGTGAACGTGTAGACCTTGTCGTCGATCAGTTCATCCGGCGCCTTCGCAGCCACCAGAAAATAGGCCGCATCCAGAACCCGGCGCGCTGCAATGCCAAGGCCGCCTACCCGCGTGAAGATGTTGTTCCGTAAAAAACCAATGTCTCTCGTGGCGTCGCTGATAGACGAGCCCTGACCGGACATGTCTTCGTAGATGTCCAGAGCGAGCTGATGCGGCGTGACGGGGAGGCTTTGGTTTTCCATTTAACTCGATTCCATGCCGGGCACTCTAGCAGGGACGCAAATGGTGTCAACACAAAAACCGCCCCTGAAGGCTGTGGGCAAGCTTGCCCGTTTGGCGCTAGTCAAACCGCTCCTCACAAAAACCGCCCCCTCATGCGCCCAATTTCCACCCCTTCTCTCACAAATTCCACCTCGAACGCCCCAATTTCGGTCCCCCATGGCACAAAAACCGTCCAGCCGCGCACAAAAACCGTCCCTATCCACAGGTGTTCTCGTTGATTTATAAGGTTTTTTTCTCGACTGTATGTTTGTCGGTGGGTTATTTTTTTAAAAAGAACTTACGGACCATGAGTGAAAGGTTTTGGTTTTGCGGCGGAAATTCCAAACCTAGTAAAGATGTAACGTTTTGATTTATAAACAAAAAATATGTGCGGCTATGGCGCGCACAAAAACCACCCGGGGGACGGTTTTTGTGCCGGATGCTCCGGGCAGGGGCATTGAAGCGGGACTACAGGCCTTTTAAGCCGCTTTCAGCCAGCGTTGTTTAACCTTGTTCTTGTTATCCGCGGACCAAAAATGCGCGTTAGAACAGTGACCTGCAGTCTTTTGCTAAAAAAACTTTAAAGAATTTAGCGCATAGGAGGATTGTTTACGCACTTTCGTGTATTCTGCGCTTCAACGTCAAAACACGGAGAAGTGCAGAATGGCCCACGTAGGCACCTTACCGATGGAAGACCGAAAGGTCACATTGCGCGAAGTCGCAGATTTCGCAGATAACCTTGCACCGTTCTCCGACAATCTTCGAGAACAGATCCTCGCGCCGCGCCCTCGCAAGGAAGCGCCGATCTATACGATCAGCGAACTGGCCGAGATGTGCAGTCTTACCCGGCAGCAGATTCAGTATCTTGCGACCAAAGCGGACGCAGGTCTTCCGGCTGGAACATTGAACGGCACGGGCCGCAGCCGGACCTTCACGCTTGCTGAGGCTCGAGTATGGATCAAGTTGGCGTCGGAGATCTACCAGACTCGACTGGAGGACGCAGACAGCAACTTTCGAGGCAAGGTTTTGACGACCGCTCAGCTAAAGGGAGGCTCGGCCAAAACCACGACCACGGTTTGTCTGGCACAGGCGTTGACGCTCTTTGGCAGGAAAGTTTTGTTGATCGACCTTGATCCACAGGCGTCGGCGTCCGAGTTGTGCGGCCTGTATGCAGAGAAGGAGATCACGGGCGAGGATACGGTCCTTCCTTATATTTATGACCAGAACGTGGAAGGCGGCCTGAGCGCGCAGGTTCAGTCAACTTATTGGGACGGACTGGACATCATACCTGGCCACACCTTCCTTTATGGCGCCGAGTTTCTGTTGCCTGCACGGCAGAAGACGATGCAAGGCTATCGGTTCTGGTCTGTCTTGCGGGAGGGTCTGGAACCGCTGCGGTCTCAATACGACTACATATTGATCGACACGTCACCGTCGCTGTCCTATATGAATCTGAACGCCCTGCTTGCGGCGGACGCGTTGGTCATGCCGATGATTCCTGAGAACCTGGACTTCATCAGCTCTCTCGCGTTCTGGCGTCTTTTTTCTGACGTGGCAGAAGATTTCCTTCCGTATGAAGAAGACAAAGTCTATGACTTCATCTCAGTACTGCTCTCCAAGGTCGACTACGGCAAGACTTCGTCCGCACCCGTCGTTCGACAATGGGCGCAGAGTGCGTACGGACGGTGGCTGGATCCGTTTGAAATCCCTGCGAGTTCCGTGATGAGTGGCGGTGCTTTGTCATTCTCGACAGCGTTGGACATCGTTAGCACGCATTCGAGCGCGAAGTCATTGCAGCGCGTGAAGCAGCCGATGATGCAATACGCGAAGTGGCTTGACGATATGTTTGTTAAAAACTGGAAGGAGTTAGCGGCATGACTAATATCCGCGAGCAACTACTAGCAAAGACCGCGAACCTGGCGACGCCTGCCGACTTCAAGAGTGAAGCCAAGAAGCCTTCGCGGGGCCCTCAAACAATGCCAGGTATAACGAGCGCTTTGGCGGTGGCTCAGTTGCGCATTCAGGAGCTGGAGAAGCAGGGCACAGCGACGGAGATCGCTGTCGATGAGATTACTCCGAATCCCTGGCAGCCACGCCGTCAGTTTAACGAAGCGAAACTGGCCGAACTGGCCAGGTCCATCGGCGAAGTCGGCTTGCTGCAGGCGGTGACGGTACGTCGTGTGGGGGACGCGTTTCAGCTGGTCGCGGGTGAACGCCGCTGGCGAGCCCATAAACTGATCAATCGCGCGACTGTGAAGGCCGTTGTTATCGAGTGCACGGACCAGGACATGGCGGCACTTGCGTTGATGGAAAATGTCACGCGCGACGATCTTTCTGACTATGAGATTGCCATTGCCATTCGTCGTGCCGAGTCGGAGTTTCCGAAGCGGACCCGTCTCGCCGACGTGATGGGTGTGACACGAAACGACCTTTACCGATTCCTCGCGTTTGATGACCTGCCAGATTTTATAAAGCGGGATCTGGATCTGAACCCGTCGCTGCTGGCCGGAAGTGCTGCACAGGATATCGTCCTTACGCTCAAGAAAACCGGTGACGCCGGCATGGCGGCGTTGTCTGAGATCTGGCCGCTGGTTTTATCTGGCGACCTCGTGCAGAGCAGGGTGGCGTCTACGATAAGCGCTCACATCAATCGGACGACTGCCGGCAGCGATTCTGGGGGCAGGAGCATACTGAAAATCTTTGCGGGAAAAACGCAGGCCGGCAGTATCACCCGCGATGGGAAGGGCCTCACGCTGAAGTTCAAGGCGGGAATGCTCACTGATGAGCAGGAAGCGGATATAAGGGAGCACATTGGCAAGATGTTTTCTCTCCGGCCAGAGTGAACAGCAAACCCGCGCTGGCGGGTTTTTTTACGCCCTCTGATATGGGATTGTGTCCGGATCCGGACACTTGGGCGAGAGAGGGGGTTAGCAATTAGTCTGCGCGTTTTGAAGACTGCTACGTCGACATTGCATTCCGGGGTGGCGTACGTTGCAGGCGGGGACACTCAAAGTGTCCGGATTCGAACAGTTTGGGTCATTTTGACGGTGCGCGGCTGCTGCCGGTTTAGTGAGCTATCCAGCAGTGAGTAGCACTCGGTCGGTTGTCGCTCGCGCGACAATGTGTTCGGATCCGGACACTTTGAGGGTTTGCCTCGCGTATCAGTTGTGGCCCAAGTCGCTACGGGCCGTCTCCTGCAAACTAGCCAGCGTCCGTTGCACCCTCTAACATTACAGAGCTTAAATCCGAGGTCGGAGATTTATTTAGTGTTGCTTCAATAAGGTGTTCGGATCCGAACACTTTTCAACTGCCCGCTGAATTTTGGCTCAACGTCGTCAT
Organism: Paraburkholderia sp. PREW-6R; assembly: GCF_039621805.1. NCBI lineage: Bacteria > Pseudomonadati > Pseudomonadota > Betaproteobacteria > Burkholderiales > Burkholderiaceae > Paraburkholderia > Paraburkholderia sp. PREW-6R. The sequence continues at coordinate 5,991 of NZ_CP155075.1, read as the reverse complement.
CCGCCTCACCCGTCCACGAAACCCAACCCCGACTCCACATCGCAAACCTCCCCTTGTGTTTTGAGGCCTTGAGCGGATTCACCCAGTCCCGAAAGTGATTTTCAAACGCTGCTCTCACTCAGGCATCACCGCGCTGGCTTCCCTGTCACGAAGTCGTGATCGTCTTCTGGCGCGCCGCGCCACCCTGGCGAAGGGAGGACCAGAGGCAACGTCTCTAGCTGTTGGCGCGGGGAGACCACTGATGGGGATTCGCGCGATTCGCGCCAATTTGCTCGACAACCTTCCGATCGATGGTAGCGTGGCCGAGTCGTTGCTCAATGGCACTGGCGCCGCTTTAAGTATCGTTTGACGAGCGGAGTTGATGCGGAGGCGACCCTCACAACGACTGGTAAGTGCACCAGGCGCAAAAGCTGTCGCGACTTATTCAACTATCGTCGACGTTGCCGTTAGCTTGGCTAGTTGACTCTCGTTCTGGAACCGTCGCCCCGCTCAATAAAAAAGCGAAGTGCAGGTGTCATGCTGTGAACCTCCGGTGTAACTGCTGTGGCACGCTGGCCGAGCAAATTAGATATCGAGAGCAAACAGCGTTGCCGCGATGCAGTCGCGATACTTTGCGCATGCCTGTCGGTTTGATGTTTGGCTTCGGCCGACCGTCTATTGCGATGGGTGAATCCGGTAACAGGCTATTCGTTTGAAGAAACTTAGACTCTGGCCGAAACGCCGAGTGGGAGTAAAAAACGTCGGCTGGCCATATCACGACATTCCAGTTAGATGTCTCGGCGCGATTTTCAAGGCGCTTGCTAGGCGGCTTGACGTCGCATCGACATGCCCCACGTTCGTTTCGAATGGCTGAACTCTAACGTCAAACGTATATCGTCGATCGTCCAGACAGCTTGACACCCTGTACACGCTTTCCTAACCAGCTCAGTCCCGGCTTGCCCGTGGGCATTCATTGTTGATCCTTCATGGGCGCGCTGACCATTCAATCAGAGTTCGATTCACCGAGACTCCTTCGCAGAAGAATTCCGTTGGTTCCAATACGACCGCGATTTAATGCTTTCCTAGAGAGCGCGCTGCGTACCAGCACCCTTCGGCCGTCGGCAATCACCGGCGTCTTTGGCTAGTCTTCGCTTCATCGTCGAAATTGGACAAACCCGATGCAAGAAAAAGAGGCCTGCCGCTAATTTTAGAAGACGGGCCGGGCGCCGCAACTTGCCGTCGATTGTTTCTGTCGCTGTTCTGCTAACGTCGCTGCGAGGCACTAATGAGCACCGGACGTCGTGTCGGCGAACGAAGGCGTTGCCCCACCAATCGGTGTTCAATGGCTCCAGAAATTTCGCCAAGGAGCGCGTTGAGTGTAAGGCGTCGCATACGCCTCATTGCAACAACGTGCCTTATTCTCGCCGCTGCCCGTCGTGCCCACACCCCCTCACTCGGCCGCCACGTTGGGAGAATGAATAGCTTTTGACGTCCCTATGAGCCCACATCCAAACCAACTCGCAGCTTAGTAGCCGAACAGCAGGCGCATGGAGGAGCTCAAGCTAAGCAATATACCGATCCGATCGCGCCGATTTGACGATGCCGGTCTGCCGACAAAAGTGTCCGATAGCAAAGTTGGTCGGTCATCCGGCCACCCGATCGCAAGCCGTGTCACGGTACGTTAGTTAGGTATCCGTAACAACCAATGAATTGGGTTGCCCAGCCGAAGCTGCCGTGCCGCAAAGTATCGACAATGATCGAAGTACGAGCGTGAAACATAAGATAAAATTCTCGGAACGGACGAAAACCCTTGCGTGTCGGCGCTTTGAAGCAATTTTCCACAGCTTTCAGACAATATGTTTCACGCTCTGTCTGTATTTCAGTCATATGAAGGCGCTCCGACTCCGCTGGACCCATTGAAACTCACTTAAACTGGCGTGACGTAGCAAATGCTACGTATTTTGTAATGCGGTCAACTCGAGCACCAACCGTAGATTCCCGCCGACCTTTTTCCATTCGAATAACTTCGACCACCACTTGGCGAAGATTCAACGGCAAGACGCCTAGTAGGCTCGCACACGATGTTCGCAGACCACTCAAGATAGCGAGCGATCCAATTTCCAGTCGCGGACCCATCATGTCTGTCCGCTCACAAACGCTGGCCAAGATGAACATGACGGCGACATCACGGGCGACACCGCTTTTATCGGCTTGCCCAGACCGACGGCCACGGCGTAGGGCTGCAAGCAAATCCGCTAAGTGATCGAAGGCGAGCGAGCGGGCAACGGCTCGCGCCATCAAGAGAAGGAACTCGCGTCGCTAACCTTGCTGTTGCAATGCCTGTCCACGCCTACCTAAACAAGAATTCAATCGAGAGAAGCCCTTCCATGCGCAGAAGTACCGGCATTCCACCGGTGTGAGACGCGCCGCGAAGCGATGGGACTTCAGCAGCGGGCGAGTAGTGCGGCGCGGACCACCTCAGGGTGCATTATGAGACTGCGCGTCGACTATATCGCCCTCTGAGTTCCGGCGGACAGATCGCAACCAACGCATTCGCCAAACACAACGCAACTAACCGTCATTAACAAATGCCTACCTTAAAAGCCACGCAGCGGCCATGCTGCTTCCAGATCGATCGGAGCACCTAGCGGCGCCTGCATGAGGATTTGCATTATCCGGACACACGTCTCATTCGCCCTCAAGCCCTGCCAAAACCTGAATCAGCGACGCGACACCCAGGAACAAGCCTGACGGGTCCATCCTCAACGCCAAGATACACCGCATCAAAATGTAGACGAAGGGAAAACCCAACCCCAACCAAAGCAAACCAAAAAACTCCCCTCAAACCCCCAAACAGATCGCACCGCCAGCAACGATCACGCAAGCGAGCCAGCGCTTCCCACTCACCGATTCCCGTAGGAACACGCGCCCGATCAGCACGGCGAACACGACGCTGGTTTCGCGCAACGCCGACACCGTCCCCATCGCGCCGGACTGCAGCGCCCAGATAACGATCCCATACGCGGCGATCGACACGAGTCCCCCGGCAAGCGACGAGCCTATTGCCATTGGCACCGCCCGCGCCGACGCCCACAGCGCCGTGATCCCACGCTGCGCGATAAAAAGCGCGGGCATCAGCCAGTAGAACAGGAACATCCACGCCGTATAGCTAAGCGCGTGACCACCGGATAGCCGCACGCCGATACCGTCGATCACGGTATAAACAGCGATCGTCGCCCCAGTCGTCAGTGCTGCCAGCGTTCCTGCCGGTGACACATGACGTCTCTCCAGCGCGATGGCGATGATGCCACCCGATATCATCACGATCCCGAGAGCATGCAGCAGGCTGATCGCTTCGTGCGCAAAGAGTGCCGCACCGAGCGTGACGAGTAGCGGGGAAGAGCCGCGCGCAATGGGATACGCTTGCGCGAGATCGGCGCGGCGGTACGACCGCACGAGCGTCATGTTGTAGACGATATGCACGAGCCCCGATGCGGCGATGTACGGCCACGCCGCGCTAGCCGGGCTCGGCACCACCATGACGACGAGCGCGGAGACCGCGCCAATGGCAATGCTCATCCACGTCATGGAAAGGTATCGGTCCTCATTGCCATGCAGCATTGCGTTCCAGCTCGCATGAAGTACGGCAGCGAGGAGAACGAAACCGCCGGTGTAGCTGAGCATTCGCACTCCAGTAACCAAGCTTATAAGAAGAATATCTATCTTGGCCGACGCCAGCAAACCAGATAAATTGGCCGTTCGGGTTAGCGAATCTCCTACGAATGAAGCGCACCTTACCTCCCCTTAACGCACTGCGGGCTTTCGAGGCCGCAGGTCGCCTCGGCAGCTTCAAGGAAGCAGCGGCTGAGTTGCACGTCACGCACGGTGCCGTGAGCCAGCACGTGCGGCTACTCGAAGAATGGTTAGGCGCATCGTTATTTGAGCGGCACAACCGGCGCGTGGTGCTCACGCCAGCGGCAAAAGCGTATCTCGCGGAAATCGGCCCGCTGTTCGCGCAACTCGCCCACGCGACGGCTCGTTATGGGTTGCACGAAGCGCGCTCGCCTATCCTGACCGTCAACGCGCCCGCGACCTTTACGTTGCGCTGGCTGGTGCCGAGGCTGTCGTCATTTCGCGCCGCGCATCCCGAACTGGACGTCAATGTGGAGACGTCGAACGAGCCGGTGGAGAGTCTGAAAGAAACCTATGACGTCATTATTCGAGGCGGCCCTGATACGTTCTATGGCTACTCGATGCGACCGTTCCTGTCCGAGGAAAGACTCCCGGTCTGCAGTCCTGCGCTGCTCAGGCATCTACCGCTTCGCACGCCCGACGATCTCCGGCAGCATACGTTGCTCCACACGTCGAGTCTGCCGCGTCTGTGGCCAGACTGGCTGGCAAGCGTGCACATGTCCGCACTCCGACCGGCAGCCTCGTTGACGTTCGATCACTTCTATCTCACGTTGCAGGCGGCCATCGACGGGATCGGCATTGCCATGGGACCCACTGCGCTGGTGTCCGACGATCTCGCTGCCGGCCGGCTGATCGAACCCTTCGCCGGTCCTCGTCTGCCATCGCGTAGCTACTGCACTTATGTCCCCGCCGACAGATCCGCCGACAACGCAGTCTTACTCTTCCGCACGTGGCTCGAGCACGAAGGAACCGGTTCGTGAGCAGAAGAGGGTAAGCGTCAGCCAGGCATGAAGCGCCAGTCCATGCGTACGCCGGCGTGGCGATGAAAGACGAGACGCGACATCCACGTTCATGCTCCTGTCCCGATCATTCCGATATACGAACAAAAAACAAATTGTTTCTGTATAAGAACCGCGCCGGTATAGTCATGCGTAGGCTGGGCACACAGGCAAACGGCGACAGAGGAGACAGACGAGTGGAAGCCACGATTCCCAAACCGCACCTGTTCATCGACGGAGAGTGGATCGCATCCGGCGCCGGCGAGCAGGCGCTGATCAATCCCGCCACCGAAGCGCGCATTGGCAGCGTGCCGCACGCATCCGCAGCGCAGCTGGATTCAGCGCTCGAATCGAGCGAACGCAGTTTCCGGCAGTGGCGACGTGTGTCGCCATACGATCGCTCGACGATCCTGCGACGAGCCGCCGACCTGATCCGCGAGCGCAGCGACGCCATCGCTCGTCAGATCACGACCGAACAGGGCAAAACCTTCGCGGAAGCCAAAGGCGAAGTGCTTGGCGCAGCGGATACGTTCGACTGGTTCGCGGAAGAAGGCCGCCGCGCTTACGGGCGCATCGTGCCGCCGCGCGAGTATGGGCATCGCTGGCTGGTGATGAAGGAGCCGGTCGGCCCGGTCGCCGCATTCTCGCCGTGGAATTTCCCCGCGATGCTATCGGCGCGCAAGATTGCGGCGTCGCTGGCGGCCGGCTGTTCGTGCATTCTCAAACCGGCAGAAGAAACGCCGTCCGCCGCGTTAGCCTTCGCAAAGGCATTGCAGGACGCAGGTTTGCCCAACGGCGTGCTGAACATCGTGCTCGGCGTGCCCGACAGAATCTCCACCCACCTCATCCGCTCGCCGGTCATCAAGAAGCTCACGTTCACCGGCTCGACCGCGGTCGGCAAGCATCTCGCGAAGATGGCCGCCGAAGGCATGAAGAAAGCGACTTTCGAACTCGGCGGCCATTCGCCCGTGATCGTGTTCGACGACGTCGATATCGACCATGTGGTGAAAATCCTGCTGCCGGGCAAGATTCGCAACGCAGGCCAGGTGTGCATCGCGCCGACGCGTTTCTACGTGCAGGAAGCGATCTTTTCGGCATTCTCGGAGGCGTTTGCGAAGGCCCTTGCCAGCGTCAAGGTGGGGGACGGTCTCGATACGCAGAACCAGATGGGCGCGATGGCGAACGGACGGCGTGTCGACGCAATGCAGCGGCTCGTCGCCAACGCACGCGACGCGGGCGCCAGGGTGCTGACAGGCGGCGCGCGCTCCGGAGAAAGCGGCTACTTCTGGCAGCCAACGCTGCTCGCCGACGTGCCGGACGA